>JAFIGC010000156.1 GCA_020831635.1 Verrucomicrobiota bacterium | reverse complement strand
TGCGAGTTCCGTTCCCGCTGCCGGGCATGGAACGGCAACCGTCAGGCCGCCTGAATTGAATCGGCGGCTTCCGAAATCAATGGGATTTCATGGCCTCGTAGCGGGTCCATGCTTCCTGGATGATTTTGGGGGAAAGGAATATGCTGGTGGATTGAAGGCGGCTCATTGCCGCTGGAAAATCCACCAGTTCCCATTCGGCTGCCACTAACAGGATCCCAACCGTACCAATGACCGTGACCTTCATGGATCTCGCCATCTCACGTCCGTTACGATCATCCATTAACAAAATGGACTTCCGTTGACAGGCAAGTGTGATGACAGCCAGATCCGTTTTCGACAAAGCGGAAGATGGATCGGATTGAACGTCCGGGTCTTCAACCACGATCAGCCACTCGGGTGGGGTTTCAGCCCACAAGCGAACCACCCGGGGGGCCTGATCGTTTCTCAGTTCCTTCAGCACGGAAGCGGGTATGATGATTTCAGAGGCGATGTCGTTTAAGAGATCAACCGCTTCAATCTGGATAAGATAGTTGAGCGGGCCCGTGTCGGATACCAGGAGATTCATGCCTGCTTCCGAAGAAGGCGGATGGCCTCTTGATCAGAATCAACGCTCTCTATGTTTGTGGCAATCCCATACTTCACACGGAGCGAATCCGCCGACCAGATGTCGTCTCCCACGCCAGCAAGTCGTCCCATGGTCCGCAGTGAGATCTTGCCGAGTCGATAGAGCTGAATTGCAATCGCCTCGCGTGCAAGCTGCTCGCACTCCTCCTGATTCTCACCAAGGGATTGAACGAGATCATCCGGAATGTCCAAAGTCAATGTCATGTTGAAACACTACTTCAAACCGTCGGGAAATGCAATCCCGATGTACACAAACCCAAACCAACAATCCCAACCGAAAGGAATTCCCCATGCACAAATGCAATCTTCTCCTCCACTGCGGCGCCCACCGGGTGCCGCGCGAAGACCTGCGCACGGTCCACACGCCCCGGCGCACTGCCACCTGGCAGCCCATTCCCCATCACGATCTGCTCACCCTGGTCGAAAACACGCTGCCCCGTTACGGGATGCGGATCATCGAGCAGGCCCATGCCATCACCCACGAGGGCCACCGCTACTTCGGCCTGTTGCAAATCGCCAACGGCCACACGCACCCGGATTACAGCTGGGTGCTGGGACTTCGCAACTCCCACGACAAACGGTTGCCCGCCGGACTGGTCCTCGGATCCCAGGTCCTGGTCTGCGACAACCTCAGCTTCCACGGCGAAATCAACATCGCTCGCAAGCACACCGCCCGCATTCTCCAGGACCTGCCGGGACTGGTGCACGAGGCCGTGGGCCGTTTGAACGGCAACTGGCACGCCCAGGACCGCCGCATCGAACGGTACAAGGAAACGGACCTCACGCCCCTGGCCGCCCACGACCTCACCATCCGGGCACTTGACAACGGCGTGATCTCCGGGTCCATGGTGCCGAAGGTGCTCAAGGAGTACCGCAATCCCCATCATCCCGAATTCCGGTCCCGGAACCTGTGGTCCTACCACAACGCCGTGACCGAAACGCTGAAGGGCAATCTCGGGATGCTGCCGGGACGCACCAAGCGCTTCAACGTCCTCTGCGAGGAATTCGCGGCAAGAAACGGGCACGTATAAAACCTCAACACCAGTGAGTGCACATGAAACACAAATCAAAATGGATGATCCTGCTCTCTCTGTTGGTGATCGCCGGATGTCGACGGGAACAAGTTGTCGTGGTTGACACCTCGCCGATAGGATCAGGCCTTGCCGTGATCGGGATCGGTCTTGTTCTCGCGGCATGGATCACCTCCTTGTTTGGAGGACAGGAATGAAGCGTCAAAGAAAAATGTTGTTGGCCAGCCTGCGTTTCACGTTAATGGCGTTTTTCGCCATGCTCGGCTTTGTCGCCGTGGCGGCATTGGCCGAGCTTGCCTTGCCCCTGTTGATCATCGGCGGCGTGCTTATGATCGTCCTAATCCTCTACCGCCCCTCATCAAAACCTTGAGGAAGGGCAAGAGCACCTTCGGGTGCTCTTTTTTACCTAGTGGCTGAAATGACTCTCTTCGGGGGAGGGGGGGGGCATCAAAGATGGACCCTGCTGCTTGGCGGTCTTGGCCCACCGAAATCCGCAAAGAAGATGCCCGGGGATTTTGGAACTTGATTTTGGTTCGATTTCGGAGCATGAATTCAAGGATCTTGGAAGCTGTTTTTTGTTCGATTTAGGGGAACAAAAGGGGAGCAAGTTGTGAAATATCGCGTAATATTGCCAAGTGTCGCCTGTGAAGTGGTGTATTCATAAAATACATCAATATAAATACTTACAATAAAATTTTTGGATGTAAAATTCATAACAAAACCCGTCTTTCTCGCCTTCCAAGCTGGTCACGCGGGTCCGATTCCCGCCACCCGCTCCATCTTTTCAGGCGTTTTCCTTCGGGAAAACGCTTTTTTCTTGTTTTCGTTTGGAATGTAGCCGGTGGTTTCGAGTCCCGGATTTAGGGCCTGTCGATTGATTCAAAAGTTCATGGGGAAACCGCTTATCTTCGCTTATCTTACGCTAATAAAATACATATATGGTTAATATTAGCGCAGATTAGCGTCGATTTGCAGTTAAAAAAACCTTTCGCTTCAATCAATCGCCTTTTCCTGAATCCGTGAGAACTTTGCTGTGAATCCGCACAATCTCATGGGGCTGCAAGGGATTGTCGGGAACACTCAACAGACCGCACGGGTATGCCTCGGTTCCCGACAATCCCTTTCGCTCCATGATCTTGCACGCCTTCCATGCAAATATCTCACGGATTCAGGCTTTTGTTGAGCCTCATCCCCCGATTTCGCTCATGCCCCGGTTTTGGGTGAAGCGTTGGTAGGCGAGGTCGTGGCCCCAGGGTTTTTCCCAGATGCCTTCGCGGACGCTTTTTTCCAGGGCACGGTTGTCCGCCCCGGCGCGAAGCGGGGTGAGGAGATCCACCTCGTCGTCCTTGAGCAGACAGAGCCGCAGTTTGCCGTCGGCGGTGAGGCGGGCGCGGTTGCAGTCCCCGCAAAAGGGATCGCTGACGGGACTGATGAATCCGACCGTACCTTTGGCCCCGGGAATGCGAAAAACTTTGGCCTCGCCATCGAGTCCATTGCCCACCGGCTCCAAGGGGCCAAAGGCGCGGGTCAGCCTGCCCATGACGCCCTGTTCCTCCACGCGTTGGCCGTTCTGAAAGTCGGCGTTGTTGCCGAAGGGCATCATTTCCAGAAAGCGCACCTGCCAGTCGTGCTCCAGCGTGAAGCGCGCCAAGGGCACGAAATCTTCCTCGTTGAAATTCCGGACCGCCACGGCGTTGAGTTTGATCTCCAGTCCGGCATCCTCCGCGGCGTTCAATCCGCGCAGGACGGCCTCCAGTCCCTGACGGCGGGTCAGTTGTTTGAAGCGCTCCGGGTCGAGGGTGTCGAGGCTGATATTCACGCGGCGCAGGCCGGCATCTCGGAGGGGCTTCGCCAATTTGGGAAGCAGCACCCCGTTGGTGGTGAGAGCCGTGAGCGGATTTCCTGGCAAATCGGAGGTGAGGCGCACCAGTTCGATCAGATCGGGGTGCAGGGTGGGTTCGCCCCCGGTGAAACGGAATTTGTCAAAGCCCAAGGCGTGAAACAACCGCAACAGACGGGCGTATTCGGCGGTGGACATGAGTTCCTGACGGGGGCGGAACTTCATGTGCTCCGGCATGCAATAGACGCAGCGTAGGTTGCAGGTGTCAGTCAGGGAAATCCGCAAATAATGAATTTCCCGTCCGTGTTTGTCCGACAAACGGATGGGCGCGGTCTTCCGATACGAGAACGGCTGTACGGGTTTTGGCTGGAGAAGAGGACCGGGCATAAGAAAACGGATGATTTACTCTATTAAAGTTGTCAAAATGGATATGCAAAAGAATAAAGAACTTTTTCCGGCCTCGCGTCGACGACAAGGCCGGTTGAAGCGATGCTTATGGGTGTGGAAGTGCTTGTGGGTGCGCGGCCGGAAGTCGCTCGACAAAGGGCGCTTCGCGTATCTCCAATGTGATGCCGGGGGCGACTTTGGCCAGCTCGAGGAGGGTGATCAGATTTTGCTCGTTTTCCTCCGCGGTGCTGGGGGTGAGCTAAATGGCGCGGCCCCGGGGAAGGCTGGGGCCGACGTGCCAGCGGGCGGCTCCGATGTGGCGCAGGCCTTGAAACATTTGTGAAAGCTGTCCTTGGTTCCAAGGACCGAGGACGCTGGACATTTCACAGGCACGGGTCACCTCCCAGTCCACCCGTTCGGGCGATACCAGGTTCATGCTTTGGATCCGGAATCCATGATGCGCAAATGTTTGTCCCCGATGCGGGCGGCGATTTCCTCGAGGTTTTCACTCGAAAACATGTCCATGATGTCTTGTCTTACCTTGGCCCAGTGATCGTGAAGGGCACAAGGATTTTTTCCGCTGCAGGTGGCGAATCCCAGCACGCAACCGCGAAAAAAATTCTCCCCCTCCAAGGTTTCGATGATTTGCAAAACATCCAGTTCCTTGGCGGGTTTGGCGAGTCGGACACCCCCGGAGACACCTCGGGTGGAGATCAGAAACCCGGCCTTGGTCAGATCCTGTAACTTTCCTCCAGCCGCACGCAGGCGGCTTGGTGGTTGGGGGCGAGGTTTTGGAGGGGGGGCGGTTTGCCGGCGATGTCGCAGAGGCCGGCTTTGGCGTGGGGACAGCGGGGATGGAAACTGCAGCCGGGCGGAAGGGCGGAGGGATCGGCGACTTCGCCACTGATGTTGTAGGCGAGGGGCGTGTCGGGGTCGGGGTGGGGGATGGCGGCGAGCAGGGATTGGGTGTAGGGATGCCGCGGTCGGGCGAAGAGGGTCTCGGTTTCGGCGATTTCGACGACTTTGCCGCCGTACATGACCACGATGCGGTCGCAGATGTGGCGGATGACGCTTAGGTCGTGGGCCACGAAGATGTAGGTGAGGTTGAATTCTTCCTGCAGGTCTTCGAGAAGATTGATGACTTGCGCCTGTACGGATACGTCGAGGGCGGAGACGGCTTCGTCGGCAATGATGAGATCCGGGTTCATGATCAGGGCCCGGGCGATGCCGATGCGCTGGCGTTGTCCGCCGCTGAAGGCATGTGGATAGCGGACGCGGTGTTCGGGTTTGAGGCCGACCCGGGCCAAAACGGTTTCGACCCGGGATTTGAGTTCGTCGCCTTCGGCCAGTCCGTGAATGCGCAGGGGTTCGCCGATGATGTCGCCAACGGTCATGCGGGGATTGAGGGAGGAGAAGGGATCCTGAAAAATCATCTGCATTCGGGTGCGCAGGCCTTTGAGTTCTTTGGCGGATTGCGTGGCCAGATCGACGGTGTGTCCGTCGCGATGGAAGAGGATTTGTCCGGCGGTGGGGTCGATGGCCCGCAGGATGGTGCGGGCGGCAGTGGTTTTTCCGGAGCCGCTTTCGCCGACAATTCCGAGGGTTTCGCCGGGATAGAGATCAAAACTGAGGTCCTGCACGGCCCGCACGGTGGCCACCTGCCTTTTCAGGAGTCCCTTGGAGCGAATGGGAAAGTGCTTGCAAAGATTGCGGACGGAAAGCAGGGGCTGAACGGGGGCTTTGTCACCGTTTTCCGTCTCCTTGACCTCCGAAGGAAGCGGATTTTCGCTTTGGATGGCGGGCTTGGCGCGGACGGGTTGTTCGCGGGTGATTTCTTCGGCGCGGACGCAGGCGACGACGCGTCCAGGTCCCAATTCGGTGAGGTCGGGGCGATGTCCAACATCGCACACGCCGCCCACGGCGTAGGGACAGCGAGGATGGAAGGGGCAGCCCGCGGGAATTTGGGTAAGGGAGGGGACGCTGCCGGTGATGGCCCGCAGGCGTTCGGCGCGGGCGTTGATGGACGGCAGGGAATCAAGCAGACCCATGGTGTAGGGGTGGCGCGGGTTTTTCAGCACCTCGCGCACGGGGCCTTGTTCAACAATCCGGCCCAGATACATCACCGCGACATCGTCGGCGGTTTGGGCCACTACCCCGAGGTCGTGGGTGATGAGCAGGACGGAGGTTTCCATTTCCGCTTGCAGGTCTTTGATGAGCTTGAGGATTTGCGCCTGCACGGTCACGTCGAGGGCGGTGGTGGGTTCGTCGGCAATCAGCAATTTGGGTTTGCAGACCAGGGCCATGGCGATCATGACGCGTTGGCGCATGCCGCCACTGAACTCGAAGGGGTATTGCTTGAGGCGTTTTTCGGGTCCGGGAATGCCCACTCGACGCAACATGTCCACGGCCTGCTTTTCCGCCTCTTCGGGGGAAACTTCGTTGTGGGTGAGAATGGCCTCGCAAACCTGGTTTCCGACGGTGTGCACCGGGCTCAGGGCGGTCATCGGCTCTTGGAAAATCATGCTGATCACGCCGCCGCGCACATGGTAGAGCAGGTCGGATTTTTCCCGGAGTTCGGCGATGTCCACGGTGAGTTCGTCGTCGATCTTGAGTTTGATTTGTCCGCCGACGATTTTGCCGGGCGCTTGGATGAGGCGGAGCAGGGAATAGGCGGTGACGCTTTTGCCGCAGCCGCTTTCGCCGACGATGGCCAGGGTTTTTCCTTTGGAGACGGAAAAGGTGACCCCGTCCACGGCGGGGATCAGCCCCTCTTCGGTGTGGAAGTGGGTTTTCAGGTCGGAGACGTTGAGAATGGATTCGGGCATGGTGTTAATGTCCCCCATAGGGGTCGGCGGCGTCACGAAGTCCGTCCCCCAGGAAGTTGAACGCGAGGACGGCGACGATGATGGGAATGACGGGAAGGAGGATCCAGGGGTAATTGGCGACGGCCTGCAGGTGCATGGCGTCCTGCAGCATGACCCCCCAACTGACGACGGGCGGACGCAGGCCGAGGCCGAGGAAGCTCAAGGCGGTCTCGCCCAGGATCATGCCGGGGATGCTCAAGGTGAGGACGACGATGATGTGGCTGGTGAAGCCGGGGATGAGGTGCCGGAAAAGCACCCGTCCGTGGCCCGCGCCGAGGAGGCGGGCGGCGACGGCGTATTCTTCCTCGCGCAGGGAGAGGATTTTGCCGCGCACCACCCGGGCGAGGCCGGTCCAGCCGAGTAGACTGAGGACGAGGGTGATGCCGAGGTAGACGGCGACCAGCGGCCAGTCGGCGGGCATGATGGCGGCGAGGGCGAGCCAGAGGGGAAGTTGGGGGAAGGCGCTGATGACTTCGATGGATCGCTGGATAAATTCGTCCACGGCACCGCCCACATACCCGGAAATGCCGCCGATGATGATGCCGAGAATGGAGGTGATGGCGATGGCGAGGATGCCGATGGAAAGGCTGATGCGTCCGCCGTAAATCACCCGGGAAAAGATGTCGCGTCCGTATTTGTCGGCCCCCATGAAATAAAAGACGGCGGCGTCGGGAGCGGCGCTGCTGCGTGCGAGGGCCCGGTGGTTCACGCCGAAAAAGCGCCAGTCACATTCGAAGAGTCCCCAAAATCGATAAGGTTCGCCGCGGACGAAAAAACCGAGGGGGATGACCTCGTCGGGGGAGCGGACAAAATGATGGCGGAAGGTGGCCGGATCCTGTTCCATGCGGATGGCATCGGTATGGAGGCCGTTCTGGAAGTTGAATTTCGGCAGCATCGGGGGCGCGTGCATATAATCCAGATTGCGGGAGCCCGGATTGTAGGGGGAAAAGAATTCGCAGAAAATGGCGCTGAGATAGAGGACCACGAGAATGAAGAACGAAAACACGGCGAGGCGGTGTTTCCGGAAGCGCAGGAAGATCAACTGCCATTGGGACAGTTCGCCAATGGCCGCGCCCGCGCCGGGATCGGGTTGTTTTTTTCGGAAAGGGTTGCGGGAATGCAGGGGCGAGGCCTGCCTCGCCCTCACCCTGGGAGCAGGTCGTTTTTTTTGGAAAGGATTGCGGAAGCGTTGCATGTGAAGGACTGGATTATTTGCCAATGCGGATACGGGGATCGACCCACATGAGGAGCAGATCGCTGACGAGGGTGCCGAAGACGCTGAGGAGGCTGAGGACCATGAGCATGGAACCGGCCAGATACATGTCTTGGGCCATGAGGGAGTTCAGCAAAAGAGGGCCAACGGTGGGTAGGCTGAGGACGATGGCGACGATGGCTCCACCGGAGATCAGCTGCGGGAATATGCCGCCGATGCCGGAAATAAAAGGGTTCAGGGCCAGACGCACCGGATATTTCATGAGTAGTTTGAAGGGACGGACGCCCTTGGCCCGGGCGGTGACCACGTAGGGTTTGCGCAGTTCATCGAGCAGGTTGGCCCGCATGACCCGGATCATCCAGGCCGTGCCGGCGGTCCCCAGCACCACCACCGGCACCCAGACGTGTTTGAGGAGATCGACGAATTTCGCCCAGGTCCATTCCGGCTGGGCCGCGAACTCGGGGGAGAAGAGGCCGCTGATTTGGGTGTCGAGGAAGGCGGAACTGAAATACATCAGCAGAATGGCCAGCAGGAAGTTGGGAATGCACATGCCGATGAAGCCGATGATGGTGAAAAAATAGTCGCCGAAGGAATACTGGCGGACGGCGGAATAGATGCCGATGGGGATGGCCATCAGCCAGGTGAAGAGAATGGTGAAGAGGGAAATCAGGAAGGTGAGGAGGATGCGGTCGCCCACGATATCATTCACTAGGCGCGTATCCTCCATGGAGCGTCCCAGACTGCCTTGCAGCAGGCCGGCGTCGGAAGAATCGAAGCCAACGAACCAGTAAACGCCCATCCAGCGGAGGTAGCGTTCCAGCAGCGGGGCTTCCAGATGGAAAATATCCTTCAGTTCTTGAATCTGCTGGACGGCGGCATCGTCGCCTTCCATTTCCAGTTCGATGATCCGCATTTCCACGTAGTCCCCGGGCGGAAGTTGAATGATGGTGAAGACGGCCACGGAAATGACGAAAAGGGTGGGAATCAGGATCAGGCATCTGCGTCCGATAAAGGGATGTTTGACAATGAGGAGAATGAAGCCCAGCAGCAAGATGCCGCGGACAAGAAAGCGGAGCAGTCCGCTCACGCGTTGTCCTGCGGAGGGTCCGCCGTCCTCTCCCTGGCCTCTGGCCGCGGTGAGGGTCAGACGCGGGTCGGGATCGGGTGCGATCATGAGCCGTTTGATTTGGGCAGTCGCCCCGGGTGACTGCACGGGCTCATCCAGAAAATAGGTTTCGATCCCGGCATTGGCGGGGGTGTGGAAGGCGGCCCCGGTCATGGCGTTGCGGGGCACGTTGCGGAAGCCGTTTTGCACGATGACCAATTGCGGCGGCGGGGTGCCGATGCTGATGGTCCAGATGTTTTCGGCGGCATTTTGGAGGGCCTCGCGGAAGATGTCCACCTGCTCCTCCAAGGTGGGGGCGGCGATGGCGGCGTCGAGCACCTCCATGTTGCGCCGGATGGGGCTGCCCTCGGGGGGCTCGATGGCCAGGGGACGCGCGGCTGCTTCCGGATTTCCCTGGAGGCCGCCGAAACTATACCAAGTGGCGTAGCCGGGGGCGTGGAAGGCGTGTAGCGCGGTGGGTACGAAATTGCGAGGTTCCAGCAGGGGCAGGAATTCGCTTTCGCCGCTCCAGACGGTCAGATCGTGTTGAAGTCCGGACTGCAGACGCTGCCAGAGGCTGCGGGCCTGCTCGCGAAGAATCACCCGAATGCCGACGCGGGCCCAGTGATCGATCAGAAAATGGGAGGGGCCGGTGCCGGTATAATCGGTGACGTGCAGATAAAAGGTCATCCGGGTGCCGTCGGGGAAGACACGGTAACCTTCTCCGTCCCGTTGATCCAGTCCGATGCCGTCGAGCAGTTCCTTGGCGCGTTCCGGATCGTGTTCCGTGTAGGCGTGAAAAAGCGGGGGGTGATGGAAGGGGGATTCGGGACCGGGATCAATCTGTGCGGGTTCGGATTGCCCGTGAAAATCGGCGCGAATGATTTCCGCCCGGTCAATGGCCAGGGAAAGCGCTTTGCGGAATTCCAGTTTGTTGAGAAATTCGTGTTTCCAGCGGGTTTCGGGACGGTCGGGTTCCACGCGGCGGTTGAGGTTGGGGAAAACCGTGAAAGAAGAGCGGGTGGCTTGGAACCAATGGTAGACTTGGAAATTGTTGCGGACGCTTTCTTCCATATAGAGCGTATAATCGTCGAAGCGGATGTTTCGGAGTTGCATGCTGATGTCGCCGGAGGCGGCGGTGAGGGAAATCATGCCTTCGCTGCGGACATCGAACAGGATGCGGTCGATGTAGGGGAGTTGATTGCCTTCGGTATCGACGACGTAATAATAGGGGTTGCGCACGAATTCAAATGGCGGGGTGGTTTGGTGGGCGCGCATGACCCAGGGCCATAGTTGCGGACGCTCGGGGTTGCGGAAATCGTTGAGTCGGAAGTAGGCGGCCCGGTCGGTCGGCACGCCTTGCACGCGGCGCATGCGTTCGCGCAGTTCCGCATCGCCGGTTTCGGGATGATAGGGGGCGAGATAATGTTTGGGCGACCAGAAGGTGCCGGTGGCCAATCGCTCGGGAAACAAGGCGTGCGGATGCGGAAAGTGGAATCGAACCGTCAAGTCATCCACCCGTTCAATTTCCCCCAGTTCCCCTTGGACCATCATATTGTTCGGGTTTTGTCCGAAATGTTGGACCTCCTGCTCCCACCAATAGAGAATATCGTCGGTGGTGAAGGGCGCGCCGTCGGACCAGCGCAGTCCCTCGCGGAGGGTCACGGTGAATTCGCGGCGGTCCTCGCTGGCTTCCCAGCTTTTTGCGAGGTGGGGTTTCAGCGGATAGCCAAAAGGGGACCAGCGCAACAAATAGGAGCCGGACATGCGCCAGCTCATCACCCCGATGTCGCCCTCTGAGGAGGCGACTCGGTACCAGGTGCCGCCATAGTTGCCCGTGCCTTCCACGCCCCGCATCACCACCGGTTCCGGCCCGGTTCTTTCGTGTACGGGCGGAAGCCGGCCCTCGGCCACCAATTCCGTGAGAATCGGAGACTCACCCTTGGGGAACCAAGCTGCGTCCGGGCCTTCCGTCGGATCCACTTCCTGATGCAAGACCAGCGGGTTCTCCGGATCGAAAGACACATCCCGGTCCGCCACGATCCGTGCCAAGGATTCCGCGTCGTGCAGAAAAGGGGCCCGATCCAGATCGGGCCGAAGCAGCCAGCCGAAGAAATAGAGCAGGCCGCAGAGAAAAACACCGGCCAGCAGCGTCAGCAGGACAAAATTCCGCAGGCGAAGAAGCGGGCCGGGCAAAAGAGGGCTGTGTTTTTTCACAAGGTCCACGGTAAAAATTTACAAGGCGATTGGCAAGGGGAATCCATTGCGAAAATTCGGAAGTCGGAGGGATTGAGCTTCCAGTCCTCCGTTCCAAGCCGCCGAATTTCTTGAACAGGAGGACGCAGAGGGAGCAGAGGGGAATGGCGGTGGCGTTGCCTTAGCTTCCTTTGCTTGCTTCTGTTCCAATCCCTCGTGGTTTTCGAACAGAAGGTCGCGAAGGAAGCGAAGACTTGCTTTTTTCTCCATATTTCATAAATATCAGTCTGTTAAGTAGTTACGAAGCTCTGAAATAAATTATCGGGCCGTTCCGAGTGTCGGAAAAAATGACGGAAGTGCCCTTGCATTTAGTCGTTTCAAACGCAAAATCACGACCCCCTCCCTGTAATTCTCTTATACGACGAGATTGCCGGGCTCGTCGACGAGACGAGACGGTGGTTGCTTTCTTCGAGGGGCTGGAGGGCGTGACCCATGGGGGCGGCGCATCTTGCGCCGGGTGTTCTTCAACCTGATCTGTCTCACCACTACTCCAAGGATCAACAAGGCTCAAATTCTATAAACGAGTGCGTGTCTTCAGTGGTGGAGTACGATTGCATGGATGAGCTTTTTTTGGGCTGAAGATCCCGGCGCAAGATGCGCCGCCCCCATGGTTTTTACTCGAAAGCCTTGACCAGGGCGGCGTGCAGGGTGTATCTTGGAATCATGACGATCTCAACCGTCTGACCCAAATCGCATCAACCGTCGACAGCACCGTGATCTCTTCCCACGAATACGAATACAATGACGCCAATCAGCGCAACCGCGCCGATCTGGCCGATGGCACCTACTGGGAATACAGCTACGATCCTCTGGGCCAAGTCACCGGCGGGGTGAAAAAAGACACTTCCGACAATCCCATCCCCGGCTACAGCTTCGGCTACACCTACGATGATATCGGCAATCGCAAGACCTCGGTCGAAAACGGACGCACCACGGACTACACCAGAAACCTGCTCA
>JAFIGC010000155.1 GCA_020831635.1 Verrucomicrobiota bacterium | reverse complement strand
AGCAAATGACGCGGGACGAGGACGAGGAAAGCAATGACCTCACCATGAAGATTGATCCCGAAGCCCTCAAAACAGGCAATATCGAAAAAGCCGATTTGGAGGAAATGACCCGGGACGATGAAAGCAGCGACCTCACCATGAAGATTGACCCCGAGGCCCTCAAAACCGGCAACATTGAAAAAGCCGATTTGGAAGACGCGGACCAGGATGAGGATGCAGGCACCAGCGACCGCACCATGAAAATTGATGCCGCAGCCTTGCAAACCGGTGATATCGGCGAACAACTCAAAGAGGCGGATGAAGAGGATCCCCGTCAGCAGTTGCAATCACAGGAGACCATGATGATGGATCCCGTGACGGATGAAACCCTTGCCGAGCAGGAGACACCCAAACGAGTGGATGTTCCCAAGGGTGAGGAGGCCTTCAACGCGTCCACCATCGCCATGACCTCGGACGATCATCTGAAAACCGATGAAATTGAAAAGGAAAAAGCCGAAGGTCCCGTGGACAAAGAAACCATGGAGGAGTCTTTCAACGCCCAAACTATGGCCATGGATCATTCCGAACTGGAAAGGGAACTGGGCAAGGAGAAAGCCAACGAAGATGATTCCCTTGATCAGACCATGGATTTGACCGAACAACGGCCCAAAACCATTCTGATCAAGCGGCCCTCAAGGGAAGCTCCCTCTTCGTCTCCTACCGTGAAAACGGTTCGTCCTGACGCGCAAACCGTGCGCACGGCACGCCCCGTCGCCAAGAGCAAACTTTCGGACAAGCAAAAGGAAGGCACCAGCCGGGTGGATGTCCCCACCACGGAAGGCAAGACCGTCAAACTGCGGCGTCCGGGTGCCAGCGGCACCCGTCCGGGCGCACCGGTGTCCCGCATGGCCTCCAATGCGGGTCTGCAGATGAACGAAGACGGCAGCGTCGTCGCCTCCGCCCCCAAAAAAGCGCCCACGCTGGGCGCGGGATGGATGGCGGTTTCCGTTCTGACCTTCTTGTTGGCCGCGGGCGGAATTTACATCGCCGCCGCGGTGGAAATGCCCGACCTGCCCATGGCCGGACGTCTGGTGGACATCAACAACAACGTCTTGCCCCTGACCCAAGGACGCTAAAAGCGTCCGCCAAAAAAGAAATGACGCGCCGGGGTTGACCCGGCGCGTTTTGATTGTAACTTCATTCAACTTTTCACCCAACCCCTAATCATCACACAGAGGAGAGACCCGCATGCCCGGTAAAACCATTGAAGCCAATTCCAACAATTGGCAAACAGAAGTCATTGAATCCGATGTCCCCGTCTTGGTGGACTTTTGGGCCGAATGGTGTGGCCCCTGTCGGGCCATCATCCCCACGTTGGATCAACTTGCGGACGAATACGAAGGCAAACTGAAGGTGGCCAAGGTCAACGTGGACAAAGACCGGGAGCTGGCACAAAAATTCGGCGTGCGCTCCATCCCCTTCCTGCTCGTGATCAAAAACGGCGAAGTCGCGGAACAAATGGTGGGCGCGCTCAGCAAACCGGAATTTGTTTCCAAACTCACGCCGCATCTCGCGTAAGCGGAATTTACAGCAGGGCTTTACGTTGGATCTCCACGAGTTCCGCGCAGCCTTTTTCAGCGAGTTCCAGCATGGAATTGAGTTCCTGCCGCGAATAGGCGCCGTCCTCGGCGGTGCCTTGTACTTCAATGAAGTTTCCTTTGGCCGTCATCACCGTGTTCGTATCGGTGCTGGCGGCCACGTCTTCTTCATAGCACAAATCGAGCATGGGCGTGCCGTTCACAATGCCGACGCTGATGGCGGCAATCTGCTCGATCATGGGGTCCTGCTTGATTTTGCCTTCGTTCATGAGCTTGCGAATGGCAAGCGCCAGGGCCACGTACCCTCCGGTAATGGCGGCGGTGCGGGTTCCCCCGTCGGCGCGCAACACATCACAATCGATCCAAACCGTGCGTTGACCCAATTTTTTCATATCCAAGGCGGCGCGGAGGGAACGTCCGATCAGTCGCTGGATTTCCATGCTGCGGCCATTGGGCTTGGCGCCCTGTCGCTGGGAACGTTCGTCGGTGGAATAGGGCAGCATGGTGTATTCGGCCGTGAGCCAACCGCCGGGGACTTTTTGGTAGCGCATCCACGGGGGAATTTTCTCTTCGATGGTGACCCCGCAAATGACTTGGGTTTTCCCAAAGGAAATCAAACAGGAGCCCGTGGCCGCCGGGGCGATATCCAATTGCAAGGTCACGGGGCGGAGTTGGTCGGGGCCGCGCAAATCGAGGCGAACGCCGTCAAAAGGGTTACCATCCATCATAATCTTTAACTTCCCGTGTGCGTGAAAAAAATGGTGCACCCGGCAGGGTTCGAACCTGCAACCTTCGGCTCCGGAGGCCGACGCTCTATCCAATTGAGCTACGGGTGCGATGAAGACGGCGGGTCTTTAACCCGAAAACCGTCGAAAAAGCAATACGAAAATCGGCTTAACCGTTTTTCGCTTCAAAATCCTTCATAAAGGCAATCAAGGCGTCCACGCCGGCTTCGGGAAAAGCGTTGTAAATCGAGGCGCGAATGCCGCCCACGGAACGATGCCCCTTCAGTCCGTCCATCTCCAGGGCTTTCGCTTCCTTGATGAATTGGGCTTCCAGCTCTTCGCTGGGCAACCGCCAGGTCACATTCATGGTGGAACGGAATTCGGGCAGGGCCGTGCCCCGATAAAATTCACTTTCATCAATGGCGGCATAGAGCTTTGCGGACTTGCGATTGTTGAGCGCTTCCATGGCCGCGACCCCGCCCTGCTTTTTCAACCATCGTGTCACCAAACACAGAATGTAAATGCCGAAGGTGGGCGGGGTGTTGTACAGGGACTGGTTCTCGATGTGGGTTTGGTAGCGGAACATCATGGGAACGGTGTCCGCCACTTTCTCGGCCAAATCCTTGCGAAGGATTACCAAAGTGACACCGGAGGGGCCCAAATTCTTTTGGGCGCCCGCGTAGATCAAGCCGAATTTGGACACATCCAAGGCCCGCGAGAGGATGTCGGACGACATGTCACTCACCAAGGGGGCGTCGCTTTCGGGAAAGGCCTTGATTTGGGCACCGGAAATGGTTTCGTTGGAGGTACAGTGCAAATACGCGGCCCCCGGGGTCAATTGCAACTCGTCGGCGTAGGCCTGCCGGGTGGGAATTTCCTTGCCAAAGTTGGCGGCGACGTTGACCTTGCCGAAGAATTTCGCCTCTTCGATGGCTTTTTTCGCCCAGGCGCCGGAATTGATGTAATCCGCGGTTTCGCCCTGCCCCAGCAAATTCATGGGGACAAAAGAAAACTGGGAGGTGGCTCCGCCTTGCATGAAAATGATTTCATGGGTGTCGGGCACGGAAAGCAGTTCCCGGAAATTGGACAAGGCTTCCTGATGCACGGCATCGTAATGCTTGCCGCGATGGCTCATTTCCATGATGGACATGCCGGACCCTTGATAATCCAACAAACCCTCCTGGGCTTCTTGAAGGGTTTCGAGAGGGAGGGTGGCCGGACCGGCGCTGAAATTGTAAATGCGTTTCATGAAAAAATCTCAAGAATAAGGTTGGGTGGGTGAGAGGTAAACGGAATTCAGCTCTCTATCCGCTTTTTCGGGGAGTTCAATGATAATTCATTCAGGCTTTTTTGGAGGCTTTCCCAAATCACGCACCGTGCCACCCACCACCAGCGCGGCCGCAATCAACACCAAATTTTTGATGATATACTGCCCCTCCATGGTCAACCCCACCGGAAATCGGGTAAAACACACGCCGGGGAGGAGAATCAACGGCATGAAAGTCCCGGGCATTTGCAAAAAAAGCAGGGCAATGGCCGGACGGATCATCGGACGGTACATGAGCCCCAGGCCAATCAAGACTTCCCAATATCCCAGAAATGGCACGAACCAAGCGGGATCCACCCAATACACGGTGTTGGCCACCAAATCCTGGGCGGGACTGAGACCCATGGGCTTCAGGGCGCCAAACCAAACGAAAATCACCCCAAGGGTCCAACGCAACAAGCGGATGCCGTGACGCCCCATCCAACCGGATATTTTCAGGTCCATCTCATCCCAAAACGTTTTTTGGAAAATACGGAGAGAGGAACTTGGGGCCTCCGGCCCGTCCTCCGCAAAAGCCCCCTGCCCGACTTGAATCGTTTGATCCACATTGGGTGCATTTTCCGCGGCCAACTCACGCATCTTGGATTCCAATCCCCCAAGCTTTTTCCGGGGGGCCTCCACAAAAAGGGTTTGATCGGAGTCTGACGCGGTTCTCCGCGAAACCCGCAGCGCATCCACCCCCTCGTCGTCAGATTGAAAGTGATCATCGGGAATCATCATGGTCTGATCAGGACTTTGGTCGGGGGCCTCATCAAAATGGTCGTCCGGAACCATCATGGTTCGGTCGGGACTTCGGTCACCATCTCCCTCCGAATCTCCATCATCCTCCCCGATATAATCGTCAGGCACCATCATGGTTTGATCGGAGTTTGATCTGAGAATGTCGGTAATATGCAAGCGTTCCCGGGGCAAAGCGGATTCGGATTCAGCCGGCATGTCCGTAATCTGCTGAAAGGGCCTCTCTCTCACGGGTTTTGAGGATTTGGGATGATAGGGTTTGGCCACAAGCACATCTTCATCGGATTCCACAATCACACGTACTGTCTTTTTATTAGCTTCATTCATAGTTCGATTTCCATAAGTACACTTGAAAAGGATAATTTCAAATCCAACGGTTGAGATTCCATCGAATTACAAAAAACCAACGGATTTTCTGGCATCCACACCGATTTTCATACAAGGTTCATTCATGAATTCCCTGCCAATTTTGTGTTGCGGTCCCACCCCCGCCCTACAGCGGACGCTTCGTTTTCGAGACTGGAGCGCCCCCGGAGACGTGGTGCGCACCTCGGAAGTCACCTGGTCGGTGGGTGGAAAAGCCACCAACGCCGCCCGTGCCATTGCCTGTGGAGGCGGACAAGCCTCGATCCTCAGCCCCGCGGGCGGCATGAATGGTCAACGCATGAGAGAACTCCTCAATGCCGAGGGATTGCAAGGCATTTGGATGGAGACCGCCGCGGAAACGCGGATCTGCCAAACGCTGTTGGACGTCAACGGCCATCGCATTCGGGAATTGGTGGAAAACGCCCCGGCCTTGCGCCTGCCGGAATGGGGGGAATATTTTTCACAGTTGGAGCGGGCCCTGCATTTCCACGGTGCGGTTTTGCTTTGCGGGAGCCTGCCGGAAAACGCGCCGGTCGAAGTTTACGCCACTTTGACGGAAATGGCGGTGAAGGCGGGCAAAAAAGTCGTCATCGACGCCAAAGGCGCCCCCCTCTCCGCTGCATTGCCCCACCAACCGGATTTGATCAAAATCAATCGGGACGAATTGCGCGACACCTCCGGCAGCGACGACATCCCCGAGGGCTTGCGCATCCTCATGGACCTCGGTGCCAAGGCTGTCATGGTGACCGATGGCCCCCATGACGCTTGGTTGGCGGAAGGTCGCAAAATCCACCGATATACCCTCCCCGAAATCCAGCCCGTCAACCCCATCGGCGGAGGCGACACCGTCACCGGGGTGACTGCCCTCTCCTGGATTTGCGGCATGAAACTCCCCAAAGCCGCAATCGAAGGCCTGGGCGCGGGCATGGCGCAAACGCTCACCTCCGAACCCGCGAAATTCGATCCCGCAACCGCCAGAAACCTGGCCCGAAAAATCAAGTGCCGATAAAAATAAGGGTCATGCACTTTGAGGGAATTCGGGGTGGACAGGAGCGCCGATCTCCGCATCGGCAGGGGCGAAGGGGGCAATTCGGGACGGACAGGAGCGCCGATCTCCGCATCGGCTATAGGTGGATGGGGCCCAAATCCATGGAATTTGTACAAATCTCCAAACAACATCTCCCCCCGGGCCCCCGCCAATACGGCGATTGGCGCTCCTGTCTTCTTCTGCACTTTTCTCGGTTGTTCAGGTATAGCTCCATGTAAACACAACCCCTTCAGTCGTTTGAAAAATACGGCTATGAAAAAATGGGGAATGTCCTGGAGGCGCAATGATTGACAGCGCCGCCTCTTGCGCATAAAACGTTATCATGATTTCCGAACCGCCCACGTCCCCCGAAACCGAAACCGCGAACATCCTCGACATGGGGGATGGAAAAATGCTGGGACAATGCCCAAGCGGGGAAAAAATCTGGCTCACGGGGCCGGCTGTGCCCGGCGATGAGGTCTCGTTTCTAAGGAAAGGCAAGGGGGGGGCCGTGCTGCGCATCCTCCGCGAAGCGCCAGACCGCATCCCCGCTCCCTGCCCTCATTTTGCACAATGTCCGGGATGCAACCTGCAACCCCTGCCCTATGAACGTCAATGCGAATTGAAAGCCTCGAAAATCGTAGAGACCCTGCGGCGCATCGGGGGCATCAAGGAATACGACTGGCGAGGGCTCACCCCCTCGGCGGAGGCCCATGGCACCCGCAACAAACTCGACTTGCAGGTACAGGGAACCCAATTCGGGTACACCAATGGCTGGGAATTGATTCCCATTGAGGATTGCATGCTCGGAAACGACGCCATTCGAGAAGTCCTGGCCGGAATCCGTGCTTTGCTGACAGCCGACCACGGCATTCACCGCATGATGATCCGTTCGGATACCCGTCGGGACAAAATCATGGTTTTGGTGCGCGGCGATCCCGTCACACCCGCCCTCACGGAGTATTGCGCCAATCATCCCCGCATCACCGGACTGGCCCAACAACCGGAAAAGACCGCCGCTTGGCGGCAATTGTATGGAGAGCCCACCCTGGAAATGCACTTGGCGGACATATCCCACGAAATTCACTGGGATCAATTTTTCCAAGTCCACGAACAACAGGCGGAATGCCTCGTCCGCACCGCCATGGCCTGGTTGGCGGAAAAACCCGTGCAAAACGTCCTGGATTTGTTTTGCGGCGTCGGAGCGTTCACCCTGCCCGCCGCCCGACTGGCCGACCAGGTTCTGGGCGTCGATTCTTTTCCCGGGCAGGGGCCGTTCCTGCGCGGGGATCTTTCCAAGGGACTGCCCGACGACATCCGCCTCCACCGCAGCCGCTGGGACGTGGTGATCATGGATCCGCCCCGGGCGGGCATGGAAAAAAAGCTCTGCAAGCAAATCCGGGACAAGCTCAAGCCCGAGCGGATCCTCTATGTCAGTTGCGATCCCGCCACCCTCGCCCGCGACTTGTCCCGATTCTGTTCGGGAGAAGTCTATCGCGTGGAACGCGTGCAAGGATTCGACCTCTTCCCCCAGACCACCCATGTCGAGACTTTGGCGCTTCTTTCACGAAATTAAATGGAGCCCCTTGGGAAAAGGAGGTTTCGAAGTTCGTATCCCGTATCCGCTGCGAAGCCGCCTCCCCTCCCCCGAAGGCTTTTCCTCATTTTCTCGCTCCACAAAAACCCCTGGCAACCACCCCAAAATCAAAAAACCGCGCCCCTTGCGGGGCGCGGCCAGAAGAATGCCCGAAGCCGACTTAGGCTGTGTACGGGAGAGGAGGAAGGAAGAGTGCCTAAGCTCAACTCCGGGCAAATGAACATGAAACGAACAATAGGATAGACCGGGGCGCGCAAGGTTTGTTCACTTTTTTTCAAAAAAGTGGGTTTGGCTTGCGAAAACGCCTTTTTTTCGTCAGGGAATGACGCATGCAAAACCAAGCCGCAAAGAAAAAAATCGTGATTCTGGACGCCTATACCACCAATCCCGGCGATCTGTCCTGGGAGGCGTTGGAAACGTGCGGGGAATTGACGGTCCATGACCGCACCCCGCCGGAGAAAATCCTGGAGCGGGCCGGCGACGCGGAGATTGTGCTCACCAACAAGGCCAGGCTGACCGCGGACATCATTGAACGCTTGCCCAAATTGAAGCTGGTGTGTTTGATGTCCACCGGCACAAACGCGGTGGACCTGAAGGCGTGCGAGGCCCGCGGCATTCCGGTCAGCAATGTGCCCGAATACAGCACCGCATCGGTCTCGGAACTGGTGGCCGCGTATTTGCTGGACTGGAGCCGCGAGGTGAGCGTGCACTTCCGCTCCGTCCGCGAGGGCGAATGGTCGCGCTCCACGGACTTTTGTTATACCCACACCCCGCAGCGTGAACTGAACGGACGGATCATGGGCCTCGTGGGGTTTGGAGCCATCGGCCAGGCCGTGGCGGCCATGGCGTTGGGACTCGGACTGCGCGTGCGGGTCTACACCCCCAATCCGCACAACAAACCCTTGCTGGGGCAAGTGCATGTGGACATGGACAAATTGGTGCGCACGTCGGATTTCATTTCCCTGCATTGTCCGCTTAGCCCCGAAACCCGGCATCTGGTGAACGAGGCGTTCATTGCCCGCATGAAGCCCGGGGCCATCCTTATCAATACCGGACGGGGCGAACTCCTCGACGATGCGGTCGTGGCCGAAGCCCTGCGTTCGGGTCGGCTGAGCGGGGCGTATCTGGATGTGTTGACCCCCGAGCCACCGCCCGCCGACCATCCCTTGCTTTCGGCGCCGAATTGCCACATCACCCCACACCTCGGCTGGGCCACCCGCGAAGCCCGCCAACGGCTGGTGGACGATTTGCTGGCAAACGTAAACGCGTATTTGAAAGGTGATCCCCGCAACGTGGTCAACCAACCGTGAGTGACTTGCCGAAAACCCGGGCCGCCATAGAGTCTGGCATTGCAGAAGGCCTGCATTTTGGCGCCCAACTCGCGGTGTCCCTGTGCGGGAAGCGCATTGCCGATGAAGCCTTGGGCCTCAACGCCCCTTTTGAGCCCCTGGAAGCCGATCATCTCATGCTGTGGCTCTCGGCCTGCAAACCGGTGGCCGCCGTGGCCGCCGGCATCCTGCTGGATCGGGGGACGCTGGATTTGGAACGTCCGGTGGCCGAGTGGATCCCGGAATTCGGCAGCAAACGCAAGCAGGCCATTACCCCCCGGCATTTGCTCACCCACACCGCCGGAATTCGCGGCGGAACCCTGGGCTGGACCCCGCGCCCCTGGGAGGAGGCCATCGGCATGTTGTGCGCCACCAAACCCGAACCCCATTGGATCCCCGGCGAACAAGCGGGGTACCACGTGGACAGCGCCTGGTACATGCTGGCCGAACTCATCCGGGTCATCGACGGCAGACATTACCGGGAATTCGTCCGCGAGGAGGTCTTTCTCCCCTTGGACATGCCCAATTGCTGGGTCGGCATTCCCGAAGAAATCCACGAACAAATTTCGGACTTGGTGGCCTGGATGTACGACACCTCCGGCGATGTGCCGGAAATCCAGGAGGCCCTTTGCCATGAAAATTCTGTGACCTCCTGCCGTCCGGGCGGCAACGGACGGGGTCCCGCCGGTGAATTCCTCCGCTTTTACGAGCAAATGCAGCGCATGGTCGATGGCGAGGAGGGGATCCTGCGCCCCGAAACCGCAAAATTATTGGTAAAACCCCACCGCGTGGGCATGATGGACCGCACCTTCCGGGAGACCATGGACTGGGGCCTCGGCTTCATGTTGCAATCCGACCACTACAACCCCGGTCAGGTCCCCTATCAATTCGGCAGCCATGCCTCCAGGTCCGCCTTCGGACACTGCGGCAACCAAAGCACCGCCGCCTTCTGCGATCCCGCCCACGGTCTATGCGCGGTGGTCCTTTGCAACGGCATGCCCGGTGAAGAGCGCCACCAACCCCGCATGCGCCAAATTTTGGACGCCCTTTACGCGGACCTCGAACTCATTTGAGCCACGAAATGCCCGGCCAATCTCTCCGTCCAAAACTTGCGATTCTCTTTCGGTATGGAGCCGGGGAACACATGCATTTTCTCCCCGCCCTCCCCGATTTGGCGGAAACGCTGAGTGAAACCCACGAATTGCACCATTACGGTTTCAGAAGCAAGGAACCCATCCCGCCGGATTTGAAAACCCACATGCGCATACACCACTTGCTCTTTGCGGTGCGGCGGAGATCCGAATTTGACAAGCATTTCAAGGCCGTCCTCTGGATGATTTGCCTGCCTTTTCTCGGACTTTACCTACGCTGCAAGGGCTTCAAAACCGTTTTTCTGGACGAAACCGTCCCCTTGTCGGTTCCTTTTTTGCGCTTGGGCTATCGGGGACGGCTGGTGCTGACCGTGCACGATTTTTTCATGGACATCTATTTCCTGCCCAACCGATGGCTGCATCCGCTGGGCAAATGCATCAAAAAAATCGATTTCCATGCCTGGCGAAAGGTGGAAACGATTTTCACCCGCGTGGAAAGCACCCGTGATTTTCTCATGGAACAGGGGTTGGACGCCGCCCGCGTTCAAGTCGTTCACGATCCCTGCGACTTGACCCTGTTTCGTCCCCGCGATCCGAAATCGGCCCGCGAAAAATGGAAATTCGCGGACGAAGATGTGGTTTTGGTGCATCACGGGGTCATGCATCCCAACAAAGGCAATGACCGCATTCTCCGGGCCATGGCCCGCATGAAAATGAAATTGCCGCGCCTGAAACTCCTGTTGATTGGCGAAGGGCCTGAGTATGACAACCTGCGCCAACTGATTCACGAGCTTGCCCTGAGTGACCAAGTCCGCCTGACCGGCTGGCTGGCGAGCATGCAAGAGGTGGCCGAGTCCCTGAATGCGGCGGACATCGGCCTGTCCATGCGGGTGGGCGGTCCGGGGGATCACTTTCACGTCACCAGCACCTTGGTGCACAACCTCGCCAGCGGACTGCCCACCTTGTCGGCCCGGCTGGATGGATTTCAGGAGGTGATGAACGACGGACGCGAGGGATATTTTTTCGATCCCGAATGCGGCGAGGAATTCCAGGACCGCCTTCGGGAATTGGTGGAAAACCCGGCATTGCGGAAAACCATGGGGAAAAACGCCCGGGAAACCGCGGAAATGAAGTTCGACCGCAAGCGGATTGCGGGTCAATTGGCCGAAGGCCTGCGCATCAAAACATGTTGATGCGCACGTATTCCTCGGTGCAGTCGCAGGTGTAGAGCACCGCCGAACCCGACCCGCCGGTTCCCAAATCCATGGTGATGGTATAGCGGTTCCCTTTGATGATTTTTTCGAGGTCCGCCTTGTCGGGAAACGCGGACATACCCTCGCGCATGACGGGCAGCTCGTCGTACCACATCGCGATGCGGTTGGGGTCCACCTCCACCCCGCAATAGCCAAGGACATCCACGATCCGTCCCCATACCGGATAAGTGCCCGCCCACCCGGTTTTGACCAGAAAAGAAGTGGCCACCGCGCGAAGGGCTTTGTCAGCCTCGGCGTCATTGGCGGCGCCCAGGGCCCGCAATTCGATGAATTTGGTCATGCCCTCCCCGTCCCAGACGATTTTCATGGCCAAATCAAACAACAATCCGTTCATGGCGGTCTGGAACAAGGCGAATTCCGGGTCGGCCTCCGTCAGCACCGGATTTTCGGCGGCGCCGTTGGCAAACACAATCACGGAATCATTGGTGCTGGTGTCGCCATCAATGGAAATGCGGTTGAAGCTCTGGTTCACGGCGGTACGGAGGGCGGTGCGCAAGGCTTCGGGCGTAAGGGCCGCGTCCGTGCACACATAGGCCAGCATCGTGGCCATGTTGGGTTCGATCATGCCCGCCCCTTTGCAGAAACCGGAGAGGGTCACGGGTTTGCCCGCCAAGGTAATGTGGGTGGTGCAAACTTTGGGCCGTGTATCCGTGGTCAGGATGCCGGATGCGGCCGCATCGCCCCCCTCCGCAGACAAGGCCGACACCAGCGCGGGCACGCCGCGACGGATGGGACCCAAATCCAAGGGCTTGCCAATGGTGCCGGTGGAAGAAACCAACACCTCTTCCTCGGGCATTTGCAGGGCTTCGGCGGCCAAACGCCCCATTTCCACGGCATCGCGCTCCCCTTGCGGTCCCGTGCAGGCATTGGCATTGCCACTGTTCACCACCACCGCCCGGGCCCTTCCGTTTTTCAGTCGTTCAATGCCCAAACGAACCGGCTCGGCCTGGATTTTGTTGGTGGTGAACATGCCCGCGGCCACCGTTTCCGGCGGATCGGACACGATCATCGCCATGTCAAATTTGGCGGCGTCGGCCTTGATGCCTGCATGAACCCCTGCGGCGCGAAAGCCTTTGGGCAGCTTCAGGATGGATTGATATTCAGGCGCGGGTTGAGAGGGAGGGGTCATATTTGAAGTTTCCGGTGAGTTTGTTATTTGGCTTTTGGGAAGTCGTCAGAAGGTGTTTGTGGATCTAGAAAATGGGAAAAAGCCTTCGGGGGAGACCGGACTCTTGATCTCACGCCGCCTTTC
>JAFIGC010000154.1 GCA_020831635.1 Verrucomicrobiota bacterium | reverse complement strand
CCCCAACGGGGTCGCACTCCTCTTTGTCGCGAGCTTTGTCACAAACTTTGTCCGGGTTATTTTCTTGGGTGGGTGAACGGCACCGCCCGCTTCGGTCCCCTATTTGCAAATATCCCGAGGCACGCTGTCTTCATCCCTTTTGAAATCCGCATACGTCGCCTTGGAATAATCAAAGGGCTTTTTCTTTTCACCCCTGAATTTATCCGCGATATCGTGAAATAATTCTTCATGCCAATTCCCAAAAACAAAGGCCAAGATGCCCATAGGGGCCAGTAAAAATGACAAGAGCGCGGAAATGTATCCCAAGTTCGCCAAAAAATAAGGATGGCTTGGAAAAAACCTTCTCCAGGAATGAATCGAATTCTTGCGCATCGTAAATAACAAAGAAGGCTCATGTCTGGAAACGCCATCTTTTGTGTAGTGATAAACCGCTTCATTATTACTATTAAAACTTCTAAGAATATTCTTTTCTTGAAGAATACCCTTGTCTCTATAATATTGGAAAGCGGGGTAAACTTTAAATTCTCTATTGTGACGGCTTCCGCTTTCAACAGCATATATTTGATGTCTCAATGTCACATAACCATCATTTTCTTGAAAAACATTGTCTCCCAAGTGGATTCCAATTCCCGTGTCAAACCCATCAACGGACACAACGGCAATGAACGTTCCGACAAAGAGAACATTGATCAAAGTGCATTGGCCAATCGTCACATAAGATGGCTTATGTTCAACCCTCATTGCCAAAAACGTGGTCAGCACCGTGATGATGATTACGGGGAGAAAAACCACGCTCCAAACCGTGAGCATGCAGATATACAGGCCCAAGATTAACACCAAGAAATAAAGGATGTTTTTAACGAGGTTCTGACTTTTCACAAGAGGATGCTAGCATATCGAACATGGTCATGTCAAGAATGGACTGTATCAATTTTACTCGCGGAAGTTGACTCCCGAAATCAGGGCCATGCAATTTTAAGGCATTCATATTCAAATTCGCCCCCCTGCCGCCCGGCCAATGCGGAGATTGGCGCTCCCGTCCACCCCGAATTGTTTCAAGCGCATGGGAATGAAAATTGAGTCGGGCGGGTGAAGTTCGATGAAAGCCGGAAAAGAATTTCAGAAAAAAACCGGGGTAGGACACAGGATGTCTACCGGTTTCGTTTAGACTTCCTTTTATGTTTTGCACCCGCTGTGCAACACCATGCAAATATAGCACGGAAACCCGAAATTTGAAAGAAGGATCTACATCAAACATGGAAACCTGGCTGCAAGAAACGTTACAAATCCTCATGAAAAGTCAATGGGAACTCCTCGAGGAAACCGTGGAGGTTTGCAATGGGCGGATTCAATGTAAGATGGAGTCCCCCTTCTTTTTCAAACTGAGTCAGCGTGCCAGAACCCGTCTGCTCGAATCCGGCCACCGCCACTTGCTGGCGCAGGTGTTGGTTTCGACGCATCTGTGTGCTTATGAAGATTTGGCGGCCAAGAGCGAGGTTTTGACACATCCGTTGTCTGAGCAGGATGTACGCATGCATTTTGATCCGAATACGGAAACGTTTAAGATCGCAATTCCGACCAGTCTGGTGGCGCGTTTGAGTCAGGAGGCCTGCAAAGCGCATCGGAGACCTTTTCTCTTGGATCGGCATTTACGGAAACCGACATTGAATCAGCATCCAGGCCAACCCGTCCCGCCCGCTTCCTCCGCCACATCCGGAAAAAAAGAAACCCAAAAGGAGGCGGACAGCGGCGTGGTGGCTTTGGCCCATTTTTCAAACTGGTTTCAGGCGCTTCCGGTGCTGTCTCCGGCGGAAATGGAACGTCGGTTGACGGAATTGGGGTACACGGGTCAAAAGGAGGCCCGTCGGGCCGCCTGTATGGCCGCCTATCGTCATTTGAGTCGGTTCCGCGCGTATTATCTGGACGATGTGCCGGTTGAGAAGTTGCCGCCCAAACCCAATTTGTTGTTGTTTGGTCCCACCGGAACCGGAAAGACCCATTTGGTGAATCTGCTCTTCGAGGAAATTCTGGGGTTGCCGGCGGTGATTATTGACATGACCGGTTTCACGGAAACCGGCTATGTCGGCAAATCGGTTCCGCAAATTCTGGAGCAGTTGTTGGAAGCGGCGGAAAACAATCTGTACCGTGCCGGGGTGGGGATTGTTTGTCTGGATGAGTTCGACAAGATCGCCTCCATGTCGTCCATTAACACCTACGGCGGATCCGGCAGCTCCAAGGATGTGAGCGGATACGGCGTGCAGCGTGAGTTGTTAAAGATGATCGAGGGGTCTTTGTGTGATATGCGCGGTTCCGGAGCGAATCGAAAAGGGATTTCGATGCATACGCGATTTGTCTCTTTCGTGGCCTCCGGCGCGTTCAGCGGTTTGTCTTCCTTGGCGTCGTCCCGCAAGGCCGAACAAAAAAAACCGCTTGGCTTCCATGGCGGTCGGTCCTCGGCCGCCGCCACACCGCCGATCACGGAGCTGTTGGGCCAATACGGTTTTCTCCCCGAGTTGTTGGGGCGCTTCAATCAAATCGCGCGTTTGCGTCCTTTGAACCGCGAGCAGTTGACACATATTTTGAGAAACAACATCCTGCACAGCTATTATTTGGAATGTCAGCGTGAAGAGATTGAGCTAAAAGTCGATCCGGAGGTCCTCCATCATTGGGTTTGCCTTGCGCAGCGTCGAAAATTCGGGGTGCGCGGACTGCATGCGTTGATCAGCCGTGAGTTGGAGACCCATCTGTTTCATGCGTTTCATCAGCAAAGGGGGAGTATTCTGACGCTGTTCGTGAAAGACGGTCGTGTTCAGGGGCGCCTTTGCAGTACAAACCGTATTCTCAATTACGAGGACGTGGACGAAGACGAGGAGGTTACCTGCTTATGAACCCGCCCCAAGACCGCGCCGGATTTGAGGCCCGGGAAATTTACGACTGGATGCATCTCCTGATGAATCAGCCTTGGGAGGCCTCATCGAAAACCATGTTTCGATGTGGTCCCTCTATTCGTTTTCGGATTCCGTATCCCGAAACGAATCTGCCGCGGGAGCCATTGCAAACGCTGCTGATGGAGCCGGTGTTTGCCAGAACGCTGGCGACGAAATGGGTTTTAAAACATTTGAAAGACATTCAACCTCTGGCATTGGGCATGCTCGGCAGCGAAAAAACTTCCCGCGAGGACTGTCCCCGCGAGGACTGTTTATGGGAAATCGCCGACATGAAACCGCCCGAAATCTACATGCTTCTGAGCATTTCGCCCGTTTTGGTCCAGGAAATCACGGAAAAATTAAGCTTTTACGGGCGGAGTCCCCCAAAAACCGAAACGTCCAAAAACGAAAGGTCCGACCCCTCCGAAAAAAGTCCGGCAGAAAAAGCGTGGGAGGAGCGGAATGGCTTCTTTCAAGAATTTCAAGCCTGGCTGGACGGGATACCCGTGCTGACTCCGTTGGCCATGGATGAACGTCTGACGCAACTCGGCTATACCGGGCAGTCCCGTGCCCGGAAAGCGGTTTGCGTGTTTGCCTTCCGTCATCTGCGTCGTCTCCGGTCCTTGCATCTTGATGGAACGGATCCCAAACAGTTGCCCGCCAGAGAAAACCTGCTGCTGGCCGGTCCGAGTGGTTCCGGAAAAACCTTCCTCATCCAGCTGCTGTTTCAGGAGATTCTCAAATTCCCCACCGTGATCGTCGATGTGACCGGATATACGGCCAGCGGGTATGTGGGGTATCCCGTTTCCGCGATGCCCAAGCTGCTGATGCATGCCGCGGATTATGACCCTTTCCGCGCTTCGACGGGCATTATTTGTTTGGATGAATTTGACAAGTTGGCCTCGCCCGCCGCCGATACCGCGGCACATCGATGCGGTGGACTGGATATCACCGGATATGGCGTACAGAAGGAATTGCTGAAGTTTATGGAAGGGGACGGTTCAAGCGCCGTGAATCCGGAGGATCTCTTCAGTACCGAAACGTTTGATCTCAGCTGGGTACCCTTTGTGGCCATGGGGTCGTTTTCCGGTCTCGATTTGGTGGGCAAAAGCTGTGCGGCCCAGTCGGGCACCATTGGTTTCGGGGAGCAAAGCACGCAGAGCGGGTCCACGGTTTTACTGGACAGCGATCTCCTGCAAACCTATGGTTTTATGCCGGAATTGATCGGGCGCTTTGCCCGCGTGGCCTCCTTGGACGTCATTCCCAAAGATCAGTTGCACGAAATTTTTGAAAATCAGGTTCTGAAGAAATACGCGGTGGAATGCGCCAAAGAGAATTTGGAGCTTCTGATCGCGCCCGCGGCCCGGGATCTGATAGTCAACCACGCATACCGTGCCGGGCTCGGCGCCCGCGGGTTACGCGCCGCCTTTGAGTCCTGTTTGGAGGACGTGTTCTATGAGGCCTATTCAAAGCCGGAAACCCGATGCATCCAGATTTCCGTGCACCAACAAAGACTAAAGGTTCAGCTTCAGTGAATCCCCCGGTTCAAGCTCATCTGCCGGACATTCTTCCGTGGATTTTTTCAGGCTTTCTTTTGGGTTCCCTCCCTACACTCCCCGATCGGGGTTCCGTAAGGTTGATGGTTGTCATTCGATTCATGCACATGAAGCATTGGATTTTTTCTCTATTGTCCGTCTACGTGTTGTTCCTTTTTTCCGGATGCGGGGTGAGCCGTCGCGGTCATTCGATGGTCGCGGATTTGCCGTATGTGCACGAGGGGCATGATCGGCAAAAGGGCGATTTGTATTTGCCGAAAGGGGAGGGGCTCTGGCCGGTGGTGGTGACCATTCATGGCGGCGGATGGAACGGACGGGATCGCAGTGACATGGAGAAATTCGGGCGGCGTTTGGCCCGCCAAGGGTTCGCGGCCTACAACATCGGTTATCGTCTCGCGCCAGATCATCGCCACCCCGCCCAGCTTGAAGACGTGCGCGCGGCCCTGGCTCATTTGACGGTTCTTGCGGAAAGGTATCCGTTGGATTTGGATCGCGTGGGATTGATGGGCTACTCTGCGGGCGGGCATTTGGCCCTTTTGGCGGCCGCTACGGCGGATGACGCCATCCCGACAATTCGGGCGGTGGTGGCGGGCGGGTCTCCTGTAAAATTGACCCGCTATCCCAAAAGTCCATACATCGTCGATTTGATCGGCGGTTCCCCGGATGAATTTGAGGAGACGTGGCGGGAGGCCTCCCCCGTGGCGCACGTGACCCCGGATCATCCGCCCACACTGCTCTATCATGGGCGTTGGGACTTGCTGGTGGAAGTGGAGCAGTCCCGGATGTACCATGGGGCGCTTCTGGAGCAGGGGGTGGATTCGACCTTGGTTGAACGGCGGGTTTTCGGGCATTTGGCCACGTTTCTTTTTGATGGTCCCACGATGCGGCGGATGGTGAAATTTCTGAACCATGCGCTCCCGTCTGAATCTCAGGAGGAGGGCCATGCACTTTGAAGGAATTCGGGGCGGACAGGAGCGCCAATCGCCGCATTGGCAGGGTGAAGGGGGCGAATTCGGGTTGGAATTCCTTCAAAGTGCATGATCCTGATTCCATGAGAACATCTCAATGAAAAGGCTGGAGATTTTCTGTTACCCCATTAACAAGTAGACATGGAAAGGGATATTGTATCAGAAGAAGAACGCGCCGCCCGATTGCGGGTGGTGCTTTGGCGTGCGAACAAAGCGGTGGATCAGGTGGAAACGGTTCGCCTGAAGGCGCGCGGACTTTGCATGAGTGATTTTGCGATTCTGGAAGTGCTGCTGCACAAAGGGCCTCTGCCCGTCAACACCATCGGTCAAAAAGTGTTGCTGACCAGTGGCTCGATCACGGTGGCCGTGAGGCGGTTGGAGGATCGAGGACTGTTGACCAAAGAGGTGGATGCCCTGGACCGGAGGATTGCAAGGGTATCGTTAACCGAGGCCGGTCGCGAGTTGATCGAGCGAGATTACAAAGAACACGTGAAATGCCTGCGGGAAATCACCGGGGCGTTGAACCCCGAGGAACAGCGACACTTGTACGAACTCTTGAAAAAACTCGGGCATCATGCCGCCGGGTTGTTGGATCAGGGCTAATTCGGGATAGGGATTCGGCCAGGAGCATTGGAGCATTGCCAATCCCTTGAATCCCCTTGACAGAAGCAATCGCATCGATAAGGAAGACCCCGCTTTCGCACTCACCAACGGGCTCCATACCCGTTCATTTTTTGTAACCTCAACAGGAAACCATGGATCATGGCTGACAATAAAAAGCAATATGTATATTTTTACGGCTTCGGAAAAGAACACACCGAAGGAGACAGTACCTACAAAGCGGTTTTGGGCGGCAAAGGCGCCAACCTCGCGGAAATGGCCAACGCCGACTTGCCGGTTCCCCCCGGCTTCACCGTGTCCACCGAGGCATGCGCCTACTACAGCTCCCACGACAGCAGCTACCCCAAGGGCTTGGAAGCCCAAATCAAAGAAAAGCTCAACAAGCTTGAGAAATTGATGGGCAAAAAACTTGGCGATCCCAATGATCCGCTGCTCGTTTCCGTTCGTTCCGGCGCCGCCGTCTCCATGCCGGGCATGATGGACACGGTCCTCAACCTCGGGCTCACCGACAAATCCGTGAAGGGTTTCATCAAGCAGAGCGGCAATGAGCGCACCGCTTGGGACTGTTACCGCCGTTTCATCGACATGTTCGGCGATGTGGTCATGGGCCCCACCTCCGGGCTGACCCACGAAGATTTCGAGCATAAACTGGAAGAGATCAAGAAAAAGTACGGCGCCAAGGACGACACCGATCTGAGCGCCGAACAATTGAAAGAATTGGTCGACGAGTACAAAAAAGTGTACCGCACCAAAGTGAAAAAGCCCTTCCCGCAGGACCCCTGGGAACAGTTGAACCTCTCCATTCAGGCGGTCTTCAACTCCTGGGATTCCGAACGCGCGGTCAAATATCGCCAGATCAACAAGATCAGCGGATTGCTCGGCACCGCCGTGAACATCTGTTCGATGGTGTTCGGCAACATGGGCAGCGACTCCGGTACCGGAGTGGCCTTCACTCGTGACGGATCCACCGGCAAAGCCAAAGCCATGGGCGAGTACCTCATCAACGCCCAGGGCGAAGACGTGGTGGCCGGGATTCGTACCCCCAAGAACCTCGACGAAATGCCCGACGAAGCCGTCGAGCCCGAAATTTGGAAGAAAGCCCACAAGGATTTGCTCGCGATCATGCGCAAGCTTGAGAAGCATTACAAATACCCGCAGGACGTGGAATTCACGGTTCAACAGGGCAAATTGTGGATGCTGCAAACCCGGAACGCCAAGCGCACCGGTCTGGCCGGCATTCGCTGGGCCGTGGAAATGGCCACTGGCAAAGACGTGGAAACCGGTGAAAAACAACCCAAGTTGCTGACCCCGAAAAAAGCGTTGAACACCATTTCCGGCAATGACCTGGAACAGTTGCTCTTCCCGATTTTCGATCCGGAAGCCGAAGCCAAGCAAACCCCGATTATCACCGCGTTGCCCGCCGGACCCGGCGCCGCCGTGGGGAAAATCGTGTTTGACGCCAAGGCCGCCGAAGATGCGATCAAAGCCAACGCCGACGAACGCTTGATTCTCGTCCGCCACGAAACCAGCCCCGAAGACGTGGGCGGGATGTGGGCGGCCCGCGGGATTCTCACCTCCACCGGGGGCATGACCTCCCACGCGGCGGTGGTTGCGCGCGGTTGGGGCAAATGCTGCATTTGCGGTGCCTCCGCCCTCAAAATCGATTACGCCAAGAAAGAAATCAGCATTGCCGGCGTCACCTACAAGGAAGGCGACTGGCTTTCCCTGAACGGTTCCACCGGGATGGTGTATGCCGGCGAACTGCCCACCATGGCGTCCCCCGTGGTCGCGGCGGTGAACGATGGCAAGGCCAAAGCCAAGAAGCACCCCATCTACCTGATGTACAAAACCGTGTCCGACTGGGCCGATGAATTCCGCACCATCAAAGTGCGCGCCAACGCCGACTCCCCCAAGGATGCCGAAGTGGCCCGTGCCTTTGGTGCCGAAGGCATTGGCCTTTGCCGCACCGAGCACATGTTCTTCGAAGGCGACCGCATCTGGAACATTCGCTCCTTTATTCTCGCGAACAACCAGAAGGACCGCGAAGGTGCGCTCAAGAAATTGCTCCCGGACCAACGCAAGGACTTCGAAGGCTTGTTCAAAGCCATGAAAGGTCTGCCCGTGACCGTGCGTTTGCTCGATCCGCCTCTGCACGAATTCCTGCCCCACTCCGAAGCCGACCAGAAGCGCATGGCCGATTATCTGAAAGTGCCCCTGGAACTGGTGAAATCCCGGGTGCAGGATCTGCACGAAGCCAATCCGATGCTCGGACATCGCGGATGCCGTCTCTCGATCACCTATCCCGAACTCTGTGTCATGCAGACCCGGGCCATTATCGAGGCCGCCTGCAACGTGCTCAAGCGCAACAAGATCAAGACCGAACCCGAAATCATGATCCCCTTGGTGGGCGTGAAAGCCGAAATCGACTTCCTCGACAAAGTGGTGCGCAAAACCGCCGAAGAGGTGTTGAAGAAACGCGACGTGAAGATTCCCTACAAAGTCGGGACCATGATCGAAATTCCGCGCGCCGCCCTCACCGCCGACGAAATCGCGGAAACCGCCGAATTCTTCAGCTTCGGCACCAACGACCTCACCCAGTTGACCTTCGGCTACAGCCGCGACGACGTGGGCAGTTTCCTCCCGGATTATCTCAATGAGAAAATCATCGACGTGGACCCCTTCCAGTCGCTCGACCAAACCGGCGTCGGCCAGTTGGTGAAAATGGGCGTGGAAAAAGGTCGTTCCACCCGTCCGGATCTGAAATGCGGCATTTGCGGCGAACACGGCGGCGACCCCGCCTCCGTCAAGTTCTGCGTGAAAGTGGGCCTCGACTACGTCAGTTGCTCCCCCTACCGCGTGCCCATTGCCCGCATCGCCGCCGCCCAGGCCGCGCTCTAAACTTTTTCGCCATGCGAAACCCGAAAGCCCCCGCAGAAATGCGGGGGCTTTTTTGGTTTTGCTTGCGATTTGAAGGAAATCGGTGTAGAAAAGCTTGATATGAAAAATTTTATGTTGATTTCACTCGTGTATTTTCTCCTGTTGAGCCTCTCCTGGATTTTGGGGTGGTATGTGAATGCCGTGTGGTATTTGCTGGCGGTATTGTTGGGCGTGAATTTGATCCAAAGCGCCTTTACCCGACGCTGCCCGATTACGGGAATCATCAAAAGCTCCACCGGGACGAAGTCCCCGCGAAACTGAAAGGCCGGTTTTTTCGACGGTTCCTTTGCAACCGAAACGTTTTTTTCGGTAAGGAAATGATCAGCGTCACGTTTCATGAAGAGAACCTTCCGCTGACCCAATTCACAGCCAACTCTTTGAAATAGGAAATGTCCATGACTCCACAAACCATGACCATCACTCGTGACGTGCAACTTGATCTCGACGAACGCCAAGTGGCGATTCGTGAAGTGGGCATTTCCGATGTCAAATATCCCCTGACCGTCTCCGGCATCGAGTTGGATGACGCCGCGTCGCAATGCGTGAACGCCACCCTTTCCCTGGCGGTGAGCCTGAAGAAAGAACTCAAAGGCATCCACATGAGCCGTCTCGTTGAGGATCTGCTCGATACGGAAGCCAAAGTTGATTTCCGGACTTTGGTGGCCTTGTTGGGCCGATTGCGGGCGCATCAAGAGGCCGAAACCGCCACCCTGACCCTATCCTTCGACTACTTTTTGGATCGCCAGGCACCCGTCAGCGGGAAAATCGCCAAACAAGCTTATCACTGCCGCTTTGAAGGGCATGTCGAAGGAGATCGGCTGCACTTCGTGCAATCCGTGGTGGTTCCGGTTACCACCCTTTGCCCTTGCAGCAAGGAAATCAGCGCCTACGGCGCCCACAACCAGCGCGGTTACGTCGAGGTAAGCTTGGAGCATGATTTCGATGATTTGAAATCCCCGGAAGTGAAGATTTGTCTGGAAGAAGTGATCGAGCAGGTGGAAGCCTGTGCCTCCGCTCCCCTGTATCCCATCCTCAAACGGGTGGACGAACGCTTTGTCACCATGCAGGCCTACGACGAGCCCCGCTTCGTGGAGGACATGGTCCGCAGCGTGGCCGTGAAAATGCGCGCCGACAAGCGCATGGATCGGTGGACGGTGAAGGTGACCAACCACGAATCCATTCACCAACACAACGCCTACGCGATTGTGCGCGGCGAGCCTTGAGTCGGACCCGCTCACGGATACAGATTGGCCTCGTTATTGGCGATTTTTGGCGGAACTTGGAGCGGGTACGCGATCAATCCAGGCAGTATTTCACCACGTCCATGATGTCGTCAAACTCCATGTCCGCCAAGCCCCCGGAGCTTTGGTTGTCGGCCCGACGGAATGCGGTGGACCAGCCGATGGCGGAGGCGCCTTTGATGTCCGCCTCCAGATCGTTGCCGACATAGAGGACGCGCTTGCCTTCCAGTCCGCCGAGTTTTTCGGCGAGTCGAAAAATGGCGGGGTCGGGTTTCATAGACGCAAGGTCCAAGTCGAAACCAAGCAAGAGCGAATGAACGCGTTGCGCGCCTTCCGCAAAAACCTGCATGGGGGTGATGTCCGTATCCGCTTTCGGGTTGTAGAGGGTGCCGCCCGAGTCAAAATAAATGAAGTCGAATTTCATGGAGGGGAGTTTGTTGGTTTGTGTTTGTTTGTTTAAGCAAGGATTTTCATTGATCTTGTGGTTGCTGTCGGTTTTTGGAGGAGATGGATTGCATTTATTGCCCCCTCGGACTTGGTCCCAATACGTATAACATTTCATCCTCACGGATTTCAACATGTTCCACTCGATCAAGCAAATCGTGGAAATTCATTGGGGATCTTCTTACATTTAATAAATAGTCCAGTTCCTCATGTTATCTAAGAAAAAAGTTCAGTAGTCTTCCGGGTGCTCTCATGGAGCCACTTTTCCATTGTAAATTTTGAATGTCACCTTGATCTTCGAATTCACTTTGGATCAATATCTGCTGAAGCCCGCGGCCCAAACGAAATTCATATTGGATTGTATTTGGTTTTAAGGTGACGCGCATTGACCTCTCCAGTTCGGGATGCCTTCTTTCAAAGAGGGCGACCAACTCTCTCGAATTGAGCGTCAGCTCTTCGCCTGGCATCCAGGTGAGAGGGCGGGCCGGATCCTGTTCCATTATGCCTAGTTTTCTCAATTTTTCGTCCAGGATCTCCTCTTCCTCCTGCGTCAGCCCCAAGTCGGGAAAAGGGAAAGGCCTCTCGTAGTAGTAATATTCGGCGATAAGAATGACAAAAGCGCAGGATAAAAGAAACAAAATCGGCAGCACGACTTTTGTCATGAGCGCGTGTGCCCAGCCCCGATTGCCAGATGTTCCCGAGGCGGAAATCTTGGCATGCGGATCCGGTGCCGGCGCTGTTGTGTTGAACGAGTTGTCAGTCATTGGATTTGATGGGGTCGGTTTCCGTGGGTTCGTTGATTTCCGTGACAGTCAGGTAGACAGGCTCAATTTTTTCGTTTGTAAGACCCTTGAAGGAGCCCGCGTGGATTTCCAATTTACCCACCGAGCGCGGAACCAACGTGAAGTACCGCATTTGAACCCACACATCGCCCCCATCAGCGTCTTTTTTTAAACCGGTATATCCGCCGTGAGAAAATGTTCTGTAAAGGTTGCTTTCTTCCAGTTCAAGGTTGTGCATTTCATGCTCACGCTCACGATACTCGTAGACGACCAACTGGATTCCCTCGCCAACGACACTTGATTTGACTGGAAAATAGGCCCGAATCCCCCGAAAAGAATCAACCAACGGGATCACCTTGACCGCCAGAGAATTTGATTCATACATCTCACCCTGAAAGCCGAGGCGAAACGGCCCTATTACATGTTCGCCTTCCTGTAGCTCGTTCTGTATCGTTCGTACTTGATGGCGAAACTCCTTCACAGTATTGGTGCTTGCCCAGTCCTCATCGGTGAGCTTTTCACCTTCCAACTCCCCCCAATATCTCATGATGAGTTGAATGTTTTGGCGGTCGTTCTGATGCCATACTTGTGGTTGGGCTCTCAAAACAAGTTCATTTTGCACTCCATCCGTTTCAGAATAGCCCATCAATGCGAAAAAGGTAAAAAAAATTGATGCTGTCAGAAGGGGTTTCATGGGCGGCAGGGGGTTGGTTGGTGGGGACTCATGGGGGCTTTGCGTTACCGTAAACCTTTTCAGACACGGACAGGAATGTCCGTGCTCCAGACCTCAAATTAAGAGCTGATTATTACATTTTGTAACGCAGAAGCAAATG
>JAFIGC010000153.1 GCA_020831635.1 Verrucomicrobiota bacterium | reverse complement strand
ACAGTTGTACTGCTTCTTTGCGGCGGAGACAAATCATCGCAAAAGCGTGACATAGATAAAGCAAAGGAATATTGGCTGGATTACCAGCGGAGGACCTCATGAAAACACCATTCGTAAACTATGATGCCGGTCTGCACGAGGATCTGCTCGATCCCGTGGAAGCTGCGGCATACCTGAATGCCGCCTTGGACGACGGCACCCAGAGTATCTTTCTTATGGCATTGCGGGACGTTGCAAAGGCTCATGGTCTTACGCGCCTTTCGCGCGAGACAACGCTCAACCGAGAAAACATGTACCGAATTTTGTCGGAGGATGGAAATCCTCAGTTTTCCAGCCTGAAGACTCTTCTGGATTCTCTTGATTTGAAGCTGGCTATTGAACCCAAGCAAGAGCAAGTGGTAGCCTGAAAAAGAACCTGTCGAACCATTCCCGTCTCCGAACAAGTCGGAGCGGGCAGACGTTGGCAAAATTTATGAAGAAAAAATTCATCATACTGCGTTGGCTTCTAGCTATACTCTTGGTTTCCTGTACCACTCGAAGTTCTCAACAAGATACACTACTACGCGAACTTGAGCGCACAGCTATCCATATGCCTTTTCTCGCCTTTGAGGGTGAGCACATGTCTTCATACCTCAAACACATTGAGAACCTGATCAACGCGGAGCTTGATACTCCCATTTCTTTCAAAGTTTTTGACCACTCGGGAAGGAAAATTCCTCTTAAGGTACAGCCACTTCCACCACCTGGCTTTCCCAGAATGGGAGGTGTATATGCGCATGTTCCTGACGTTATGACAATCCTGTCGGAAATGGGCCTCAAATATGAACTGGATGAACAAAAAAGGGAAATTATCTTCCGACAGAGAATCAAAGACCGCCCACCAGAGGTGAATTTTAAAAACGCTTCTAATTAGCGCATAAGACACGGACCATGAATAGAAAATGGACCATCTGAACGGAGTGTTCCAAGAGAAAAACCGAAAATGAACTCAAGTATCGAATTGCCAAAACCCTTGAAACGCATTAAAATCTCAGAATAAATGAAAATCCGTGTGCATCTGTGTCCATCCGTGGTTAAAAACAACACGCCAACCACCAGTCACACCGAACCTCGTAAATTCGGTCAGGTGGACTGAGACGTTGGCGGCAAAGGATCAGAAGAATTGAACCACAGATAGCACAGATGGACACGGATATTGTGTGAGGAAAAAGCACAGATGAACAGAGTCATCCAGGAGAAAAATATCAACGAACTCAGGAATCGCATTGCCAAAACTCTGGAAACAAACTAAACCCTGAATCCGTGAGATATTTGCAAAGAAGGCGTGCAAGATCATGGAGCGAAAGGGATTGTCGGGAATCGAGGCATACCCATGCGGTCTGTCGAGCATTCCCGACAATTCCTTGCAGCCCATGAAATTGTGCGGATTCACAGCAAAGATCTCACGGATTCAGGATTTTATAAGTCGTTTATGTCGAATGCATTTCAAGGGAAAGATCGTGATATTTTCCCCGGACCGCCCGAAAGACTCGCCCCCTAAATCCCCCGTACCTTCCCGGCAGTCCCGCCCCCAAGCAAAATCTTCATTTTTCATCCCTTCATCCTTGGGTTTTCACAAAACGCCATTAGAAACGCCTTATGCAAGCTCCCCCCGCGCCAGATTCCGCCCCGCTTCGCCCCGTCTGCATGGACGGCAATGAGGCTGCGGCGGACGTGGCCTACCGCCTGAACGAACTTTGCGCCATTTACCCCATCACCCCCTCCTCCCCCATGGGCGAACTAGCCGACGCCCGCGCCCACCGCGGCGAACCCAACCTTTTCGGCTCCGTCCCCAAAGTCGTGGAGATGCAAAGCGAGGCCGGAGCCGCCGGCACCTTGCACGGCGCCCTGCAAACCGGAGCCCTGGCCACCACCTTCACCTCCTCGCAGGGCCTGCTACTCATGCTGCCCAACCTCTACAAAATCGCGGGCGAACTTACCCCCTGCGTCGTCCACGTCGCCTCCCGCGCCCTCGCCACCCAGGCGCTTTCCATTTTTGGCGACCACTCGGACGTGATGGCCGCCCGCGCCACCGGCTTTGCCATGCTTTTCGCCGCCAACGTCCAGGAAGCCCACGATTTCGCCCTCATTTCCCAAGCCGCCTCCCTGAAAAGCCGCCTCCCGTTTTTTCACGTTTTCGACGGCTTCCGCACCTCCCACGAACTCCGCCCCGTCTCCCGCCTCACCGATCCCGACCTCGCCGCCCTTATCGACGAAGCCGACATCCGCGCCCACCGCGAACGCGCCCTCAACCCCAACCGCCCCGTCCTCCGCGGCACTTCCCAAAATCCGGACGTTTTTTTCCAGGGACGCGAAAGCGTCAACCGCTTCTACGACGCCCTCCCTGACATTTTCGACACCTGCCTGCAACGCTTTGCCGAACAGACCGGACGCCGTTACCGCGCCGTGGAGTTTCACGGTCCGCCCGATGCCGAACACCTCCTCGTCCTCATGGGCTCCGCCACCGAAACCGCCGTGGAAACCGCCCGATATCTGCAAGAACAGGGTCAAAAAACCGGGGTGATGCAAATTCGCCTCTACCGTCCCTGGCCCGCGCAAGCCTTTCTCGACGCCCTCCCCGCCACCGCCAAAACCCTCGCCGTCCTCGACCGCACCAAGGAACCGGGCGGATTCGGCGAACCGCTTTTTCTCGACGTGGCCGCCACCCTCCAGGCCCATCGTCCCCATATCCGCATCAGTGGCGGACGCTACGGACTCGGCTCCAAGGAATTCACCCCCGCCATGGTTCGCGGCATTTTCGACCATCTGGACTCCCCCGACCCCCGCCCCCGCTTCACCGTCGGCATTCACGACGACCTCACCCATCTCAGCCTCCCCGTCATCCCCGACTTCCACTTGGAGGATCCCGACGCCACCCGGGCCATTTTTCACGGACTCGGAGCCGACGGCACCGTCAGCGCCGTTCGCAACACCCTCCACATCCTCGCCGAATCCACCGACCTCCACACCCAAGCCTATTTCGTCTACGATTCCAACAAGGCCGGATCGCGCACCGTCTCCCACCTCCGCATGGGCCCCGCACCCATCCACAAACCCTACCTCATCCAGTCCGCCAACTTCATTGCCATCCATCAATTCGCTTTTTTCAAAACCCTCGACCTCCTCGAAGCCGCCGCCCCGGGCGTTACCGTCCTCCTCAACGCCCCCCACCCGCCCGAAACCCTCTACGACCACCTGCCCCGCGAAGTCACCGAAACCCTGCGCCGCCTCAACGCCAGCGTCTACGTCATCAACGCCGCCCAAGTCGCCCGCGAATGCGGACTCGGCGGACGCATCAACACCGTGATGCAAGCCTGCTTTTTCGCCATACAAAAGCCCCTGCCCGAAGCCGCCGCCCGCGACGCCATCCGCGCCCACATCCGACAAAGCTACGGCGCCAAAGGCGAAATGCTGATCACCCGCAACCTCGTGGCCGTCGACACCGCCCCCAAACACCTGCATCACGCCCCGCTTCCGCCCCAAACTCCCGCCCAAGCCCCGACCCGACCCGACGCCGTCCCCTTGGACGCCTCCGCCTTTGTCCGGGAAATCACCGCCAAACTCATCGCCGGCAAAGGCGACGACCTCCCCGTCAGTGCCCTCCCCCCCGACGGCACCTGGCCCACCGGCACCGCCGCCTACAACCGCCGTGACCTCTCCCCCATCGTGCCCCAGTGGGACCCCGACCTCTGCATCCAATGCGGACACTGCGTACTCGTCTGCCCCCACGGGGTCATTCAGGTCAAGCAAAGCAAAGCCGCCGACCTGACCCATGCGCCGCCCGGATTTCCCTCCGCCCCTCTGCGCGGACATTCCGGCGAACCGCCCCTGCACTACCTCCTGCAAATCTCCCTGCCCGACTGCACCGGCTGCGGACTCTGCGTGGAAATCTGTCCCGCCAAGAGCAAAACCAACCCCAAGCACAAATCCCTCGATCTCGTCGAAAAAGCGCCCATCCTCGAAAAAGGCGCCGCCGACATGGCCTTTTTCAAGCAGGCGTCCGATGACCACGCGGAAATCAACAACGCCACCGTACGCGGGGTGCAGTTCCTGCCCGCCACCTTCGAATTTCCCGGTGCCTGCGCCGGCTGCGGGGAAACCCCCTACCTCAAACTCATCAGCCAACTCTATGGCGACCGCATGCTCGTCGCCAACGCCACCGGATGCTCCTCCATCTATGGCGGCAACCTCCCCGTCACCCCTTGGACCACTGACAATCAGGGGCGCGGACCCGCCTGGTCCAACTCCCTTTTCGAAGACAACGCCGAATTCGGACTCGGCTTCCGTCTCGGCGTCAACTCCCTCACCACCCGCGCCCGGCAATTGCTGCAAGACCTCGCCCCCGACCTGTCCCATCCCGACTGCATCCCCCTCCTGCTCGGCGACGCACCTGATACGCCCCGCGAATTCAGCGAACGCCGCGCCGCCCTCGCGCAATTGCAGGAAATCCTCTCCGGCCAGCCCCCCACGCCCGCCCTTCGCGAACTGCAAACCCTCGCCGACCACCTCGTGCCCCGTTCCATCTGGATCATCGGCGGGGACGGCTGGGCCTACGACATCGGCTTCGGCGGACTCGAACACGTCCTCTGCGGCGGCGAAAACGTCAATATCCTCGTCCTCGACACCGAAGTCTATTCCAACACCGGCGGACAGGCCTCCAAAGCCACCCCCCTCGGCGCCGCCGCCAAATTCGCCGCCGGCGGCAAGCCCACCGCCAAAAACGACCTCGCCCTCTCCACCATTCTCAAAGGCAACGTCTACGTCGCCGCCATCGCCCTCGGGGCCAAACTGCCCCAGGCCCTGCGCGCCATCCGCGAAGCCGAAGCCTATTCCGGCCCCTCCCTCCTGCTCGCCTACAGCCCCTGCATCGCCCACGGCTATTCCATGCGTCAGTCCCTCGACCAAATGGACCTGGCCGTCAAAACCGGCTATTGGCCCCTCTTCCGTTTCGATCCCCGCCTCCGCGGCACCGACAAACCCGCCCTGCAACTCGACAGCCCCGCCCCCACCCTCCCCCTCAAAGATTTCACCCGCGAAGAATTGCGTTTCCGACTCTCGGAACGAAACAACCCCGCCCTTTCCGACGCTCGGAACGCCCAGGCTCAGGCCGAAATCCACGCCCGCTACGCCCGCCTCAAAACCCTCGCCGATACTTTATCGTAATCCTAATCCTAATCCTAATCCTAATCGTAATCGCAATTCTGCCAAAGCCTCAGCCAACAATTGAAAAAAATGATAATTATCGACAAAGCTTGGGACAAAGCTTGGGACAAAGGCAAAGGCAAAGCCATCCCCCCTTCGCCCCAGCCGGTGCGGAGACCGGCCCTCCCGTCTCCTTCCCCCCCATCGGAAGCAAGGCAAAGCCCCCCAGAGCCCCGCCAATACGGCGATTGGCGCTCCTGTCCCCCTACGCCCCCATCGGTCACAAGCCGGAGCCCCACGGGAGCGCCGGTCTCCGCACCGGCAGGGGCACAGGGGAAAGGAGCGCCGATCGCCGCATCGGCAGGGGCAAAGGGGGTCTTTCCTTCAACGTTCAAAGTTGGACGTTCGATGTTCGACGTTCGGTCGCAAACCGGAGCCCCACGGGAGCGCCGATCTCCGCACCGGCAGGGGCACAGGGGGTCTTTCCTTCAACGTTCAAAGTTCGACGTTCAATGTTCGAAGTTCTCTCCCTCTCTCCTTCTCTCCTTCTCTCCTTCTCTCTTTCCCAACCACCCATCTAACCCTTCCACACCTCTAACTCCATGAACCTCAAAACCTCTTACCTCGGCTTCACCCTCTCCTCGCCCTTTGTCGCATCCGCTTCCCCCATGACCGGAAAGATCGACAAACTCCGCGCCCTCGAAGACGCCGGAGCCGCCGCCGTCGTCCTCCCCTCCGTTTTCGAGGAACAACTTCGCCAGGAACAGGAGGCCATGGACCGCCTCCTCACCAACAGCGCCGACAGCCTCGCCGAGGCCCAATCCTTCTTTCCCGAGGCCGACCTCTACGAACGCAACAGCGACCGCAGCCTCGAACTGGTTCGCCAGGCGCGCGAAGCCCTCGATATCCCCGTCATCGCCAGCCTCAACGGCATTTCCCCGGAAGGGTGGACCCAATTCGCCCGCGACCTCGCCGGCGCCGGGGCCCAGGCCATCGAACTCAACCTCTATCACGTCGGATGCGCCCCCGAAATCAGCGGCGCCGACCTCGAACACCAACACTTGGACGTCGTCCGCGCCGTTCGGGAAGCCGTGGACCTGCCCCTCGCGGTCAAACTCAGTCCCTGGTTCAGCTCCCTCGCCCATTTCGCCAACCAGCTCCAATCCGCCGGGGCCGACGCCCTGGTCCTCTTCAACCGCTTTTATCAGCCCGATCTCGACCCCGAAACCCTCACCGCCGGCAAGACCCTCCAGCTCAGCGACTCCACCGACCTCCTCCTTCCCCTGTCCTGGATCGCCATCCTCCGTCCGCAACTCCAAGCGCAACTCGCCCACACCGGCGGCGTCCACACCCCCGAAGACGCCGTCAAAGCCCTCATGGCCGGCGCCGACGTCGTCATGACCACCGCCGCCCTCCTCAAAAACGGCCCCCAACACCTGCAAACCCTCCGCGACGGTCTCATCGAATGGATGCAAACCCACGACTATGCCTCCCTGGACCAATTGCGATCCAGCATGAGCCGCGAAAAACTCCCCAACCCCGCCATTTTCGAACGCCTGAACTATATGAAACTCTTGAAAACCGCCGAATGGTGAGGGAGGGCCTACGGCCTTGGAGATGCGCTCGCAGGCTCGCTGGAGATTTGGGCCTTCGGCCTTGGAGATGCGCCGCTACGCGGCTGGGAATCCGCGAAGTTCGGAGTCCCTCGTTTACGAGGTTTCAGCGATGGGCCACCAGGCCCGGAGCAAATTTCATTCCTCCATGAAATCAGCCATGAAATCCCCGAAGGAATCATCCGCTACCGTCGCGTAAAACCCGGATGGTCCCAAACGGTTCGTGAGAATTTTCACGATTCGATCCGGATCATCGTGAGGTCCGGAGATGTAGCAAGGTTTCCCGTCTTTGCCGAAGGTATACTGCGCGGTCGCGTCCTTGACATCAATGCCCCCGAACACCCTCGCCCCTTTTTTGTAATCGGCAGCAGGCGAAAACCCGAGGGATTTGGCGTAGGCCACCGCCTCTTCGACCAATTTTCGTCCGTTGGCAGCCGGTTCCGGCCGGGGCACATCCCCTCTGAACATTCGATCGAGTTTTTCCCGTTGATCCGCCGGAGAGTCAAAGCGCGTGTAAAAAGCGCTTTTCACCCCCAAACACCAGACATCCACCAGAAACACGGCCGCCTCGGCCGATCCGTCACTTTTGTAGCGACAAACCACGACCTCCCCCAGGCCATTTTCCTTAAAAATACCATGTTCGATGAACGCTTCGGGTGCTTTTTTCATAAAAAATATGATTTTACAGGATAAAATTGGAAATTCCTTATGCCCTCCGCCGGAACGCAAATCAAGCGGAAAAATTCAATTGCTTTTCGTTGATACGGCTGATTTTTTGAGATAGCGGCAACCCCACTGAAATTCTTCGCTTCCTTCGCGACCTTCTGTTCAAAAACCAAAAGGATTGGAACAGAAGCAAGCAAAGAGAGCAAAGGCAAATCCACCGCCATTTCCCTCTGCGCCCTCTGCGTCCTCCTGTTCAAAAAATTCGGAGGACTGGAACGGAGGACGGGAAGCTCTATCTATCCGTTTACCACCGGAATGAACTTGACGCATAGCGCTCAGATTGTGAAGATGTTACGATGAAAGCGAAACGAAGGGTCCTCCTCATTTCAATTGTCGCAAGTTGCATCACAACGCTTGCCATCCATGCGGGAACCGAAGGAGACGAGATTCATAACCCCTGGCTGCCGACATCTCCCGCGGGGGATGCCTACTTGGAAAAATGGCCGGATCTGGTGATCCTGCTTCAGGAGATGGTGTTTCAATCCTCTTTCCGCATGCCTTTGGCAAATGGTGGCATCGGCTCTCCGGACAACCCCTACGTTTGCCAATTTTTCGATGGCGGGGAGCGGGTACTGGTGGCCTGGGGAAATGAAGCGGAACCGTTGTTATTGCAAACGACGCGATATGGCGCGGATCAAAAGCCACCGTCTTTGCGGGTAATACAACCGGACGGGACTTCCACGGAAATTTCGTTTTCTTTGAAACCGCTCTCGGAGGGCGATCCAAATCCGCGCCACCGTATATGGTTTGCCAAAGTTCCCCTTCGTGAGGAACCTTGCATCATTCGAAATACCCCGAGGTCCATCGAGAATGTCCCCAATTCCCTGCTGCATAACCGGACATTGAAGATCTTTATCAATAAAATGGTTCCGCTGAATTCAAAACTGCGAACCGATCCATTCTACACCTCCGTTTGGGAATCTTGGGAAGAGTACCGCAAGTATGAAACCCTTTTACTTGTAGACATCCTGGCTGGAAACGTTTCCCCGGAACATGCATTCTTTCTACTCACCGGTTTCGATCAATCCCGGGTTCTCATTGGACAGGAAACCTGTATGTGGCGTACCGGTATTTTCGCTTCACTTTGGTTGCACACCTACGGCGGGCTAAACCTGACAAACCCGCGTGAGGATGTGGTGGCGTACCTCGATGGGGAAAAGGTTGTAGAGGATTCGGATTTTTTTGGAGACGAGCCCCCCATCGAAAATCAAAACGGGGAAGTGGTGACCCGAAAAGTCTACGGAACCCCGCCGCCACTCACCACGGCTCACATCCGTGATATCATGCAAGAGGCGGAGAAGCTGTTGCAGCAGACCTCCCCCACCACGCCACGGGCAAATTACTTTTTTGACCGTGCAAGGCGACATCTAAAACATGCGCAAAGAGAAATCGACCGGGAACACCTCATGTCCGCTTTTAGTTTTGCGGCGGATGCGTTGGTTACCACCCGGTCGGCGAGCGTTTATGAAAAGGCATTTCCGAAGAATGGGTCATCCGGAAAAGACCTTCAAGGCGGGAAAAGTCTCGGAGCCGATTGACCTTGATACTCCCCCTTTCACCCTCCCGGAAAAATTTCGTTGTGCCGCAAGAGTTCGGCATAGAACCCGTTCTCGGCCAGCAGACTTTCGTGGGTCCCCTGCTCTACGATTTGCCCATGATCCAACACCACGATGCGGTCGGCTCGGCGGACGGTGGACAGCCGATGGGCGATGATAAAGGTGGTGCGTTCTCGAGTGATCTCCTCCAGACTTTCCTGAATGTCCCGCTCGGTGCGAGTGTCGACGGCACTGGTGGCTTCGTCCAAAATCACCAGGGTGGGATCTTTGAGGATGAGCCGGGCGATGGCGATCCGCTGGCGTTGTCCGCCGGAAAGCGTGAGCCCACGTTCGCCCACCAGGGTGTCGTATTGATCCGGCAGGGATTCGATTTCATCGGCAATTCGGGCTTGGCGGGCGGCGTCGCGAATGTCTTCCATGGAGGCGTTGTCACGGGAAAATCCAATATTGTCCGCCATCGTGCCGTGGAAAAGAAACGTCTCCTGAAACACAATGCCGATGGAGCGGCTGACGGAACTGTATGCAATGCGCCGGATATCATGCCCGTCAATGCAAACCCGGCCCGACGTCGGCTCGTAAAAGCGGAGCAGCAAGGATATCAGGGTCGATTTTCCGGACCCGGTGGCGCCGACGATGGCCACGGTTTCGCCGGGATTGACGTGCAATGAGATGTTTTTCAGGACCGGAGTGACGGGATCGTAGGAAAAACACACATCTTCAAAGACCACCTCTCCTTTTTTGAAATCCACATGATGCGCGTGGGGAAGATCTTTGCCTTCGGGTTCCAAATCCAGAAAGGCGAAGACCCGTTCGGTGGAGGCGAGTCCGCGCTGCAACACGTCATAAAAATTCACCAGTTGACCAATGGGATCGAAAAAACGGTTCAACAGCGGGATGAAGGCCACCACCACCCCAAGGGTCACCCCGCCAAAACCGCCCACGACCATGAGTCCGCCCACCACCCCCACGAGAATCATGGCGAAATCGCGGATGCCGTACAAAATCTGGTGATTGACACTGAACACCTTCATGGAATCGTTGACGGTTCGGGTATAGGCAATGCTGGCTTTACCGTAGGTGCGGCGCATCCCGGCCTCGCGGTTGAAGGCCCGCACCTCGCGAATCCCGGAAATGTTTTCCTGAATGGTGGCCCCGATCACCGCCTGCTGTTCACGCATTTCCCGATACATGGGCCGCAAACGAAGCCGAATCCGGCGCAGGGACCAGTAAATCACCGGAACCGGCACCAAAGTGGCCAGAAATAGCCAGGGACTCATGCCGATCATCAACAGCGGGGTGATGGTCAAATGAATGAAGCCATAAAGAATATTAAACGATTGACGGATCATGTGCTCCATCTGTTCCACGTCCCCCACGGTGCGGGACATCAAATCGCCACTTCGGCTTTTGTCGAAAAATGAAATCGAAAGCTTGTGCAGGTGATGGTGAATCCGCAGTTTGATGTCCAAAATAAAGCGCTGGCTCACCCGGGTCCCCAAGCGCCACATCCAAACGCCGACCAGATTCGCGGAGAGGATCAGAAAACACATGCTGGCAAAATAAATGCCCGAGGCGATCATGCGTTCGCGCGGCGCTTCCAAGGTGCCGGACGGATCGAGCACGATGCCAAACAGCGTGACCGGCTGGGGATCCACCACCAAATCGAAATAATAGCGCAGGCTGAACGCGGGAAGGAGGTTCAGAATCGCATTGAGCAAATACAAGGCATACACGCCCCGCAAGGGGGCGCGATAGGGATGGGTCAGTTGAACGAAACGCCGGAACATGCCGGGTTTCTTGGGGGATTCAGCCATCGAAAAGGGCCCCTCCCCCACGCTCCAGGGCATCCACGCACAATCGAACGGAATGATAATCGCATTTCCATTTGTAGCCCTTGTAGCGGGACGTCACCACGCCGGTTCGATCCACCCGACTGAACACCCCGCCTTCGGGATCGACAAAGTGCCTGAAGTAATAGTCGGTCACCCGCTTCGCGGCATCCGCCCAGAGCCCTTGCGGATCGAATTCCGAGGCCCGATTAAAGGTTTTCGCGGCCTCGACCTGGGTCCAAAAAGAGGCGGCGCCGGCGGCGCGCCCTTCGTGCAGGTAAAAAGCATCCCGGAAAAATCCGTCCGTATCCACGCCGTGTTCCAGCCCCTTGTGCATCAGCCCCTGTTCCGTCTCGGGGTCCAGCGGGGAACCGGCTTCCCTGAAAAAATCTACCCATTCCAAGGCATGCGCCAAGGAGGAGGCGGCGCCGGGTTCAACATGGGGATGCGCGTAGCTTTCGCCAAAATCCTCGTGGGTGATCCATCGGCTGTCGTCCAGAATCCAAGTTTGGAAAAAGGATCGGATTTTTTGCAAACGGCACCCGATCTCGCCTCCGCCGGCCCGTTGCAGACAACAAAGGGCTTCAAGATAATGCAGATTGATGTTTCCCGTGAAAAACCCCAGACGGCTTCCGGGCGGCGGGGTGTCCGTTCCCGCATAACCCCGCAACCCCTTCTCTACCCCCTCGGGGGCGCAACGGGTTTCGATCATCTCCAACAACCGCCAGGCTTCGGCGCGCGCCTCCTCGGACCCCGTGGCTTCGGCATAACGGGCCAAGCCAATCACCACGAAAAGATTGTCATAGGTGGACAGGATGCCAGGGGTACGCCATTCCGTCCCGTCCAGGGTGCCGTACCCGCCATCCTCGTCCCGCATGTGCCCGACCAAAAAACCGTGCAGATTGTCCGCGTGTTCGCGGGCAAACCCATGACCCAACCGCACCCCCTCCGCATACATATACAGCAAGCGGGAGTGGATGAGCAGGTTCCGTTGCGGACCAGGCAACACCGTCCCCTTCCAATCGCGATTGTGGTGGTATCCGTTCCCGCCGGGATCACGGGACGCGGTCCAAAACCGAAGCAGGGATTCAAAATGATGCTGAAAAAGAGAATGATACATGGGGAATTCCGGGAAATGCAGTGGAGGCAGAAAGAGATATGAAAGAAAAGATGGAAATTATCGCTTTGCAGACGGAAAGGCAAAATGATTCTCCCGAAAACACACGACAGAGGTATGCCATTTGGACGATTTCGGGGGATACAGGAGCGCCAATCGCCACAGAATCGTAGGTCGGCAGTCCCTTGCCGACAACCTGCTGCCATTCGTTCGATTACGATTAAGATTAGGATTAGGATTACGATTAAGATTACGAGTAGGAGTAGGATGAAGAAGTGAAAGAAACCGAACGCCGAACATCGAACGTCCAACTTCGAACATCGAAAGAATGCCGCCGGGGCCAAGGGGGACGGGAGCGCCGGTCTCCGCACCGGCAGGGGTGAAGGGGGACGGGAGCGCCGGTCTCCGCACCGGCAGGGGTGAAGGGGGACGGGAGC
>JAFIGC010000152.1 GCA_020831635.1 Verrucomicrobiota bacterium | reverse complement strand
ACAACCTTTCCGGCGGCCCGGGGTGGAGGGGTGGGGTTCGCCGGACGCTTACGCCAGAACGACCCCTACAAAAGCCTCAAAACCACCCTCAAGGCCGAGATCGATCCCGACGCCTGGGACACCCTCAACTCCCCCGTCTCCCGCCCCTTCCCCAAACCCAAAGACAACCGCATCGCCGTCAAAATCATCAACCACCTCGGTGATGAGGTGATGAAGGTTTTTAAGGTAGGTTGATTATGTCGGACGAGAGGTGCAACCACCCAAACTGTAGGTTTTCCCCAAATTATCCTGAGGGGAAATGTGTGTTGCATTATGAAGGCGAAAAAGATTCAGCGGAATTCCGTGCCGCTGTGCAAAGTAAGTTAGCAGCAAATGATGGCGATTTTCGGGGTGTGCATTTTCATTTCCCAATTGGCCTGAAGAACCAAAACATTAATTACACGTTGGACTTCTCTGGGTCGAAATTCTCAAATGGAGTTGAAATAATTGACTCTACTTTTGAAAAGCTGTTAATCTTTAGGCAGTGTCGCTTCACTGGTCCAGTGAGCATCAAGAATGTGTCAGTTTATTCAGAGGAAGAAGCTGATAGCTTCACATCATCACAAATTAAGCAAGCTGGGTTATCAGATGTGAATACACGAATTTTAACCGGGCTTATATTTTCAGGTTCTACTTTTGAGGGTGGTCTTACCTTATCAGGAATTAAGATATGTAACGTATTGCATCTTGATCACTGTCACTGTCATGCCCCAGTTAAAATATTGAAGGTGAATGATGAAATAGTACAAAATAATGAAAACGGGACTCTGCATTACCTGTTTGAGATTTGCATCACGAATTCCGTGTTTGAGGATCTCGTCAAATTCAGCTTGATCTGTAACCCGACCCGAATTACTGTCTATGGCGTGGACGTAAAGCAGTTGGCGTTCACGAGGATCAATTGTAAGGATGGTATGATGTTTACTGGCGCCAACTTTGGTGCGAGTGTCCATTTCCAGGACTGCAATTTTGGAGGAATGGCCCTTTTCCAAAACGTTTCCTGTCAAGGAGATGTTATTTTTTCGGAGTGTCAAAACGGAATGTATGCCTTCGGTGATTCAGTGATCGAGGGTAAGCTGATATTCAAAGATGCTGTACTGGACAAGGGAATGTGGACTAAAGGCCTTCAAATCAATGGGGGGCTTGAGCTTTCGGGAAATACACTCGCTGGGGAATCAGATATAGAAAACGCGTCTTTTGGTCCGGGTGCGACTGTTGTGATTGATAGGAATGAGATCCATCCTGACAGTAAAGCTGAATGCGTTGGATATTTCTTTAAAAACCTCACCTTCAACCCTTTCAAGACTGAGATATCTAATCGGAGCCAGAATGACGATATGCCCCCCATTTCAATAGGGTTTGACAATTGCTCATTGGAGGGTGCGTTATTCAAGAAGTGTGATTTTGGTAAAATTTACACTTTTACCTCATCTATTTATGGTTCACGCTTTGTCCAATGTCAGTGGCCGAAAGTAAACGGGCGGCAAGTGCACGCAGAGGAGATTTACTTAAACTCATGTCCAAGTGGAACCACACCCAAAAAAATAAAGGGAATGCTTGAGGCTCTTGGAAGTAGGGAAGTCATTAATTTATACAGTCGTTTCGTTAAGGTTTTTGACGACCAGCGCCAGTACGCTTTAGCCAATGAATTTTATTTTTCAGAGATGGAGGCTAAAAGAAAAAATACCCATAGTAGGGCTGTCAAGTCATTGCTTTGGGTCTATAAAGAGTTGTCTTGGTATGGACATCGCCCCCTTCGCTCCTTGTGTGTATGTTTTGGGCTGGTTACCTTTTTCACATTTTATGCATCCTTAACCGGATTAAGTATCGATAAACAAGTATCCAATTATTTTTCTACCCCTTCATCACCGGCTTATGTTTTGCACTATCTTGGAAACTGTTTGAAATATAGCATTGGAATGTTAGTTCCCCTCAGGTTATTCGAATTTTCTGGAAATGACACCTATTTGGCTTCATCCAGTTTCTTATCCTATGTTGTTACTCTGCTCTACGCTATATCCGTGAATATTTCCGCATACTTTGTTATTGTAGGAATCCGTCGGCACTTCAAGAGATTTTAAAATCCTATGACCTTCCTCCTCTCCGACACCTTCACCGACAGCCTGGCCAAACTCACCGGCGAGGAGCAGAAAGCGGTCAAGACGACCGCGTTCGATCTGCAGTATGAACCCGGCGAATCCGGGAGTGGAGGTTCATCGGCTGGATCGGCGGGTTGAGGGTATAAGGAAGTTATCATGGTTTATAAAGATCTTGTAAACTACCATAACTTTGGTATATACCCGTCAATATGAATCCTATCGACAACCCATACGCGCCCGGAGCGGGCACCCCACCGCCACAGTTGGCGGGACGTGATGAAATCCGGGAATCCGTCCGCATCGCGGTTGAGCGGATTCGGCGGGGGCGGTCCGCGAAAAGTATTTTGATGGTGGGGTTGCGCGGCGTGGGGAAAACCGTTTTGCTGGATCAGATGCGGCTGGAGGCGGAAGCAAACGGTCATGTGACCCTTCGAATGGAGGCCCCGGAGGACCGCTCGTTGCCCGGTTTGCTGGCGCCTCAATTGCGTCAGGCGCTTTTGAAGCTCTCCCGGAAAGAAAAGGCCAGAGTGCTTGCTCAACGGTCCCTTCGCGGTCTGGCGGGGTTTGTGGGCGCATTGAAGGCCAGGTTCGGTGATGTGGAAGTGGCCCTCGATTTTCCACCGGAGCCGGGACTCGCTGACAATGGGGATTTGGAGTCTGATTTGTCAGAGTTGCTGGTCACGGTCGCGGAGGCCGCCAAGGCGGGAGAGACCACGGTCCTGATGTTTATCGATGAACTCCAATACGTGCGGGAAGAAGAACTGGGCTCGCTTATCTCGGCGTTGCATCGGGTCGCGCAACTGCAACTGCCCCTCACCGTGGTGGGGGCGGGACTTCCCCAATTACCGGGACGAATGGGGAAAGCGAAATCCTACGCGGAACGCTTGTTTGAATTCCCGGAACTCGGACCCTTGTCGCCAATTGATTCCCGCGATGCGCTGGTGAAGCCGGCCCTTGAACTTGACGTGTCTTTTGAAGACTCGGCTTTGGCGTATCTGGTGCAACAAACCGAGGGATATCCTTATTTTCTCCAGGAATGGGGCAAACACGCGTGGGATTGCGCGGAGTCTTCTCCCATTACCCTGAAGAATTGCCGTGAGGCCACCCAACTGGCCACCGCCGCATTGGACGCCAGTTTTTTCAGGGTTCGATTTGACCGTCTAACCCCACTGGAAAAGCGGTATATGCGGGTAATGGCGGAACTGGGAACGGGGCCTCACCGTTCGGGAGACATTGCCGAGAAGCTGAAACGATCCGTGCAATCGTTGGGTCCCACCCGTGCCCAGTTAATTTCCAAGGGTATGATCTGGAGCCCCAGTCATGGCGATACCGCATTTACGGTGCCTTTGTTTGACCGTTTTTTGAAACGAATCATGCCTGAAACCGATTTTACGGAATCATGATCTTATGACCTTTCTCCTCGCCGATACCTTCACCGACAGCCTGGCCAAACTCACCGGCGAGGAGCAGAAAGCGGTCAAAATGACCGCGTTTGATCTGCAAATGAATCCTGCCAATCCGGGGATGAAGTTTCATCGGCTGGACAAGGCCAAGGACAAGAATTTCTGGTCGGTGCGGGTGAGTCGGGATTTGCGGTTGATCGTGCATCGGTCGGATTTGAGTCTGCTGCTGTGCTACGTGGCCCATCACGACGCGGCCTACGCCTGGGCGGAGCGGCGGAAGCTCGAACGTCATCCCGCCACCGGCGCGGCGCAGTTGGTGGAGGTGCGGGAGATGGTGCGGGAGATTACGGTGCCGGTGTACAAGCCCGAGGAAACCGCGCCGCCGCCCAAGCCGCGTTTGTTCGATCATCTTTCCGAGGAGGAATTGCTGTCCTACGGGGTGCCCGCCGAATGGGTGGCGGATGTGAAAGAGGCGAATGAGGATTCGCTGCTGATTCTGTCGGACCGACTGCCCCGCGAGGCGGCGGAGGCGTTGTTGGAGCTGGCGACCGGCGGGAAGCCGCGTCCGGCGGTGGTGTCGGCGGAGGAGGCCGATCCGTTCGTGCATCCCGACGCGCAGAGCCGCTTCCGGGTAATGGAGGACAAGGAGGCGCTGGAGGCGGCTTTGGAATTCCCCTGGGAAAAGTGGACCCTGTTTCTGCATCCCTCCCAGAAGGAACTGGTGGAACGGGATCACCACGGACCCGCGCGGGTGTCGGGATCGGCCGGCACCGGCAAAACCATTGTCGCCCTGCACCGGGCGGTGTCGCTGGTTTCCCGCGATCCGGAGACGCGGGTGTTGCTGACCACCTTTTCGGAGCCCTTGGCCGATGCCTTGCGGGTGCGACTGCATCGGCTGATCCATTCCCGTCCCCGATTGGCGGAGCGGGTGGACGTGGAGCCGCTGGAGGCGGTGGCCCTGCGTCTGGCCCGGGCCCGGCTGGGCAAACGGACGCTGGTGAGCGACGAAGAGATCCGGTCCCGCCTGGCGGCGGCTGCGGATGCCCTGCAGGGAACCCGCTTCACCGGGGCGTTTCTTTGGCAGGAGTGGTCGCAGGTGGTGGACGCCTGGCAGGTGAAGAGTTGGGAGGACTACCGGGACGTGAAACGGCTGGGACGCAAGACCCGCTTGTCGGAACCTCAGCGGGAAATGCTGTGGTCCCTTTTTCAGGATCTTCGCGGCGGACTGGAGTCTGAGGGGCTGTGCACTCTTTCGGATGTATACGCGCAGCTCGCGGATCAGTTCGCGGTCAAGGGCAATGCCCCCTACGCCTCGGTGGTGGTGGACGAGGCGCAGGATATCGGGGTGCAGGAACTCCGCTTTCTGGCCGCGATGGCCGGGAATCGCGAAAACGGACTGTTTTTCGCCGGGGATTTGGGACAGCGCATTTTTCGTCAGCCTTTTTCCTGGGCCTCGCTGGGGGTGGACGTGCGGGGCCGGGCCAACACTTTGCGGGTCAACTACCGCACCTCGCATCAGATCCGCCGTCACGCCGACCGACTGCTGCCGCCGGAAATGGCCGACGTGGATGGAAACGCCGAATCCCGTTTGGGCACGGTGTCGGTGTTTAACGGTCCAGACCCCAAGGTCCAAGTCTTCGAATCCGAAGCCGAAGAACAGAGCGGAGTGGCGGACTGGATTCGCGCCCGGCTGGACGAGGGCTTGCGACCGATGGAAGTGGGGATCTTCGTCCGTTCGGAGGGTCAGCGATCCCGCGCGGAGGCGGTGGCGAAGCAACTCGACCTTCCCGCCCGCGATCCCCTGCGGAACCCGGAAGACGGGACCGACGGTCTCGCGGTGGGCACCATGCATCTCGCCAAAGGCCTGGAATTCCGCGCGATGGTGGTGATGGCCTGCGACGACGAGGTGATTCCCCTGCAGGAGCGAATCGAATCCGTCGGCGACACCCGCGATCTGGAAGAGGTGTACAACACCGAACGGAACCTCCTCTACGTCGCCTGCACCCGCGCCCGGGATCATCTCCTGGTCACCGCCGTGGATCCGGCTTCCGAGTTCTTGGAGGATTTTTAAAACTGTGAGGAAAATGTCATGGCGCTTACGAACCGGGAATTGAATAAACAGCTCATTCAGGAAGGCAACAGATACCTTGCCGAATTGGGTCTTTCATCGTGGGTCCGCATTCCTAATGCCGATGGTAACCGTGATGTTTGGATGCAGAATGCAGCCTATGAGGCAGCGGTTCAGGACCGGTTCCAATTAAGGCCGGGGGGGCACGTGGTATTTATGATGTCCGGTATTGGTGGTGATAAGAAACCTCTGGAAAGTTTTCGAGCCCATGATCCTGATGCCAAGACGGATTTGGTTCCTGATGAGGAAAAGAGAAAAATCCGACATAACATTCGAGTTGGCCTGCGCTCAGGCAAAAACTTCGGAACCTATGTTCGTGAGTTTATATCAGCAGAACGGCTTTCGGTCCTATCTACAACTGCTGAACATCAGAGAGTACTTTTCGCACGCGTTGGGTACATGAAACACTACGCTGGCGTCACCGCGGATGATCCCAAGCCAGTAAATGGGGGCAGCTACAACGAAGAGAATGTGGGATACGAGATTTACAACTTTAAGAAGATGAGGGGCAGTTATTTTGGATACGTCCAGCCGAAAGTGGTGGACCGTGATCACCCTTTGCGGGCAACAATCAACTTGGGGAGAATCGACCCGTCGGCTGCTGACCAGGATGAAGTCAAAAATGTTCTGGTCGTCTTTGTTGCCACGGTGACCGGCAAAGGGCAGGTTGTGGTTGGCTTCTACCGCAACGCAACAGTGTATCGCCATGCGCAATCCTTTACGGGTTCCGGTCGAAGTTTCGAAACGCACTACAATCTTTGGGTGAATGCCCGGAATGCCTTCCTGATTCCTCCGTCAATCCGCACCATCCGTGTGCCACGCGGTCGGGGTGGCATGGGACAGTCCAATGTGCGATACATTTTGGATGACCGTTGCCAAACTCGAACCGAAGAATGGATCACAGGTGTACTGAATGCTTTGGATGCCTTCACCGTAAACGATCCGGTCTGGGACGAAGATGAGCAGCGGGACGAGTTAGAGTCGATTCGTGAAAACCAACATGCCCGCGCGTCAGGGCAGGGATTTGTGGTGGATGCTGAACTGAAAAAACAGATTGAACTGCATGCGATGGAAGCGGCGGAGGAGCATTTTAGAGGACAAGGGTATGTGGTGGATTCCTCCGTATGTGCAACCCGGCCCTTTGATCTTCTATGCCGCAAAGCCGATACGGAACTTCATGTTGAAGTGAAGGGGACCACCACCAATGGTGAAAGTGTGATTTTAACTCGGAATGAGGTGATGCATGCGCATGAGCATCCAACCGCATTGTTTATCTTGTCAGGTATTCGGGTTGTGAAGAACGGAGGCGTCCGTCAAGTTAGTGGGGGGAAATCCAGAATTTTTCACCCATGGAGCATTGAGGAAGATGGTGAAGCAATCCCTACACACTATCGCTATAACGTACATTTAGACAACAGCCAGTTGAGGGGGGATTGACGATGTCCGTTGGACGAAACATTCACATTTCTGGTCACGAATTCTGCTTTAAACCCGCGCCCCATCTCAGAAAAGATCAAGATTGGCATACGGCCTACATTGAGATCATTGATCGATTCATGACCGAATTGAGAAACGAGGTTGAGGCAATTGAACTCCCTGCCTATCCGCTTTTGTCTGCATTCTCCTGTGAAGATCTACGGTTTGAAATGGGCAGCTATTGGGAAGGGGCTTTATATTTTATCTGTAAGATCCTTGGCGAATCCACACCCAGAGCTGGTCTTCGTGCTATTGAGTTTGCTCAAGTGAATGAATGGTATTCCTTGGAGGAGTTTCTCTTTCTGGAGATCTGGAACAGTCATGGACAACTGAAGTGGTTGAAAGCCCATCTTGTACGAGAGGAGAAACAGGATCTCCTGGGTTATGAGGAAGACCTCCGGACGGTTGCGAATAGGCTTGCGGATGAAGATCTGATTTGGCTCGCTCATTTTGTAGAGCAGCATAAGGACGAAGGAACAAAATTCCCGAATCCATATTTTGGTGGAACGAATCCGCTACATTTGGGTTTGATTCTTGAAGGGAGTGAGGAACGATGAGTGCAAAAAAGAATCCGAATGACCCCAAACCCATCCGCCAAGCGGGTGAATCTTTACGCAAGCAGATGGATGAAATTTGGGAAGCGAATGTGAACGATCAACTGTTCAAAGGGGCGTTCGTCTTTTCCGCCCTCATTACGGGTTGGGTGGTTGTTCTGAGTCCCGGATATACGGTCAATACCATGATTCTTTCCACGGTGATCGGATTGGGTTATTTGCTGTATCTCTTTTTGAAGATCAAGCGGAAGCTTCCCTATTACCATAGCTTGAAAAAAGGCATGTTGGGCGAACGCTTGGTGGAGGAGCAATTGAACGAGATCCGCAAAGCGGGCTTCGATGTTTTTCATGACTTCATCCTCAAAGACGAACATGGGACGGAAAATATCGACCATATTATCATTGGGCCGTCGGGTGTGTTCACCTTGGAGACCAAAAATTGGACGAGAAAGAATGTGCCACAGGATGACCGGATCACCTACGATGGCGAGGTGTTGAAAATCGGGGGATATGTACAGGAGGAACGAATTCTGAAACAGCCCCGTCGTCAGGCAGGTAAACTTCAAGCACTGCTTCAACCCAGCATCCAGGAGCCGCTTTGGGTGGTGCCGATGATGTGTTTTCTGGATCGATATGTGCAGCTCACGCGCTTCAATCCCAGCGGGTTGCAAGTTGTGAATCAGCGGGGCATCGGGTCCTTCATTCTCTCGCGGGAAAAGAAACTTTCACCGGATACGCTTCGAAAACTCTCCGCGAAACTGAGGGAGCTCAACCGAGCGGATTAAGCATATGCGAACTTGGTGGGTCAACCATAACCAAACCGTCCGCCAAGAATTTGGCGGGTGAATTTTTTATCTTTGAATGATTTGCGTTGATGAGGCGGGAGAAATAGTGCAGGGAGCTGTATGCCTGAATTTGTTTTAGAAAGTCTTTTGACCCCCATGAACGTGCGGATTTTCATAGGGCTCGGCCTGGTGTTCCTTCTGGGACTTTTTCTGAAATCCCCTGTATTCAAGGGCTGGGTTGGGGAGTTGTTCGTGAAAATTCTGCTGAAATCCCAATTGGACAAGGGCCGTTACGAGGTTCTACACAATGTCACCCTGCCCGCTGTGGAGGGGACGACGCAAATCGATCATATCGTTCTCTCCCGATATGGCATTTTCGTGATTGAAACGAAAAACATGAAGGGCTGGATTTTCGGCAGTGAACGTCAGTCCCAATGGACCCAGAAGATTTACAAACACCGGAACCGATTTCAAAATCCACTCAGGCAGAATTACAAACACACGGAAACTCTGCGGAGCCTCCTGGAGCTACCCAAGGAGAGTCTCAAGTCGATTGTCGTCTTTGTGGGAGACTCCACTTTCAAAACCGAAATGCCTCCGAACGTCACCTTCTGTAGAGGCTGCACGGATTATATTCGCTCTTTCCATGAAGAAATTTTGACGGATGACACCTTGGCTTTTGTCAAGGCCTCCATTGTGGAGGGACGGCTTGAACCCGGATTGGCAACGAATCGTCGGCATGTGCGGTATCTCCGCGAACACCATGCCCCAAAAGAGTCCCAACCCCGGGAGGATCGACGTCCAGATGAGGACGAACCCGAGACGCATTCTCTATCGTCAGAGGTTCGGGAGTCGTCAGTTCAGGAACCTTCTGAGGAAACCGATTCCAAGTCGGGTGAACCGCCAAGCTGCCCGAAATGTGGAGACCGGATGATCCTGAGAACGGCCAAAAAAGGGGCGAATCAGGGCAACCAATTTTGGGGGTGTCGTCAGTATCCACGCTGCCGGGGGTTAATGCCCTTGGATCTTCAGAAAAAATAATGTGTTGATCATTTGGAGAAAAAACTTCATGCAGAGATGAGCTTTTTCAATCCCATGAGGGTTAAACCATGTACAAAATCGATAAATCCACAAACCGTATCCAACCCCTCGACGAAAAGAGTTTTGGCTCTTTGGGATTCACGGAACGACATCACTTGCAGGAGTGGCTGGCGCATGCGCCTCAGGCCCTTGGGGAGGATTTGCTGATTCTTCAAAAGGAATTCGATGGGTTTGACGACACGCGTGAACGTTTGGACCTCTTGGCCTTGGACAAGGACGGTAATCTGGTGATCATTGAAAACAAACTCGATGACAGTGGTCGGGATGTGGTGTGGCAGGGGCTCAAATATGCGGGGTATTGTTCCAACCTGAGCAAGGGGCAAGTGGTGGAGATTTATCAGCAGTTTTTGAACAAAGAGGCGGAGCGGATTGGTGTCCCGCCGGCGGATGCCAAGGAGTCTCTGGTGGAATTTCTGGATGCGGTGGATTTTGCCGAAGTCAGCCTGAACAAGAGTCAAAGCCAGCGGATGATGTTTGTGGCGGCAAAATTCCGAAAAGAGGTGACGAACACGGCTCTCTGGCTGATTGGCCACGGGATTTCCTGCCAATGCTTCAAGGTGACGCCCTACCTGTCAGGTGACGAGCTGTTTTTGAATGTGGAACAGATTATTCCGACCCCGGAGTCCGAGGAGTTTATGATCGGCATGGCCGCCAAGGAAGCGGAAGAAAAGGCTGTGGGTCATGAGGTGAAGAAGCGGCACCGCCTCCGCCTGGCATTCTGGGAGCAATTGCTGGATGTGCTGAAGGGGAGTCCGGGCTCGCTCTTTGACAACATCAGCCCCGGCAAAGACAACTCGATCGGAGCCAGTTCGGGCTTGTCCGGTGTGTCGTACAACCTGGTGTTCGGAAAAAAAGCCGTACGGGTGGAAGTGTATTTATCCCGCGCGAGTGCGGAAGAGAACACATTTCTTTTTGATTACCTTCATGCGCAGAAAGACGCAATCGAGGCTGCGTTCGGCAAAAAATTGGATTGGCAGCCCTTATCGGGGAAAAAGACCTGCCGCATTTGTCACGAACAACCGTTTGACGGATTTGACCCGGAGAACTGGGCGGAGATCATTCAGTGGTTCAACCTGCATGTCCCCAAGTTGGAGCAGGCGTTCAAAGGGCCCATCTCTGAGGCGAGTCACAAGTTGAAAACACATTCTTTTGCATCCACGGTCACCCACCCGGTTCCATGAAAGGCTGTTGTCGGTTGAGGGTTACGGGTTGCCAGTTTCTGGTTGCTTGTTGAGGGTTGCTGGTTGCCCGTTGGCGATTATCGGCAAGGGACTGCCGATCTACGGCCCCTCAAAATCCGTGTCCATCCGTTTCATCCGTGGTTCCCTGCCCCAAAACCCAAGCCACAACCCTGGATCAGTGAAAATCATGTTAAGGAAAGCACACGCTGAACATCGAACTTTGAACTTCGAACTTCGAAACCAAAAATCCGTGTTCATCAATGAAATCCGTGGTTCCCTCCCCCAAAACCCAAGCCACAACCCTGGATCAGTGAAAATCAGTGTTTTCAGTGGTTCTCTTCCACCCTTCGCACCCTTCGCTTGCTTCTGTTCAAGGCACGGAGGATTGGAACATAAGCCCGCCAAGAAAGCAAAGGAGGGTTGTTGAGCGCTTTACCCCTTGATTTGATAGCCGATGTGGTTATGAAAAGCGTTCCATGCACCTCTGTACTTGCCAAAGGCTCCTGTTAATCCTGACTCCCGCCGCCAGGTGGCGTTTGGGTGCACCGGATTTGCATGGGGCCAAAATGAAACTTTGCCCGGTGTCGTCCACGAGATTCCATTTGTGTTTGAAATCGGAGGCGTAACCATATGAAAACCCTCGAAAAATGGTCTCATTCTTCTCCCGATCTTCTGCTGGTCACGGTTTGGGAGCTAAACGAGCTTGCGGAATACCGCGGGAAGCAGGAACTCTTCACGCATCAGTCCCCGCAACGGCTCAAGGCGCTTCGGGAGCACGCGATCATTGAGAGTTCGGTGGCCTCGAACCGGATCGAAGGGGTGGAGGTGGAGCCTTCGCGGGTGAAGGATGTGGTGCTGGGTCACGGTGCCCTTTCGGACCGGAACGAGGTGGAGGTTAGAGGCTATCAGACCTGTCTCCGCCGGATTCATGAGGAGTATGAAACGCTGCCGTTTTCCACGGAGACAGTCCTGGCCCTGCACGCTGGAACCCGACCGGAGGTCTGGGACAGTGGGGCTTTGAAGACGGAGGACGGGGAAATCATTGAAAAGCATCCCGACGGGAGGGTGGTTGTCCGGTTTTTACCTTTGAACGCCCGGGATACGCCCGGGGCCATGGCGGAGACGTGCAGGCTTTATCAGAAGCTTTTACAGGAAAAAAAAATCCCCCCGCTGGTGCTTTGGGCGGCGGCAAATCTGGATTTTCTTTGTATCCACCCCTTTCGTGACGGGAATGGAAGGGTATCCAGACTGCTGTTGCTGCTGACGCTGTATCAGCTTGGCTATCAGGGGGGACGGTACATCAGTCTGGAGGCGATTATTGAACGTTCCAAGGAGCGGTATTATCAGACGCTTTACGAGAGTTCCCAGAGGTGGCACGAGGGGAAACACGATCCCTGGCCCTACATCAATTATCTGCTTTACAGTCTGAAAGAGCTCTATCGCGAATTTGAATCGAGATATGACCAAACCACTTTGGAAAGAGGGGGGAAAACCGAGGCGGTGCTGACCGCGCTGAACCGTTTCGATACGCCCTTTCATATCCAGGAGCTTTTGAAACAGTGTCCGGAAGTGAGTTTGGATATGGTGCGGAAAGTTCTCAAAACCGAGGCGGACGCCGGGCGGGTGATCTGTCTTGGACGCGGAAGAAACGCCAAATGGCAGGTAATTAGGTAATAGGTAATGGTAATGGGTAATCTAATAGGTACTACGAGGCGGCCATGTCACAGGATCTGATTCATGAATGTGTGGGAAACGGAGGGGTACGGGTTTGTTCGATCCGTTTATATGGCGAGACTCTGGAGGAGGGTCTGCAGGAAAACGGCCGCTATGAGTATGAGCTGGATACTCCAGGGTTGTCGCTGCGGGAGGTTCCGGGGCAAAAAATCCGTGTCCATCCTGTAATCCGTGGTTCACTCCCCAAAACCCAAGCCACAACCCTGGATCAGTGAAAATCAGTGTTTTCAGTGGTT
>JAFIGC010000013.1 GCA_020831635.1 Verrucomicrobiota bacterium | reverse complement strand
AGTATAATTATGTATAGCTTATGCCTATGGATGGTCGAATAAATCGACAGGCCCTTCAGGCGGATAGTCAACGAGCACCCTTCAGGGTGCGATTTTCAGAACCCAAGGTAAAAAAACCTTGGTTGTGAAGAAAGCCTCCATCAGCCGATAGGCAGGGTTTGAGGAAAACGCAAGGGTCGAGGGGACAAAGTTTCGGACAAAGCTTGAGACAAAGTTCTTCCGCAATCTCTGTCGCAAACTTTGTCATTCTTTCCAAAAAGTGCCACAATCTTGAAAACTTACCGACTTGACAAGCCCTCCCTTGCGGATCATGGTTTTTTCATGCTTCACATGACATCCATTCCGCAGGATCCATCCGTCAAACCTCGGAGATGCATCTACCGGTTACTTATCCAATGCCTGACTTTGATCCTGCTTTCATCGCTTGCATTCGTATCGCAAACGGCTTGTGCATCCCGCGCAAAGTCCCATGCGATGGATTCGGAGTCCGGACGGTCAGACGGATCGACGAATGGAATGGCTGCTGAGATTGTGTTTGAATCGCTTCGCTTTCGTGACACCCCATTGACCGAAGTTGTCGAGCAAATCAATGGAATGATCGAGAAGCGGCCCGACGCAGACAAACTGCCCAGGTTAAAAATGGCTTTCGAGGTTCCTCCGGTCTGGCATGTAGACAAGGAATACGTGGATCAAGAAATTTTTCAGGAAATCCGAAAAGAATATGAGTCTCATTTTCTACGGAAAGAGCCCCTTGAAACCGTCACGCTGGAGTTGGGGGAAGCTCCCTTGGGAATCCTTCTCGAAGTGATCACGGCCATGAACAACTGGTATATCCTCAAAAAGGACGGGGACTATGTCTTCCGCCCTCTCCCTCCGGAATTATCCGTGGGGCGTTTTCAGTTCCCCTCGACATTACACGACAGGGTGGAAGCGTTACGGGTCCTTGCAAATGATCCGGAACAGGCGGAAAAACAAACGACTAATCCAGTCGGCGATTTTTTTGCGGATTTCAAAGACCATGCATCTCGCCAAAGAGTCCCACGGTTTCCTCGACTTGCCGACGTGGAACTCATTGATTATTTCTCAAATTATTTGAGTTATCCCTCATACTGGACCATGTTGCGCCCGCTGGAGGATGGCTGGGTTCTGTTTGTGGGGACCCCGGAAGATTATGAAATCATGCGCAAACTGTTGCCACAATAGAGTTCCACATGCCTATAAAATCGCGGAGCTTCCGCGTTGCGGGGCTCTTGGCGCGAGCGCAGCGAGCCTTCGGAGTGCGGTCGCTTTAGCTGCCGCCTTGTACGCCACGGTATACCGATCAAATCCATAGTCTTCCTTTTTACGGGAGGAGACCTCATCCACCAGTTTCCACGAAGGTCCTCTTGAATGTCATTTATGAGGCCACACAAATCACCGAGGTTGTTTCCCCACCGGGGCAGGTTGGGGTTGCGGGTTTCGACAAAGTTCAGGACAAAGCTTGAGACAAAGTTCTCGATAGAACTTTGTCGGAAGCTTTGTCGATTATTCTCACATCCCCTCCGTGCCTTTGTGCCTCCGTGAGAACCAATACCCAAAACTCATTCCGGCTTCAGCAAAACCGCGCCCAAAGGTGGCAAGGTGAGGCAGATGGAATGGGGCCGCCCCATCCAGGGTGTGGGGTCGCTGTGCACCCCGCCTGCGTTGCCGCGGTTGCTTCCGCCGTAGATTTCCGAATCGCTGTTGAGGATTTCCCGGTAGAAACCGGGACGAGGAACGCCCATGCGATAGTTCTCGCGGACTTGCGGGGTGAAATTCAAGCCGACCACCACCACATCCTTGGGATCCTTGCCTTTTCGCAGGTAGCAGAGAATACTCTGCTCGCTGTCATGCAGATCGATCCATTCAAACCCTTCCCCACTGAAATCGAGTTCATGCAGGGCGGACATATTTTGGTGCAGGTGATTTAAGTCCCGCACCAGATTGCGAATCTTGAGGTGAGGTTCGTACTGGGTGAGGTGCCACTCCAGTTGGTCGGCACTGTCCCATTCCTTCCATTGGCCGAATTCACAGCCCATGAACAAAAGTTTTTTGCCGGGATGGGTCCACATGTAACTGTAGAGCAGTCGCAAATTCGCGAATTTCTGCCAGAAATCGCCCGGCATTTTATCCAGCATGCTTTTTTTGCCATGCACCACTTCGTCATGGGAAAAGGGCAGGATAAAGTTTTCGTTGAAGGCATAGATCAGGGAAAAAGTGATTTCGCCGTGATGGTATTTGCGGTGGATGGGCTCTTTTTCGATGTATTCGAGGGTGTCGTTCATCCAGCCCATGTTCCATTTCAAGCCAAACCCGAGTCCGCCCAGATAGGTGGGACGACTGACCATGGGCCAGGCGGTGGATTCCTCGGCAAAGGTGAGGAAGCCGGGGAATTCCCGGTGGATCACTTCATTGAATTGCTTTAGAAAAGACACCGCCCCCAGGTTTTCACGTCCGCCGAATTCGTTGGGAAGCCACTCGCCGCCTTCGCGGCTGTAGTCCAAGTACAACATACTGGCCACGGCATCCACGCGAATGCCGTCCAGATGGTACACATCCGCCCAAAACATCGCGGAACTCAGAAGGAAGGTGCGGACTTCGTTGCGGTCGTAATTGAAGATCAGGGTGCCCCAGTCCATGTGCTCGCCCTTGCGGGGATCGGCGTGCTCATAGAGGTGGGAGCCATCGAAAAAGCCCAAACCATGGGGGTCCTTTGGGAAATGGGCGGGAACCCAGTCCAGGACGACGCCAATCCCTTCCCGGTGACAGCAATCCACGAAATATTTGAAATCGTCGGGGGTGCCGAACCGAGAGGTGACCGCGTAGTATCCCAGGGTCTGATAACCCCAGGACCCGTCAAACGGATGCTCGGTGACGGGCATGAGTTCAATATGCGTGAAGCCCATTTCCTTGACGTAGGGCAGCAGGTCGGCTGCCAATTCCCGGTAGGTCATAAAGCGACCCTCTTCGTCGGCCACGCGTTTCCAGGAGCCCAAATGACATTCGTACACCGAGACCGGACGGTTCAGGAAGTCCGGGTGTTTGCGGCGTTGGTCCATCCATTCCGCGTCTTGCCACTCATAGGCATGAATGTCCCACACCCGGGAGGCGGTGCGGGGACGGAGTTCGGCGCTGAAGGCGTAAGGATCGGATTTATGGGACAAAAATCCGTTTTGCCCCTTGATCTCGAATTTATACAAGTCGCCGAGCCCCATCCCCGGAATAAACAAGGCCCAAATGCCGGAGGCCCCCAGGCTTTGCATGGGATGGGTACGCCCGTCCCAGCGGTTGAAATCACCAATGATGCTCACGCGTTCGGCATTGGGCGCCCACACCGCGAAACGAACGCCGGACACCCCGTTGACCTCCACCACATGCGCGCCCATGTTGTCGTAGGTGCGGTAATGGGTACCTTCGCCAAACAAATACAAATCGGTGTCGGGAATACTGACCCGATGCGCGTAAGGGTCCAGACAAGTGGTTTTCCCGTGCTCCCGATCCTCCACGTCAAACGCATAAGACTCGGGCAACGCATCCATCTTCGCTTCGTAGATTCCGTGGGGGTGCACCATTTCCATGGCCACGGTGCGGTCGCCGTCCACCACGTTCACGCTTTTGGCATGGGGAAAAAAGGCGCGGATCACGCCGCCTTTCCCTTCGGGCCCCTCCATGGATTGCGGTCCCAACACCCCGTAGGGATTGTAGTGGACCGCATCCACAAGCCTTTGAATGTCTTCGGGATATTTTTTGGGGACGGGTGTTGATTTTTTGGCAGACATGGGAAGTACTCCTGAGTTGGTTTTGCCAATCTTTGACAGACGAAAGGCAAACGTCAATCCATGTCTCGATGAATTTATCCTGAATCCGATTCAGGTTTATCCAAAAAACGCCAATTTTTTCTTCCGCGACTCCGGCTCCACTTTGTTGAAGCTGGTTTCTGCGGTTGAGAACGTGTCCTCGTCAAAAGTGGATTCAAGTTCATCGTGGGTCGCCAGGTCCGCCGGCACTTCCGTTTTCGCCCCGCCCAATCTCGGAGCCGGACACTGTAGACGCTCGAGCACTTTGAGGTAGGACTCCTTGTCCACGGCCCGAAGATATCCTTCCTCCGGTGTGACTTGCTTCGATTGCACCAACTCGCCCAAGGCCTGGTTGAGCAGCTTCATGCCCTTACTGGCGCCGACCTGCATGGCGGAGGGGATTTGATGGATTTTCCCGTCCCGAATCATGGAGGAGATCCCCTGATCAATCATCAGGATTTCCAAGGCCGCCACCCTGCCGCCGCCAATTTTTTTGCAAAGCGTCTGCGAAATGGCCGCTTTCAGGGAATTGGACAGCATGGACCGGATTTGATTTTGCCGATCCGCCGGAAACGAGTCGATGATGCGGTCCACCGTGCTTGCGGCGGTGTTCGTATGCAAGGTGCCAAACACCAAATGCCCGGTTTCCGCGGTTTCCATGGCCATCTCAATGGTTTCCAAGTCCCGCAATTCGCCGACAAGCACAATGTCCGGATCCTGTCGCAGAGCCGCCCGCAGGGCGGAGGCAAAACTTTTCGTGTTGTTCTTCACTTCCCGCTGGTTCACGAGGCAACTTTGGTCGTAGTGCACGAATTCGATGGGATCTTCGATGGTGATGATGTGGTCGGATCTGCTTTTGTTGATGAGATCGATCATGGCGGCAAGCGTGGTCGATTTCCCACTGCCCGTCGGACCCGTCACCAAAACCAATCCTTTGGACAACCAACACAGGTCCCGGATCGCTTTTGGCAGCTTCAATTGATCGGCGGTCAACACCGAGGACGGAATTTGGCGGAACACCCCGCCCATGCCATACCGATCTTGGAACACGTTCGCGCGGAAGCGGGCCAAGCCTTCGATTTCATAAGCGAAATCCGTATCCGCGACTTGGTCATATTCACGACAGGCCCGTTCATCCATGATTTCCCTGAGCAAGGCTTCCACGTCCTCGGGGGCCAGGGGGTCCCAACTGGACATCTCCATTTCGCCGTCCACCCGCAGCATGGGGACCCGTTCCGAGGACAGATGCAGGTCGCTGCCGCCTTTTGAAATCAATTCACGTAACAATTCGTCTATTTTTGCCATGGTTCTCCGGAGGTGTGAGGTTGCACGTTCACACCATCGCGGACCCAGACAGGAAGTCAAGACAGAATCATGTTATTATGTCATTCATGTTTAGTTTCACCCCAATAGCGCAGACAGTGCCGGTTGCAGATCTTGGGCAATGTACGTCTGGATGCCCTTTACGGCCTGTTGATCGCCATTCAGGATTTTCACGGACTGTACCAAAAGGTCATCCAAATGCGCTCGCAGATCGACATGTTCCAACCGGGCGGCGGAGACGATGTCGCGGGCGGCGTCGGTCCCCAGGGTTTTGCCCGAGGCGTCGTCTTCGGGGCGGGTATCGAGGATATCATCGGCCAATTGGTAGGCGGTGCCCAGCAAATATCCGGATTCCTTGAGGACCTCGCGGCGATGCGCGTCCCCATCCCCGCCCAGGAGCGAGGCAAAAGCGAAAAGGGCGCCGGTCTTGCGGCGGGCAATGCTTTGGCAAATTTCGAGTTGGGATTCCTCGCCCTGTAAAATCAATTCCTGTTCGGATTCCGCCTCGCAGACTTCCCCGGTCAGTTTCACCAATTCATGGGTGTAACGTCCATCGGCGACCCGGCAAATCAAATCCACGGCCTTGAACAAAAGCAAATCTCCCAAAAGAATGGCGCCAGCCTTTCCCTTCTCCACCCAAAAGGTCGGCAATCCGCGCCGCATGACCCCGCCGTCGATCACATCGTCGTGCAAAAGGCTGGCGGTGTGGATCATTTCCACGGCGGCGGAACCATGCACCAGCAGATTGGTATCCACGCCCGTGACCGATCCCACGCGATGCGCGAGACGGGAACGCAACATTTTGCCGCCGATGGAGGCCAGAGAGGGGGAATCGTGAAGCACCTCCCGCAAACTGGTTTCTTCCAGGGTCCGGAATATAAGGCTCCTCACCTGTTCCAAGTGATGATCCAGGCCTGCGGGGCGTTCGATTTGGGTGAGGGTCGTCATAGGTCTATACGTCAATATGCACGGGCACGCGGAATGCGCAACCGATAATATTCATTTTTTTCTGAAAGTTCTGAATAATGCTCTTCTGTATCTCCTATAAAAAAATCAGGGGCACTTGGCAATGGCAAAGCGTGCCCCACGGCTTTTCGCTGCCGCTGATGGATCTAAGGCGTAAACCCGTCACATCCGATCAGAAGAAGAACCAACGGATGGCTTCGCCGGACAACGGATCGCGACAGATTGTTTTTTTCCCTGCGGATGCCAAGACACGGCCTGCGGATGCTCTGAAACCTACAGACCATTCACTACAGACCATTCAACGAAAAAACCCAATCTTTTGACTCACATGAAAATCACCTTCCATGCCGGAAGATCCGCAGGCCGTGTCTCGGCATCCGTAGGTCCCATTTGCTCATCGGTTGAGCGGAACGTTTGCCCTCAAACCACACCATTTCAGGGATGAGGTCCATGATCCTCTTTTGCGGATTTTTCATTTCCATCCAACTTTAAAGCGTATACAGTCCAAACATGAAAAAAATCCAACATGTGTTTTGGGATTGGAACGGCACCCTCTTTAACGACGCCTGGCTTTGTCGGGACGTGATGAACCGCATGCTCGTCTCGCGTCAGATGCCGGAAATGAGCACCGAACGCTACATGGAAATTTTCGATTTTCCGGTACGTCGCTATTATGAACGCATCGGGTTTGATTTCAACCTCGAGTCTTTCGAGACTTTGGGGATGGAATTCATTCGGGGCTACGAACTCCGCAGAAAAGAAGCCCGACTGCACGCGGATGCGCGGGACGGACTCGAAAGGATTCGCGAGCAAGGCCTCGGACAAAGCATACTTTCCGCCTATCAACATCAAACCCTGGTTTCTCTGGTTTCCGACCACGGTCTGGATGCGTTTTTTCATGATCTGCACGGACACCACGACCACTACGCCGACGGCAAAACCCCGCAGGGACGGCGGGCTTTGACCGCCCTGGGCGTGGATCCCGCCGAAACCGTGCTCATTGGCGACACCACCCACGACGCCGATGTCGCCGCCGAACTCGGCATGCAATGCATCCTCATCCCCGGCGGCAACCAGCCCCCCGCCCGCCTCCACGCCACCGGTTGTCCCGTGGTCTCCAGCCGCCTGGAAGCGGTGACGCTTGTGTTAGGATGAAACCTGAATCCGTGAGATTCAAAACCCTTTGCGCTTGACCCTTCACAATAATCCGTCAAAGAGGTACAACAGAATTTTGACCCCAGTGTGAGAAAAAACCCATGATTTCCAGGCTATTCGGCCTTTTTTCCAACGATATCGGCATCGACCTTGGCACCGCGAACACGCTCGTGTACGCGAAAGACCGAGGCATTGTCTTGCGAGAACCCTCCGTGGTGGCCATTCAAGCCTCCACCAATCGCGTTTTGGCGGTGGGGGAAGAGGCGAAACGGATGTTGGGACGCACACCGGGGAACATCGTGGCCATCCGACCCTTGCGGGCGGGGGTGATTGCCGATTTCGACATCACCGAGGCCATGCTCAAATATTTTATCCGCAAAGTGCACAACAAGCGCATGATGAAGCCCCGGGTGATCATCGCCGTGCCCAGCGGAATTACCGAAGTTGAAAAACGAGCGGTCAAAGAATCCGCCGAACGCGCCGGGGCGCGTGAAGTTTATTTAATCGAAGAACCGATGGCGGCCGCGATCGGGGTGGGCTTGCCCGTCCAGGAACCGGCCGGTAACATGATTGTCGACATTGGCGGGGGGACCACCGAGGTGGCCCTGATCTCCCTTGCCGGCATCGTGTTCAGCCGCAGCGTCCGCGTCGGTGGCGATGAAATGGATGAAGCCATCATCCAATACATGAAACGGGTTTATAACTTAATGATCGGGGAACGCACCGCCGAAAATATCAAAATGGATATCGGCTCCGCCTACCCGATGGAGGAAGAAGTGACCATGGAAGTCAAGGGGCGCGACCAAGTCAATGGCCTGCCCAAGACCTTGATGGTGACCAGCGAAGAAATTCGGGATGCCCTGCAGGAGCCGGTTTCGACCATTGTCGAAGCGGTTCGCATCACATTGGAACGCTGCCCGCCGGAGCTGTCCGCCGATTTGGTGGACCGGGGTCTGGTGCTCGCGGGCGGCGGCGCATTGCTGCGGGGCCTCGACACGCTGATTGCCGAACAAACCGGTCTCCCGGTACACGTGGCCGACGATCCGCTCAGCGCGGTGGCCGAAGGTACCGGTGTCGTGCTCCACGAAATCAATCTCCTCAAGCGCAACGCCGCCGAGGAAAGATGATGGAGAGATTCATGACGACAATCCCACCCACTTCCCCCCCCTCCCGACAGAGTGATTGACCCGCTTCACCGCCACCGCTGCGGTTCCGATCCGGAACAAGCACGGTGAAACGAAAAGGATGGATATTTTGGTTGAGTATTGGCGCGATTCTTCTGATCGCGCTGAATCTCCCCGCGCCCGCAAGCCGGGCGTTGAAAAGCATGACCCGTGAGTTCATCGCCCCCCTGCAAAGCCTGGGCGCATCCGTTTCCTCGCGCTTCCGCAATGCCCGCGAAGCCATCATGGCCCGCGGGGGCCTCCCCGAAGAACACCAGACCCTTCGCCGCGAATTGGTGGATCTCCAGCACCAGCTTTTGGAACTCGAGGAACTGCGGCGCGAAAACCTGCTGCTGCGCCGTCAACTGAATTTCGTGGACCGCTCGCCCCGCGAACTCATCCCCGCCGAGGTGCTCGCCCGCGACATCAGCGGATGGTGGCAAACCATCCGCGTGGACCACGGCGGCAACCCCGCCGTCAGGGCCAATCAGGCGGTCACCACCGCAGAGGGCCTGGCCGGCAAAACCCTGGAAATCTCCGGGCGCACCGCCGAGGTGCTGTTGATCTCCGACCCCGCCTGCCGGGTGGCCGTGGAAATCGGCGACAAAGGCGCTTTCGGCATTCTCAGCGGACAGGGCCTCTCCTGGCGCGGCAGCGTTCTCTGCCGCGTGGAGTTGATCAACAAAAACATTCCCATCGAACGCAGCGACCCCGTCTATACCTCGGGCCTCGGGGGCATCTTCCCCAAGGGATTTCTGGTGGGATACATCGAGGATGTCACTCTGGACGAAAACGGCCTCCACCAAAGCGCCACCGTCCGCCCCAGGGCCAATCTTTCGGATTTGCGCGTGGTCTTCATCGTCACCGAAACCGATGACCGGGAGGACCTGCGATGAATCGATTGGTGATGTTCGTGGCCCTCGTACTCTGCGCCATGGCCCAGGCCGTTCTCCCCTCTTGGACCGCCCTCGGCCAAGCCAAGCCCCCACTTTTGTTGGGCGGCGTGCTATATTACGCCCTCACACGCAACAACAGCCAGGTGATTGAAGCCGCCGTGATCGCGGGCCTCCTGCACGACAGTTTGGGGCTCATTCCGCTCGGTTTTTCCGTGATCGCCTTCCTCCCCGTGGCCCTGCTCACCAACAATTACCGCGACCGCGTGTTCGGCGATCACTGGTTCACCCACGTCATGCTCGGGGTCGCCTCCGCGGCCCTGGTCACCTTCATTCTCTATCTGCTGCTCGTCAGCAGCGGCGCCCGCAGCGGCATCCGCATGCCCTTCGTGCTGTCCAAAGCCCTGGGCATGTCCCTCATGGGGATCGTCATCATCCCCCTGGTATTCAAATGCATTGAACGCCTCGACTATCTGCTTGGCAACGTGGAGTTAAAGGAAGTCTGATGCGAAAACTTTCCGAAACCGAACGCATCCGCATCCGCATCCGAGTGTTGCTGGGACTGATTTTGTCTCTGCAAGGCGCCATTCTCGCCTCGCTCTGGAACCTCCAGGTGGTGCAGGGGCACACCTTCCAAGAAGAAATCAGCAAACAAAGCCTCCGCAGGGTGCGCCATCCCGGACACCGGGGACTCATCGTGGATCGCAATGGCGTGGTCTTGGCCGACAACCGCCCCTCCGTGGGCATCGCCCTGTATCCCGAGGAACTCCGCCTTCCCGGGCGCCAATCCCGCACCCTCGACCGGATCGACGAGATCCTCGACAACCTCGCCCTGAAAATCGAACTGCCCCGCACCCTCTCCCGCGAAGAAGTCGCCGCCCACCTTTATTCGGATCGCATTTTACCCCTGATCGCCTGGCGGGATCTCGACGACACCGCCATCGCCCGCTGGGCCGAACGCGTCGGTCCCCAAGAAGGCGTGGATCTGCTCACCCAACCCGTGCGCAACTATCCCTACGAGGACCTGCTCGCGCAAACCCTGGGCTACGTCGGACGCGGCGGCATGGCCGATGCCGACGAGGGACGCTACCACTATCAAGTTGAGGAAATGGAAGGCAAGGCCGGGCTGGAACTCAGATTCGATAAAATCCTCCGCGGCGAAGCCGGGGCCGAACTGGTGCGCATCGACGTGACCAGCTACAAATACAGCGTCGAAGTCAGCCAACCCTCCGTGCCCGGCCAGGATTTGCAACTCACCATCGACGCCCGCATTCAGAGCCTGGCCGAAAACATTCTCAGCGAAGAAACCGGCACCATTGTGCTCATGGACCCCCGCAACGGTGAAATCCTTGCCATGGCCACCTTTCCGCGCTACAACCTCAACGACATGGTGCCTTTCATTACCCACACGACCTGGGGACGCCTCACCACCGATCCACGCCGTCCCCTCGTCAACCGCCCCGTCCGCGAGCACTATGCCCCCGGCAGCACCATCAAACCCTTCGTTTGTTTGGCGGGACTGCTCTCCGGTCAGGTGGACGGAGACCAAGAATACACCTGCCACGGCTCCTACCAGCCCGGACCCAACGCCGCGGTCATGCACTGCAACAACCGCTTTGGCCACGGCACCCTGGACATGCGCGAAGCCATCGCCCGCTCCTGCAACGTCTACATGTGGATGCTGGCCGAAGACATTGGTTACCCCCCCATGCTCGCCACCTTGGGCGGCCTCGGCCTCGGACGGCAAACGGGCGTCGAAACCGACTTCGAAGTCAGCGGCATCCTCCCCACCAACGAGTGGAAACGCCGGGTCCACGGAGACAGTCTCAGACGCGGCGACATCGCCAACATCGCCATTGGACAGGGTTTCCTGACCACCACTCCCCTGCAAATGGCCTCCATCACCGCCGCCCTCGCCAACGGCGGCACCCTGCACGCCCCCACCCTCGTGCGCGGTTTCCGAGACTCGGAAAGCGAAACCTTCACCCGTTCCGAGCCTCGGAACCCGCCCATCAACCTCGGATGGGACCCCGAAGCGGTCCGGGTGATTCGCGAAGGCATGCGGGAAGCGGTGATGGGCGACCGCGGCACCGCCCGCAGCGCCCGGGTTCCGGGGCTGGATTATGCCGCCAAAACCGGCACCGCCCAATACGGTCCGCCCGGAAACCGCCGCTACCGCTCTTGGGTCATTGGCTTCGCCCCGTACGACAACCCCCGCCTTGCGGCCGTGGTCCTGGTCGATTCCGGTCTCGGAGCGGGCGTGGACGCGGTTCCCCGCCTTCATGTCATCATGCGCGCCCTCTTCGGGCAGGGAGGTGCGGATGGATAATTTGCGCCGTACCCTCGGCCCTCTCGGACGCATGGATTGGGTGGCCTTGATCTGCACCTTCAGCCTGCTCGGCATCGGTGTGGCGTTCATTTACAGCGCCGGTTACGGACGCGAAAGCACGCAATGGATTCGGCAGATCCTGTTTATCCTTCTCGGCATTCCCGTGTATTTGTTCGCCGCCTTTTTCGACTACCGCCGCCTGCGGGAGTGGGCCTATCCGCTCTACCTGATCAGCCTCGTGCTGTTGGTGGGCCTGTACTTTTTCGGCATGTCCATCCACGGCGCCCGACGCTGGTACAACATTTTCGGGCTTTTGTATTTTCAGCCCGCCGAAGTCGCCAAACTCGCCATCATCTGTCTGCTGGCCATGTGGTTCAGCGACACCCTGCGCAACCTGCGGCGACCCGCGAATGTCATCGTGCCCCTCCTCCTGACCCTGTTGCCCTTCGGGCTCATCGCCGCCCAACCGGACGTGGGCACCGCCTTCATTCTGCTTTGCATTTTCGGGGCCATCCTCTTCAGCGCCGGGGTCTCCTGGAAACTGCTGGGCATGCTTGCCCTGCTCGGCGTCCTCTCTCTCCCGATCGCGTGGACCATGCTGCGTCCCTACCACCGCGACCGGATCATGGTTTATCTCGAACCCGACCGCGACCCCCTCGGGCGCGGATGGAACCGACGGCAATCCGAAATTGCCATCGGCTCCGGCGGTCTCCACGGCAAAGGCTTCAAACAGGGCACCCAAAACGTGCTCGGCTTCCTGCCCGTCACCGTCGCTCCCACCGATTTTATTTACTCCGTGATCGCGGAGGAAAAAGGATTCATCGGCTGCACGCTGATGCTGACGTTGTACAGCGTATTGTTCGTTGCCCTCGCCCGCACCAGTCTGCGCAGCCAAGACGTATTCGGTCGTCTGATGACCATTGGCATCCTCACCATGCTCTGTGCCCACGTGACCATTAACGTGGCCATGACCATCGGGTTGCTGCCAATCATCGGACTCCCTCTCCCGCTCGTCAGTTATGGCGGATCATTCGTTTTGAGCATGATGCTGGCCCTCGGGCTGGCCCAAAGCGTCTACATCCGAAGAAGCTAGACAGCGGGACCCACACCCAACAATGGAAACAACACCATGGCCAAACAAGAAAAGAAAATCAGAAAAGAAATCGTCGCCAACATCGAAAGTCTGGAAACGCGCATCGCCTTCCTCGAAGACGGCAAGCTGGAGGACTATTTCGTGGAACGCTCCAGCGACGAACGCATCGTGGGCAGCATTTTCAAAGGCAAAATCCAGAACCTGGAGGACGGCCTTCAAGCCGCCTTCGTGGATATCGGCCTCAAAAAGAACGCCTTTATTCACTACTGGGACATGATTCCGGAAGACGCCGCCCGCCTCGAAGCCGAAGAAGGCATGAGCCGGGGCGGACGCACCGCCCGCAAAAAGAAATTCCAAGCCGGCGAAATTCAAAAGCAATTCCCCATCGGTTCCGAAATCATCGTGCAGGTCTCCAAGGCCGCCATCGGCACCAAGGGCCCCCGGGTCACCGCCAACCTCAGCATCGCCGGACGGTATCTGGTGATGATGCCCGGCTCCGGCCTCAAGGGCGTCAGTCGCAAAATCTCCGGGGACGTGGAACGCCGCCGCCTCAAGCAAATTCTCGGACGCATGAAAACGCCCGACAACCTCGGGTTCATCATCCGCACCGCCGGGGAAGGCGCCCGCAAAACCGGCTTTGCCCGGGACCTGCGCGCCCTGCTAGACATCTGGGCGGAAATCGACAACGGCATCAAAAACACCCCCGCCCCCTGTCAGCTCTATCAGGAGCCCGACCTGCTCGAACGCGTGGTGCGCGACGCCCTCACCGAGGACATCGAACGCATTGTCATCGATCAGCCCGAAGAAGCCGAGCGCATCCGCAAATCCATTAGCCGCGTGGCCCGAAACGCCAAACGCAACATCAAAGTCTACGAAGGCAGCACCCCCATCTTCGAGCATTTCGACATCGAGCGCCAGCTCAGCAACGCCTTCCGCCGCAAAGTGTGGCTCCCCGGCGGCGGATACCTGGTTTTCGACGAAACCGAAGCCCTCGTGGCCATCGACATCAACACCGGACGACACAAAGGCGGGGCCACCCAAGAGGAAAGCATCCTCGAAGTCAACCTCGAGTCCGCCGATGAAATCGCCCGGCAGTTGCGCCTTCGCAATGTCGGCGGTCTGGTCGTGATCGACTTCATCGACATGCGTCAGCGCAAAAACCGGCAGGCCGTCTACCGCCGCCTCCGCGAAGGGGTTCGCAAAGACAAAGCCCGCACCAACTTGCTGCCCATTTCCGACCTCGGTCTTTTGGAAATGACCCGTCAGCGGGCCAAGCAAAGCATCGGGTCCGCCGCCCACACCGACTGTCCCTACTGTCGCGGACGCGGAATCGTGAAATCCCCGATCACCATGAGCGTGGAAGTGCAACGCCACATCCACGAGATCCTCCGCAAACTCAAGGCCGAAGGAAAATCCCTCCACACCCGCATCACCATCCATCCCATCGTCATGGACCGCCTGCGCCGCTCCGATGAAAACCTGTTGGTGCAATTGGAAGAAAAATACGGCAGTCACCTCACCTTCGTGTCCGACACCCACCTGCACATCGAAGAATTCGTGATCTCCAGTCCCGAAACCCACGAAACCTATTACAGCAACATCGACCAGAGCCGGGTGCACCTGCAATTGGAATAACCCGTGAACGTCCTTTGTCATCTGGCCCTGGGCGGCGGTTGCCCCGACACCATGTTGGGGCAGTTTCTCGGTGATTTCACCCGGGGCCCGGTGGACCTGCTGCCCTATCCGGAGTCCGTTCGCCAAGGCATCCGCGCCCATCGACGCGCGGATGCCCTTGGCGACGCGCACCCCTTTGTGTGGGCGGCCAAACAACATTTACCCGCCGGCGACAGACGATACGGCGGACTGGTGATGGACGTGCTCTGCGACTACCTTCTGCACCAATGCTGGGCGGACATCATGACCGTGGACAAGGCGGAATATTTTCGGATCGCCTACCAACTCCTCGCCAAACCTCGCCATCCCCTGCCCCCGCCCGCGCAAAGATTCGCCACCCTCATTCTCGACCACGACCTGCTCGAAGCCTACGCCGACCCGCTGGAAATCGAGGACGTCCTGCGACGCATGAGCCAACGCCTGCGCCGTCCCTACGATCTCAGCGCCCTCCTCCCCGAACTCCTCCGACACGAAACGGAATTACGAGAAGGCTTCCCGGAGTTTTTCAAGGAGATGCGCGACGGTCTTTGAGTCAGACGAGCACGGAGGATTAGCGACGCGAAGCGTCTTTGGAGTGCGCGTAGCGAGTGCAACGAAGCTACCGCTTTGCAGAGCCTTTGCCATAGGCAGGGCCTTTTCGTTTTGCCGTGGGTAAAGCGGTAGCTTCGTTGCACTCGCTACACGCACTCCAAAGCGGCTTCGCCGCGCACTTTACTCCGCAAAATTCAAAGCTGCCGATAGCCGCTATGCGTCCAAACAAACCCGATCTCGTTCCACGTCGGGCAAAAGGTCCTGCCAGGAGAACAAACGGTCCCCAAGGATCTGAAGGGGAATCGGCTGGTAGCGCTCGGCGGTGTTTTCGGCGAGATGACGCCAGTGTTGGATTGCGGTTTCGAGGTTTTCCGCGGCGAGGTCCCGCTCGCCGGGGGCACCGTGAATACGGTGACGGGCCAAGTGTACCGCGGCCCGGAGTTTGTCGGCAAAATATCGTCCGAGGTGAATCCAGGCGTGGATATCGGCGATTTCCTCGGCAAGGTCTCCGCCATTTGGCTCGGGAAACGACTTGAGGATTTCCAGGGTGCGGTCCATGGCGTCGTCCAGTTCTTTTGCGAGCAGGATCGGGGTGAACTTTTGGGCGACGCTTGGGGCATTCGCCTCTTGGCGAACAAAGGCTTCCACTGAAAGCCAGTCGGGTTCAATGGGCCGGGCCACGATCAGATCGTCGAGGGTGGCAAAGCCATGCTGAATGAGAAATCCCTCTGCATAAAGGGTGTGATCCCAGGTATAATTGAGAAAACAGGCGATGCGCAGGGGAACCAGGGAGCAGGATTCGTAAGCGGCGAGCAGAGGTTTTCCGGTTCCAGAACCATGTCGCCGGTCGATCAAGTCCTCGAAAGTTTCGTCCGGGGTGTCGGGATCCGCCAACAGCCGTCCCCAGACCTCGTAAAAAAGCCAGTTCCGCTCAAAGGCATACCGGGGACCCTCGTGAAAACCGGGACGGCTGATGTAGTCTTTTCCGGGAATATGGCATTCAGAACCGATGAAATACCCGCACACACCGGGAATGCCATTGAGGCGGATGTGTTCGCGCACGTAGCCGGGCGAAGCCCAGCGCAATACGAAAAAATCCTCGTTTCGGACCATCCAGCCGATGCTGTATTTTTCCGGCGGCGGCTTCCAAAAGGTGTCCGAGGGAGGTCCTCCATGGATTTTTCGCAGATGCGGGGTCGAATGACCATGGGACCAGTTGAATTTGATCTCGGTCCAGACCTTCCCCTGGATACGCACCCGTTCGAGGAGATCACGCCCCAACGCCTCGGAGTCCGCGCTGGTGGAACCCCCGTTGTTGAGCCCGGCGGAATGGGGAATGCGCAGGCAGAGATCCACGGAACGTTTGGCCTGATTGATTCCGGCAATGGTGACGTCCTCCACCCATTCCGCGCGTTCGGCGGGGCTCATCCCGCCCATGCGTTCACTCATGGCCAATCCCAGTCCATCCAGATCCGGGTAAGTGTCAATCAGGGTTCGAACGCAGGCGCGGTTGTAGTCCCGCACCAAATCCGACGTGTCCCCGTCCCCGATGTAGTCCCAATTCAGGCAATAATCTGCGATCCCGTGGGCGCGGGCGAAAGATTGGGAGACGAAAATATTCCAAAAAAAGACGTAGGTTTGAATGCCCCGCTCATGGGCCATGGCGAACACCCGGGACCACAGGGACTGCCAACCGGCCATTTCCTCCCCGGTAAAGTCGTGCCCCTCGGGAAAATCAGGGGGCATGGCCATCCACGGAAAAGGATGAAGCGACCAGAGGGAGAGCAGATTCAGCCGACAATCCACCATGAAGTCGAGGAGTTTTTCCCAATACAACGGGTCGCGCAGGGTGGAGTCGTGCAAGTCCAGGGAGGCGTGTTGGCGATAGGAAGCCCAAGGAAGATTCACCTTGAGCGCCCGGACGGGAAAACCCGGGGACGTTGGGGTTGGCGTATTGTGTGTCATCGTATTCCAGATTTTTGAAAAGGGGGCGGAATAATGGGCTCGTAAATGAAATGCATATCACGGTGAGTGTGGGTTTGAAAATACGAACTGATCAAATCCATGGAATTTCAGCCCTCCGAGCCTTTCGGTTTTGGTCGAACCGCCCCCCAGGCTGCGCCTGGGGCTGAATATATTTCGGCGCTCCGGGCCTTGAATCCGGGTCAAGACAGACTGAATTTTTCAAACTGCGGCCCGGACACCGCCTGCGGAGGCCCTGAAAATGCTTCCGCTCGGAAGGCCAAAAAAAGGCCCCGCCGAAGCGGGGCCGGGTGTATTCGAATCGAATCGATTCGATTAGAACAATGCGCGCCAGGCGGCGTAGAGGGTGGTGGCCTCAAGGGTACCCGCATAGGTGTTGTCGAGTTCGGAGAACTCGATGCCGAGCATGACCTTGTTGCCATCGCCTTGGATGTAGTAGTTCAAACCGAGGTAAACGGCCTGGTATTCGTCACCGCGTTGGGGATCGAATTTGGGGCTGGTTTCGGTTGCGTCGCGCACGGCGAGGTCTTCGGAACGACGGGCATAGCGACTGGCGGCACGCAGACCGGTGGCCTTGTCGGACTCGGCGTACTCATAACGGACCACGCCTTGCAGTTTGTTGGACAGCATCAAAGACGGCATGATGTAGAAACCGGAGGTTTCTTCGCCATCATTGTCGCCCAGGATGTATTCGGTGCGCAGATCGAAGGCGCCCTGCGCAAAGTGCAGCGCGAGGGTGTATACGTCTTCGTATGCCAAACTGCCACTTTCATCATCGCTGGTCAGGTAAGATCCTTGAATGCGCAACTTCGAGCCTTCGCCAACGAGGCCGTCGAGTTTGACGCCGAGGTGCAGATTGACGAGGTAGTCGGAGCTGGCGTTGGCAGCGTTGCTGTTGTCTTGATCGGTGTAAACGCCGGCGCCGTAATAAATGGTGCCAAGATCACCGTCCACCGCAAAACCGGTCATGGGGCCGGGAGCGGCCACGGTATTGCTGATAAGGGTCCGCTCCACGGTGATAATTTCAGCCGAGGAGGTGTTTTCTTCCAAGGAGCTGTGGGGTTTGTCAAATCCGACCTTGATGTAGGCGGGTTTGTGTTTGCGCCACTGCAAGAAGGCGCTGCGCATGCTGAGGCTGGAGCCGGGCACGAGGTTGGCTTCCAACTGGGCACGCAGATCATTCGGGAAGGTTCCGCGCAGGCCGATGCGGGCGCGGCGCACTTCGAAAGTGCTGTAATCGCTGCTGCCTTCGTCGTTGTCGGTGGTGGTGTATCCGAACTGCGTCTGGACGCGTCCGCGGATCTGCAAGTCCCGCACGAAGCTGTTCGCGGGACGAACACGCTGGGCTTTGAGGCCTTCGGCCTGTTCCGCGGTGATGGTGCCGTTGTCCCGAAGGGTTTCGAGCAGTTTGCCGTAATCGGCGCTTGCGGTTTGACTGATCGTCATCACGCCTGCGGCGGAAATGCCGGCCAAGGTTTTAATCCATGTGTTTTTCATGTACTTGTCTCTCTCCTGTTTGACGGCTTTTGCCGCCGGGGTTTATCTGGATGTTTCATATGGACCTGAAAGTGGTCCGTAAAACCGCGCACAATATGCACTTCAGATGTCAGGATTTTATGAGCAAGCCGTTAATAGTTGTTGTGGATCAACCTTTGTCTTTCATGGTGTTGATTTCGATGTCCACCTCGTCGCGCCGGGCGATTTTCTGGACTTTTCCGTCGCGCATCCAGACGATGCGGTCGGAAATATCGAGCATTTTATGGTCGTGGGTGGAGCAGATGACGGTGACGCCGCGTTCCCGGTTCATCTCTTTCATGAGCGAGATGATTTCCTCGCCGGTGTGGATGTCGAGGTTGGCGGTGGGTTCGTCGGCCAGAATAATCGCGGGGTTGTTGGCGAAGGCGCGGGCAATGGCCACGCGTTGCTGTTGTCCGCCGGAAAGCTCTTTGGGGGTGTGCAACAAGCGGTCCCCCAGCCCCACCCTTTCCAAGATTTCCACGGCGCGGTCCTGGGCTTCGTCGGGCGGCACCCCGCCAAAAAGCATGGGGAGGGTGACGTTTTCGAGGGCGGTCATGACTTTGACGATGTTGTAGCTTTGAAAGATGTAGCCGATTTTCCGGCAGCGCAGCCAAGCCAGTTCGTTGGCATCGAGCTGGGCCACGTCGATTTCGTCGATGAACACATTGCCCGAGGTGGGTTTCATGAGTCCGCCAATGGCATTGAAGAGGGTGGTTTTTCCCGAACCGGAAGGGCCCATGATGGAAATGTACTCTCCGGTGCGGATGGTGACGTCCACGCCATCCAAGGCCCGCACTTCGGTGTCGCCCATGCGGTAAACCTTCACCACGTCGCGGGTCATCACCGTATATTCAACGGAATCATCTATGGAATGACGAGTTTCGAGTGTCGAGTGACGAGTTTCTAGTGGCGTATCAGGAGTAGTCGAGGGATCTGGAGGATTCAAAGTCATTGGATTATTTTTCTCCTCTCATGGCTTCCATGGGGGGCATTTTGGAGGCGATGAAGGCGGGGAAGAGCGCCCCGAGGGTTGTGAGGGCCATGCCGACGAAAAAGACGAAAAGGAATTTGCCGCCGATGCCTTCGAGTTCCATGGCCGCGAAGACGTTTCCGCCATGGTCGGCCATGGCGAGCAGAATGGAGATCACCAGGCCGAAAATGGCACCGGCAATGGCGCCGATCAACCCCAAAATGGCGGCTTCGAGCAAAACGCTGTACAAAATAAAGCTGTCCAGGGCGCCCAGGCATTTCATGGTGCCGATCTCGCGGTATCGCTGGGTGACGGACATGAGCATGGTGTTCAAAACACCCGCGCCGCTGACCACGAGAGACAGCACCATCATCAAACGCCAACTTTGCACGTCCACGGGATCCGTCGAGCGCGGCATGGTGAGCAGATACATCATGAATGCGGTGGCGGTGCTGATGGTCAACAGGGTGAGGATTGCCCGGCTGATACGCTGTCGCAGGCTGTTGACGGCCATGGAAGCCACGACTTCGGGGGAAAGCTTGAGCTGTCCAATGTCCCAGGTGGACTGGGCATTGGCCCGGGGAGTTGGCGTGGGCGTGGGTTGCGCGCTGGAGGATGCGGTACTCATTAGTAGCTGACTCCTATGGAGGCCCAAAGGAAGTTAATGGCGATGGCGAGCATCCCGACCAAGCCCATTCCGGCGCCAAATCCGACCGCGAGAATGGGGGCGAAGTTTTGCCAACGCTCTTTCCCGAATTTTTGGGCCAGGACGTACCGACCCAGACAGGCGCCGGCAAAGATCATGATGGCATTGTGGGGATAGCCGTTGGCGGCGGCCAGGGCGCCGTAAATGTATTGGGAACTGATGCCGAGAAAGGCAAATCCGGCGAACAGCGCACAGCCCAGCGCAAAGGAGCCGCCGATGACACCAGGTTTCAAGGCATCGAGCAGGAGGGACTGACCTTCCTGCATGGCGGATGCCCAAAGGGCCCGCATCTGGGCGTGCATGGGCCAGAATTTCTGAACGTAGGGATAATTGTCGGAGGGAATGGGGCCCAATCCGGTGATGTAGCTCCAGAAAATGAAAGAGGCCACCAACATCAGCGGGAAAATGAACAACTCCGCCTTGAAAATGGAGGTGAGCTTGGTGCGGGTCAGTTCGCAAACCCGAAACATGTCGGCAACGCCACCATAGTTGTTGAGCGGGAGCGGGGCGAACCAAATGTTGACTCCGCGGTATCCGGAAGCGAAAATGGCGGATTCAAAGACAAAGGGCACCCCGGCGTGCTGTCCGGCAATCCCGCTCATGCGGGCGTTGATGTAGGTGTTGATGGGGGTCCACAGGAAGGCGAAGCCCATGAGCCAAGCCACGGGGAAACGCTCCTCGGCCGGTGTGCCCGCGTTGATCAAATGATTGGACAGCAGCACAAAGCAAAATGCGGAGATCACCCAGATGCCGACCATCAGGCCGGTGGGCGGATCGCCGCGGTCTTTGTTGCGTTCCCAGAATTTGGACAGATCGATGTCGCCGCCCCCGGAGGCGTGGACGTCATCATCACTGGATTTGCTCTTTTTACTGTAGGCCTTGATGGCTTTGATCATGCCGAAAAGCCCCACGGCGAACACGGCGAAACTGGTGCCAATGCCAAAGGACAAATAAAAGTCGAGGGTGTCGGCCACCTGGGTTTCGATGGCGTCTTTGCCCGGGGCCCAACTCGGCAACAGGCCGTTGCGTTGCAGGACGGTGTTGAAGATGATTTTGAAGAAAACCGTGGAGAAAAACATGCCCACGGCAATGCGCCACGGCAAAACGAACCCGGTGAACAAGAGGCCGAGGTTCAGGGTGATGCCAATCAAGGCCCCCGGAATGATGTGCTCCATGGCCAAGGTCAAGTCCAGGAAGGGAATGGGAATCAGTTGCAGGGGTCTGTCGAAAAAGGCGCTGGTCAGAATGGGGACGGCCACGTAGAAAATGCCGAACACGGCCCCGATCATGGCGCCAATGGAAAAACAGTATTGCCGGAAATTCTTTTTGTCTTTGTCCTCGCTGCTTTCGGCCAAGGCGATGGCGCCTTCCGCCTGAATGGGCGCCAGCGGAAAGGGAAGCTGTTCCACGTCGACCGTGACTTTGTACGCGAGAAAGCCCAGGGAAAGCTGGGTGAGTTTGTTGAGCACCATGGTGAGAACGGTGACGATGAGGACGGGCCACCAGACTTCCGCGAAAAATCCGCCTTGGTAGGCGGCGTCGCCAAAGGGCGCAAACCAGTCGGGCACTTCATGGGCAATGCCAAAGTTGGCGAATTCCTCGGAGTTGCGCAGATATCGGTTGAATACCATCCACGCGAACACGCCTCCGCCCAGCGCCACGCTCCCGGAGACACTCGACAAACTGCTGACGGTATATTTGAGAATATACAATTCCTGCTTGCGCAGGGTAATGAAGGAGCGGCGGGCGATTTCCACGAAAAGGATGATCACCACCCAGTCGGCGGCGCTGCCCATGTCTTCCCCGATCATGAGGCCCATGAAGATAATGCCGGGCAGCATCACCAGGGCGATGAACAGGGCACCGACGACCGTTCGCCAGGTGAAGCCGTTCTCACACGGCTCGTTTTGCATCGCTTCGATGCTGAACTGTGAGTCGTAAAAGGCTTCCGCGTTGCCTTTGGCCGGTTTTTTCTTTGTGGTGGGGTCGGGGGTTGGGTCACTCATACCGGTTGGTTTCCTTCAAGTTCGGTGGCGCCTTCCTGAATATATCGTTTTCGCATGGCGGGGTCGAGGTTCCGCCACAGCAGAAACTGTTTGCGGACCAAATCCAAAAATCCGTAGTTGGTACGCATCCACGCATCGGCGGATCCGGAAGTGCGGTTCAAGACAATGGTCACCCCGAATACACCTTCGTTTTCGGTGGGATCGATGTGCAGCACCAAGTCTTGGGCCACGTCGAGGTCGTAAGGGGCCAGCCACATGTGACAGGTCACACGCAGTCCCTGCCCGGTTTCCGCGCTTTCGCGATACATGGCCGCGCCTTTGCTGATGAAATCGGCGGAGGAACTGTCCACGTGGTTCAGGAGAAAGCGCCGGAAGAAAGCGGCCATGCCGATGGCGTTGCCGCGGGTCAGGGTAAAGGGCAGCCTGAAACGGATGTGGCCATCGGCCTCCGGTTCGGGAAGCTCCCATTTGTCCATGCCGCTGGGGGCGGCGAGGGCGGCGGCTTTTTTGGCGGGGATCAGGGTGGCCAACAAGACGATGCCGCCGGTGCCCATGGCCAGAAAGGTGGAGGCGAGCGAGGTGAAATTAAAACTCAATTGGCCCAAGGTGTCCGGGAAAAAGCCCACCAATTGCGAGAACAATAGCCCGGCAAAGGTGCCGAAAATAATGCCGATACAAGAGAATACGGTGGATTCGGAGAGGAGCAAAAAGCTGATTTGGGAGGGAGACAAGCCGATCGCGCCCAACATTTGCACTTCGCTCACGCGCTCGTCCACGGTGCCCATCATGGTGTTGGACACGATGAGCACGCAGAGAATAATGGGGACGATGACCTTGGCCAGCCCGCCCACGCTTTGTTGTTTGCGTGCGGACAAAAGGCTGATGTCGTTTCCGACATGCGCGTACATGGCCCGGTCCATGCGGCGGGCCAATTCGGAGCGGAAGGCTTCGAAATCAAAATCGTCCGGGAAGCGGATCGCGAGGGAACTCCATCCGGCCCGCACATTGGTTCTAGCCGACAAGGGGACGATGGCCAGATCGTCGAAGCTCATGTGCGTGTGTTCATCTTCGGTTTCAAGGGCGCCGGTGCCCAGGGCGGGGGTGATGGCGCTGCGCAAATAATCGACCAATGCCGGGGATTTGCCATTCACATCCCGGATGCGGTCGGCAATGTGGGGATCAAGAATGCCGACAACCCGCCAGTCATTGTTCATCATCCTCACTTGCGGCAGTTCCGCGTCGGGGCGTCGGTCTCCTTCGCCGTCCACCAAGTCCCCGGGAGTGATGCCCAACACTTCGGCAACCCGAGCGGGCAGGATGATGTGGAAGCGATCCTCGGGTCGATCCCCTTCGGCGCCCCGGAACCAATTGCCATGGTTCACGGCCCGGTTCAAGCCCGTGAATTCGGTTTCGATGGGTTCGAAGGCCATGAGCGCGGTGACGATTTCGCGCTCACGTCCCTTGCTGATTTCAATTTGATTGCGTCCTTCGAGGGCGGCGTTGTTCCCACCGGCGACTTCAATGTAATGGGCGCGTCGCGCGAGTTGGAAGCGGGAACCGAATTCGGTGCGAATGGCGTTCATGAAATCGTTGTTGAGCGGCGCCCAATTGGATTCCCGGAACAAAGCGCCTTGGTAATCCGGGGGCATGGCCTCCCCTTCCTCCATCGCCACCCCTTGGATGGTTTGGTCGAGTTCGACGGGGCGCAAAAACAGGGTGTCCTGTCCGCGAACGGACACGAAGGATACGATGGAAAACGTCAGCACGGTTACGGTAAACGCGGTGAGAATGGTTCGCGTGGGACGTTTTTTCAAGTTGGAAACCCCTAGCGAAAAAGCGGTGCTCAGGGTGCTCATCAAACTGATTTCCTCGCTTTCGGCTTCCCCGCCTTCGATGCGGGCCCGGCGCACAAGCACTTCAAACCGCTGATAACAAATGCTGAGCACAATACCGGCCATGAGAATCATGGTGAAAGCGATCACCACGATAAAGGGCGACATGGCGATTTTGAAGGCCGGATGGAAAAAATTCAAAAATACGGTGCCCAACACGAAAATGAGCACGGTGCCGCCCAGACGCGCGAGAATATGTTTGCCGCCAAGCACCAATTTTTCGAGGAAAACGGATGTGGGCGCCAACAGGCCCATGAGGATGACCACCGACAGCACGGCCTCGCGTCCCAGCCGCATGATGGCCGGATAATTTTTGATCAACATCCCCCAGGATTCGCGGGATCGCCCAATGGCCTGCTGCCATTCGCGGGCCGCCAAATGAGCTTCCACTTCCTCCAATTTTTGACGGCTGATCTCCAAGGTGGCGCTGAGTTCCTGGTCGCGAATGCCAAAAGCCTCGTAAATATTCATGCGCCGTTCACTGACAGCCTGGAGGTTTTTGGCGATTTCATAGGGGGCGATGGGCAACACGAGGTTGCGATTGTCTCCAACGGGGCCAAAGGGGATCCCCCGTCCCTCCAAACTGGTGGGGTCGTTGGGGTCCAAATCTCCGATCAACAGGCTGCGGAGATTGCCTTGGCGCGAATCGAGCATGATCAGGCGGCGTCCGGGTTCCATGTAGATGAGGGTCCCTTCCAACTCGCTTTCTCCGAAATGGATGCGCGGATGTTCGATATTGTAATGGCGGGGAACGCCTTTGAGCACCGCATCCTGAATTTGCGGCAGCATGGCGGGCGTGCTGGGGGTGCTGTAACCGAGGGGTTCGACCCCGGGACTGAGCACGAGGGGGTACAACTCGTACATGATCAGGTTTTTGTAAGCGTCCCGGCTTTCGGCGAAATCGAAGGAGTAACTTTGCACCTGGGTGCCGATGCGTCCGCCGTCCATGATCATGGAAAACAAGCCGCTGCGTTCATCGTGCACATAGGCATGGACGTTTTTGCCGCCTCTGAAGGTCTGGGCTTCCACGGGCAGGGAATAGCGTCCGTTGAGGAGCGAAAATTGCATGACGCCAAGGCGGTTGCCCATAAAGGTGGCGGTGTTGTGCGCCCCCCATTCGGCGGTGATCCCGCCCGGGTTGCGGATCGCGGGGAAATATACCAAGGTCCGGGGCACCGGATCACGGGCGTCAATCCCGCTGCGGATATTGAAGCGGGTGGTGGTCCCCACCAAACGGCTCATCGGGGGCGGGGAAAGGGAGCCGGGAACGGAACCGTCCCTGGCGCTTTCCAAACTCACCCGAAACAGGAGTAGCCCGCCGCGCGCCAACGTGGAAAAGGCGTCAAAATCAAAATGATCGGGCACATCGAGGGGTGTATCCAATTTGTGGCGGGGATCGTTCGCGGCGCGCAGCGGGATCAAGCTCACGCCCATGGCGGCCCACAGTTCGGCATATGCGGGCGGAGGATTGATGGACAACAAGGGAAAAACGGCGCGGACGTCGTTTCCGACAAACGGCCAGGATTCGGTCCACCCGGCCTGCAGGGCCGCGAAGGCCTGCACGCGGTCAAATCGTTCGACCATGGTGCGGACGGTGGCGTTGTTCGGGCCGGTCATCTCCCGGTAATCGCCCACGGGGGTAAACTCCAGGTGCGGGCTCCCGGGGCTCAAGTTCAACCACCATCCCTGACGGGGCGAATCCAGGGGAATGGACGCTCCGGTCGGACGGATCACATTCAATACTTTTTCGGCCACGATGCGGTTCGAGTCCATGAGTTCCCGCAGTTGTTGCTCTTCATCCACTTCCATGAAGAAAAGCTCCAGCATCGAGGCGCGATCCAGCGAGGGATCCCCCTCCACTTCCGCGATAAAATCGTCGGCGGCGCTCAGAAAGTTTTCCGCCCGTTGCAAATAGCCCAAGCCCCGGTTGGTCAGGGTCCTGTCGCGAATTTTTACGATGGTGTCGATTTTGGACTCCATTCGCGAGCGAATGGCGGTCATTTCGTCCACTTGGCCGGGGTGATTGATGGCCGTGCGAATGGCATCCACCCGCATTTCCGCGACTTCCACCCGGAATTGATTCAATTGGTTGTACAGCCAATCCTCCACAAACCAGTTCAACGCCTCCTCCCCTGGACGATCTTTTTCGTTTCGAAGCCATTTGGCCACATCCAGATAGCGCTGGAAATTGACCTCTTCGTCCGCGCCCCCGGAAGCGGTCACGGCGGCAGGCGCGATCAATTGGTTGTCCATCAAATAGGTTTCCAACAGGCGGCGGGTGGCCCGTCCGCCATGCACATCCCCTTCCAAAAACGCAACCAGCAGTCCGCGTCTGCGGGTGCCCTCGGGCATGGCGTGGGACATTTCCAAGAGTCGGGTGGCCACGGCGATGTTCGCGGCCGCATTCGCGCCATGGGGCAAGCCGGGCACGGAACTGACGGATTCCAGGCGAACGAGGACGACCATGGGGCGGTCCAACGGGGGAATGCGCAAGGTGGTTCCGGCGGGCAACTCGGGATTCAGCGCGCCGCTGGCGGCTTCAAGCTCTTCGCGGCTGATTTGGTATTCCCGCAACAGTCGTTCCAACAGGTCCCCTTCCCTGACCGTATAGGTTTCCAACCGACCGGGAATGATCAGTTCGGTCCCCGCGGACAACGCGGGCCCCGGCAACTGGTTTTCATCGCGGATATCCGAAGCCTCCAAGCCGAATTGCGCGGCGATCCGGTCTATCAAATCGGTGTCCCGAATGGTGATTTCCAGCGCGTCATGCGGGGGCATCCAGGCAAACATGCTGCGGGCGATTCGGTTTTCGAACCAATTGCCGCCGTGGATTTCCACCTCTTCCCCTTGCACCACGGCGTATCCGTCATCCTCGGCTTGTTTGCGTTCCGCGCGGTCGATCAACCGCGCCCCGGTTTCCCGGTCCACGTAATAACGGGGAAAAGGAATGGGCGTATTCGAAAAGAACCGCTCCGCGAGTGGGCGGGTGATGTAGTTGTCTTCGATGGCAATCACGGCTTTGGCCCCCAGTTCCAAGGCCTGGTTCCAATTGCGACCGCCCTTGAAATTCATCAGGATGATGGCATCCCGGATTTCCAAACCTTCCAGGTCCTGCCACTCGCCGTCATCGACATAAACCAACCGCCCCCGCAATCCGCCTTCCGGCGCCAAAGTCGGCAAGGCGCCATTGGGCCAAAACGGGTGAATCTCGTAGGTTTCGTCCCCAACGCGCAGTTCGGTGTGCAACTCGCGGCGCTCGCGCAAACTCGTGGCCTGCGAGAGCGGGACGGGCACGGGAATCCGTTCGCGAAGCTCACCCAACCATTCGACGCCCGACAATGGGGACAGCCGGGTTTTCACCCAATCGTGTACGGACGCGTCCCCGTCCTGCCGCGCGCCCAGGGAGAGCGGGGCGAATGCAAGGATTTCCCGTACGTCCGACTCCAAAGCCTCCGGAGAAACGGCCAAAGACAAATCCCGCAACGCTTCCCCGCCCAAGGCCGGCAAACTGCGCAAAATGCGCCGCTCTTCCCGGCTCAATCGACCCGCCACCGCATCCTGTTGACCGGCGAATACCCGGTCCACGACGCCGGTCAAAGCGAAGGAAAGGACAAGGAAAGCCGTCAAAAATGCGTTTTGAGAAAATCGAATATGCTTGTTCATGCCGTCAAAAGACTCCATCAATAAACTCTGGGGGTGAAAGCGGGGGATTCGACAAAGGACTTTTGCCCATCCCCCGGCTCGTATTGCGGATCGGTGGCCCGAATGGAATATGCGAGATCCACGAGGTTGATCAGAAACAGGGCCACCAAGGCGCCGACGATCAAGCCGACGAAGCCGGGTTTGGCACTGCGGTAGGTATTCATCCCCCCATATTTGATTACCAGGCTTTTAATGCCCCAAGCCACGAATGCGCTGCCCCACAACCAAGAGGCCCCGTTCAAGCTCACGCCATCGATGCCCTTGTGATAAGGGGACAACCAAACATGATAAACGCTGAACAGGAACAGCAAATAGCCCAAGGGGTGAAACGGGAAGCGCAAAATTCGATTGCGCAGCAGGGTGAGCACGCCGAAAATGAATGCGCCCACGAAAACAAAAATCAAACGGGTACGATGAATTTGGGTGAAAGTGCCCAATCCTTGTTCGCCAAGAAAGTGCGAAACCCAGAGCGGATAGGCCATGATCGCGGAAGGCTCGGGTCCTTGCCCCACGGCGCCCGCGCCCAAAGCGGGCGCCCCCACCCAATAGACCATGAGAAGAAAACTGAACAGCCCCACGCCCAAGGCGGTAACAAAGGCCACCAACGTGGCCAAGGCCAACATTCCGCCCTTGACTTGGTGGCGCCGGGCCAACTCCAGATTTTCAAGCTGTTGGGGCAGAAGGCGGAACAAGAGGCTGACGGGCAGAAACACCAGGGCGAAATAATTCAGGAAGGATTTGACCCCCATCGTTCCCGACAGCCCGAACATCATGGGGAATCGCGTGAAATCGTAATTGACCTGCTGCATGGGCAGGCCCGTTTCGGCGCGCAAGCGCGCGGAGGTGATCACCATCAAAAGCAACACCACCCCGAAGAAAATCATCACGCCGATATGTTTCATCCCCAGATCATAGACAAACCCCATCATCAGCAAGGGCAAGACTATCAATCCGGCCAAGGTCAATTTTCCGGGCAAATAAGGGGTGCCGGAGGTGCCGGCGGACTCGCTTTTTCCGGAGGCGCCCCAAGCCTTGATCAGCAAAAGCACGCCACAACACACGCCCGCGCCGAGCAACTGTTCCATTTCGAAGGGAAAGCCCCGGGAGGCCCATCCCACGTAGTTTGGATCTCGAATCGCGCCATCGGCCCGCAATCCAATGGCCAGGAAGGTCACCCGGGTAATCAGATAAAGGGTCCAGACCGAAAAGCTGATTTCCAAGCTCACCAAAAAGAAGAGACCGATCAGGATGGGCGAAAGCACGAAGACCAGATTGTTGAGTTCCCGCAAGCCAAAGACGGCGGTCAAATCCCAGGCAATGACCCGTTGGGTGCCCTGCCCGTAATATCCGACCGCTTCCACCACCATAATCAGCATGCCCAAGGCGAATCCGCCCCAGAAGACGTTGGAAAACATGCCCCGCCGTTTTTCGGGGTGCAACAAGTCCTCGGCGGTTTCCAAGCGGAAATCGTGGCGGATCAACTGATCGGCCACTTCCACCAGGGGGAAGGCCAGGTTTTCGCGATCCACCCATTTGCGGCGCAACCATTCCGCCAGACACATGAGGAACAGGAAAATCGAGAGGAAAAACAATGCCCAACGGATCAGGGGACCCCGCCACAGTTCCGCGGGGACTTGGCCCATGACAAATCCGATCCGTTGCCTGAAGCCCATTTCCCGCAGCATGTCCTTTTCTTCGCTGGTTCTGAACACGGATTCTTCCATGGCCGCGAGATCGTGATTGGGAATTTCGGCGGCCGGACGTTGGGCATACATGCCGCTACGCTCCTGGGTCCGGGAGCGGAAAATAAATTCGGTGCGAATTTCGGCGAGTTCGACGGGGTCCATGGCGTGGAACACTTGCTCATGGGCCTCCCGCCGGGCCCGCTGCACTTGTCCCCGATCCCGCTCCCCCATTTGCATGATCAAGGACCGCAACGCCGGCAGCTCCTCCTCGAGGGCGCGGCCCCGCGCCAAAACCGCGTTTCGTTCTTCGGCGTCGAGTTGCTCATCCAACAAGCGGGTCAAACGCCCGCGAATGCCCCGATCGAATTCACGGCGCACACTGGGGACAAAATAGAAGTCCCGCTCGTCCAAATCTTGAATTCGCGCCAAAAGGGTTTCCGCGGCCTCGGCGCTTTCGGTTCGCAAACGCGCGTAGAGGGTTTCCACGGGTTGGATGAGTTGCAAACGCGCGGCGACTTCCTGCAAATTCTCGTCGCGATCCAAGGTCAAGCGGATGCGCTCCACTTCAATCAGTCCCAAATCTTCCAAGCGTTCCAACAATTCCGCGCCGACCTCCTCGCGGGGGTCCAGGCCCCGCTCGACTTGGCGGGCCTCGATTTGCAGATCCAACAACCACTCGTTCAGGGCGTTTTGCCTCCGCCGGGCCAAGCCGTCGTCATTCAAAAGACGCAAAAGCCGATCGGCCTTGTGATGGGCCAACCCCTCGGTGGTGGGCACCACCGGAAACCAATTGGGAGATTGTTCCTGATACGCGCGCCGGTAGGTATCCACGCCCAAACCCACATAATGTTGCTGGACGGCCCGCAAGGAGAGGAACAACGGGCGGACCAATCCCAGGTTCATGATGGGCACGGCAATGGAAAGCATGGAGAAAATCAGCACCACCTGCCCGCGATTCAACCAAGGCTTGCGGGTAATCAGACGCAACGCCACCGCCGCCAACACAAAGGCGAAGAGGAGGCCAAACACCCAACCGGAAGCGGCCGAAGTCTCCAGATCGTGGTTGACCATGGCCAAGGTGCTGAATTGGGCCAAAGGCGTGATGATGGCGATCAACAGGGCGCCAAAAAGAATCGTCAGGGCATGCTTCATTCGATGTGTCCCACTTGAATGTCCAAATCTTCACGTTTCACCACGCGTTCCACGGCCCCGTCCCGAAGGTAAACCACCCGGTCGCTGACGGCCAACATATTGTGGTCGTGGGTGGCGGAAACCACGGTCACCCCGCGTTCATGACTCAACTGGCTTAACAATTCCACGATCTGCAAGCCGGTTTTACTGTCGAGGTTCGCGGTCGGTTCGTCCGCCAGCAGGAGGCTGGGATCGTTGGCCAACGCTCTTGCGATGGCCACGCGCTGTTGTTGGCCGCCGGAAAGTTCGCCGGGCAAGTGATGCATCCGCTCTCCCAACCCCACGCTTTCCAACAAAACCGCGGCCTTTTCCCGGGCATCCGCCTCGGACAATCCTCGAAATCGCATGGGAAGAGTCACGTTTCGCAGGGCGCTGACCACTTCGATCAGGTTATAATTCTGGAAAATATAGCCGATGTTCACGCAGCGCAGGTAGGCCAATTCGGGTCTTTTGAGTTTTCGCAGGTCCCGCCCACCGATGGAAATCGTGCCATCCGTGGGAATGTCCAAAGCCCCCACCATATTAAAAAACGTGCTTTTGCCGGAACCCGACGGCCCCATCAGGGAGAGGTACTCCCCGGGATAAATGTCGAGGGTCACGTCTTTGATCGCATACACCACTTCTTCGCCGGTACGGTAGACCCGCTCCAAATTTTTGGCTTGAATCAATGGGGATTGAGAATGGTGTGTCTCGGTCATATCGGCATTACGCTGTCATCGAGGGTCGTGTGAATGAGGGGGAATCCAAGGAGAAATATAACAATACCCTCCCCATACCCACACAGAAAAAATTGGCAAGCATGACTCGCCAAAAAAGTGCGGGACGTGCACTTGCCTGTTTAATACTCGATTTTGACCCGAGTGGTGAATACGCGTCCAAATTGCGTGATCACGTCATTCAACTGGTTTTGCCCCAAATTCCCGGTCCGCTCCAGAAGTTGCAGGCGCTTTGCTCCGGCATCATTGACAACCGTCAGGGAAATGTCCGCGGCTACTATGCGAAGCGGATTGCCGACCGTCGAAGTTGTCAATGTATTCCCCAAGCGCACGACTTCCGGCTCGTACCCAATGTCTCCATTCTGCTGGCGAATTTGCCAGTTGATGGAGAAATCCACGACATTTGGAATAATCAAACCACTGGCGTTCAACGTATCCGCCGCCATCCAATGATCCGCCATGATGTCTTGGAGCCCCAGCACATTCAAGAAGGTATTGGTGGTGCTTTCCATTTGCTTGTACAAGCCGAAAAGTTTGTAGTTACTGTCCGTGTTATTCGTCATGGGATCCTGATACCCCACGCGGTAGCTCACGGCAACAATATCGCCCTCTTGACCCGCATCACGATCCAAGGAGGGCGAAAAAAACATCAGCCAGTTTGATGTATGCGGATTGGAGGTGCCTGTTGGATCGCCGGGGGTCACCACGGGGCCCGAGACCAGCCATTCCTGATCAATGGTGGTCTGCCGCACGACCATGCTTTGCAAATCCCGGGCGATCAAATCCAGTGCCATGCGGGCATCCGCGTTTTCCTGAAGGCGGGAAGATCCCGTCTGCCAAGCGTTCATGGCACCCATGAGAATACCGAACAGCATGGCAAGAATGACCAAAGTCAAGGCCGAGCTGACCATCACCTCCATGAGGGTGAAACCAGCGCGTTTGCGAATGCCTTGAGAGGATGGACAGGATGTGGTACTCATATTTTTCATCGTCTCACCGCAAAGTTATAGGAGTAAACCGGCCGGGCGTTGGGGTTGTCGGAAAAAACGCGCTCCCAAGTGGGCATGGGGTAAAATTCGGCATAGACCACGATGACGGCCGACTCATAATCATCCGGGTTGCTCGGCATGTCCGCCGCGGCAATGGGGTTGGTTTCCGAAACCACCAATCGGATTTGAAAATAGCGCCCCATGCGGGCTCTATAGTCACGTTCTGCGAGGTTCCTCGCTGCACCCAAATTAATGGCCCTACCGTTGTTGGCTGTGAAAGGTCTGTTCGGTCTGACGACGGGAGCGACCAGGAAATCCTCACCCGCATTCATTTGGGCTTGATTCCGATCGGTAATGGGGATTTCCCACATGGTGCCATCTACGCGGAGATTTCTGTTCGGGTCAGCTGAATAAAAGTTGCCTTGCAGATAAACGCTTTCATTTCGGACAAATTCATAGGCCTCATTGAAAGGTAAATCTCTCATGAAGCTTTCAACGGCCGAACTTAACCGCATGGCTTCATCTCTCAAAACGATTTCATCCACGGTTTCAATGGAACGAGCGAGCAAAGCCAAAATCGTGGTAATGGCAATGGCGAAAACCAACATTGCCAACAGGATTTCCGCCAAGGTGAATCCGGCCCGTCGTCGGTGGCCCTGCTTAGGTGAATTATTCATCATCGTTTAATTTCCTGTGATTTGACTGGTATCTTGAAAATGGACGGCTTTTCCGCTTCGAAAAATCACAAACCCACCCAGGATTTCCGCGTTGGGAATACGCAACTCAAGATTTTGAAGGTTCAATATGCCATTGGCCAATACAAAACGGACACCCGGTTGATGGGAGGTGCCATTTGCATTAAACTCAAACGTGTACCACTGGTCACGCCCGGGAATGGCATGACTAAGCGGGTCAACATTCAGATTGCCCATGGCATAAGGATTACGAAAAAGAGGGTTTGGTTGAATCAAATTCACTTGATAATCATCCCCCACGGTCAATCGCCAAGTTTGGAGGCGCAAATTGCCCGCCTGACCGGAGTAGCCAGGGCTGAAATACACCCCGTTAGGTAAATATTGACCCTCTGAATATACTTTCCATTGGGGAGGCGTTTCGCTGTCATCCAAATACAGGGTCACCATGTACCTCAAGAATTTGTCGGGGTCCTCTGGATCAAAGTGAACCAAAACCCGCATGGGTGCTTTCCGCTGCACCGCCGCGGATCGGGCCACACTGAAAATTCCGTTTGCCTTGGAAATGCCGGAATTCAGGGCTTGGCTACCATCACCGCCGGAAATCGCGGTGACGATAAAGCCCGAAATCAGGATGATGATGGCCATGACCACCAGCAATTCAACCAATGTGAAGCCAGATGCGACACCGGAATGCCGACACCCGGGGTAAGCCGGTGCCCGCTTTGCGTCTTTAACGCTGTTTGGATTGGAGGAGGGTACATTCATAATCAATTCATCCTACCCCGATTTGCGGGGTTTGTTCAAATCTAAATCAAAAAAACACTAACAAACCTTCTCCCCCTTCGACAAGCTCCAAAACACATTGGTTGAAAATAATGCCGGTTTTCAATGGGGTTTCGGGATTTCCTCGTTCGTTCTGACCCTCGTTTGCACCGTCAGGGTCCGTCCTTTGCGCACTACAACCTGACCGGCGGGCGCTCCCCGGGGTTTGCTCAAATCCGAAACCCGTGATAGGGTGACCGCCGCTTTTCCGGCATTCTTGGCTTTGCTGTGCTGAACGGCCAGGCGTCCGGCGGCCTGCAAGACCGCCTTGGGCGGATCGGAATCCTCGGGATGGTGCAGCACCACGTGGGAGCCCGGACACCCTTTGACATGCAGCCACATGTCTTGGGGAAAAGATTCCTGAAAGACAAGTATATCGTTGTCCACGTCGGTGCACCCCACCCGGGCCACCCACCCGTCCTCCATCGTGAAAGTGCGTACATTGGCTTTGGAAACCTTCATGACTCTTGCCAGGCTCAAGGTTGGAAAAACACCATGGTGCCGTTGGGAATATTGCGTTCGTTGATTTCCTCGCCACTTTGAATGCGCCCGTCGGGCAAACGGTAAAAGGTGGTGGAAAGGTTCCATCGCGGCCCCACGATGTCAAACGCCCGGCGCCGCGCGCTGATGACGCCCCCATGCATATAGCCCACCAACATCCCCGTCCCGCGCGGGAGGCGGTTCACCTCCTCTTCGGTCATTTCGTTGCCCTGAACGACGCGACCATCCCCCATAAAATAGATGGTCCGGGCGTCCCGGGTGGCATCCCCGGCGATTTCGGACGCGGTTTGCCCGTCCCGTCCGATCAGTTGCACGCGTTCGGCTTCCCGTTGCTGATCGGCCTCGGCGACATTGCCCATGTGCACGACGGTGCCGGCCGGCATTCGGTTCCAATTCGATATCTCATTGCCGCGCCGTACGGTTCCATCCGGAAATTCATATCGCGTTTCCGGGGAATTGTACTGCTCCCTGGCAATGTCCCAGGCGGAACGGTTGCGGGCAATGACATTCGGGGCGTCGGGAACGGTTGCCGTCGCCGCAGCCGCGGTCGTGGTTCCCACGGGCGAGGGTCCGAAAAGCACCCGTTCCAAATAACTGTCGGCCACCACCAAGCGCCCCGCGCGCACGTCCGGGTCGAAAGCGGGTTTTGAGGTTAAACCCAGTTCACGGCGCACATCCTCGCGGGCAAAGAGCATGCCACAACGCTTCCTCCCCCGGTGAGCGGCACGATGCCAGCGGTTGGGCCGCCCATAAGCCACCATGGAATGCGGCAAAATCCGATTGTCGGGAATCCGGTAAATGGCTTTCAGTTGACGCAACAATTCCCGCACCGCCTGTTTTTGCGCATTGGTGATCGGGCGGTCGTGATACCCCACGATTTCGATGCCGATGGAAAAATTGTCCACGTTGGAGCGGCCATCCCACATACTGCGCCCCGCGTGGGTGGCGATCCGCCGGTGTTCGATGATCCGGTAGACTTTTCCGTCCGTATCCACCATATAATGAGCCTCCCCAAATCTGCGCAATTTTTCCAAGCTGCCCCGCCCTCCGCCTTCGGTGGTGTGCAGGATAATGTATTCCGTGGAGGAACGCGGAGAGCGCTGTCGATTCAAGGGGCTGTATTGGCTTTCGATATTGAGGCTTTGTCCCCATACCGTCGTTAGCCCGACACACATCATCAGGAGCGGTAAAGAAAAAATAATGCGATTCATTATGGAAAGGATACCCCCGCCAATTCATTTGACCAGAAAAAACCGCCGAAAGTCGGTTGGGGCATAGAAAGCCCGACTTGGGCTTGCCTGTTCGCGAAATCCTATGGTATAGGTACAAATAAATTTTATCCGATTCGAACAACCCGATTTAAGGACCTCCATGAATCCCCTCTTGAACTCAAAATCTTTGCTATCGGCCTTTGTGCTCCTCCCCTTTACCCTGTTCGCCCAAGTCGAAGGCGTCATTCCCAATACCCTCCGCAGCTCTTGGCCTTGGGACTTGACCTATTTGGAGGTGGATGCGGAGATCGCCGACACCCTTGCCACCGCCACCGCCTCCGGACACACCCGCCCCGTACAAATCGAACGCGTGCAACGCGACGGACGGGAAATCGCCCGGGCTTGGTTCGTGGCCACCATTGATGAGGAAGAAAGCTATGAAGATTCACGCGGACGCAATGTCACCGGAATTCTCGACCGCGTGCCCGTCACATTTGGCACCGAGGAAATCCCACCCGGAATTTCCATGCGGGACCAGGACACTTATCATCTGATCGACAACGGCATGTACGAGTTTCGCCTCCGCAAGGGCCAACAGTTTACCGATCCCCGCCCCTTTTCGGAGGTCCCGCATTGGTTTGCCGGCGGACGGGTGAAAGGAACCGAGGCCTGGGACGGACGGGCCTGGTTTGAAGGGGACGCTTTGGTGCGGGGCGTTGAGGTCGAAATTTTGCAACAAGGACCGGTCTTCATCGACGTGGCCGTGCGCTATGACTTCGTGGCCGAAGAAGACGGCCTCACGTCCGCCCTGCCCCTGCAATTGGGCAAACAAGTCCACGATTGGGAGCCCAACCAACCCCCGCGCGAGGAAATTCCCAAGTTGAGCCACGCCTACGAAGTCCACCTGCGCTTCGTCATGGGCGATCCCTGGATCGAAGCCAACGAACGCTTTCATCTGCCCGCCAGCGATGCGGCGGGTCCTTTCGGCATCCATCAACATTGGATGGCCTGGGGCGACCCCACGAATGCACCCGATTTGCCTGGATTTTCCCCGGACGAGCACATGCCCGTGGACACGGTCACTTGGGTTCGCTGGTTCCTTTACGACCAATTCGGCGGCAACACCACCCAGCATTGGGTGCCCGCCGAACCCCGCCCCGACCAAACCGGACGGCCCTTCGCCTTGCTGCGTCCCCGGTGGAATCAAGGGGGCGGCGGCTCCCAGGATTTTATTCTGACCAGTGGCGGCGAAAACCCGCCCGGCATCGACCACACCCTCAACCGAAGCTGGCGCAATCCCCTCCGCGATCTCGACCGTGCCGCCAACGATGACGAAGAAGCCGCCGCCAAACGGGACCGCGTCGGAAACCTACGCCTCATCACCGATAACAATAAAATCCCCCTGAATGAGCGGTATAAAGCTCTCTACGAAATCGCCGATTTGCTCGAAGTGGAACTGACCCGGGCGGCGGACAACTACAGCCCCGACAACCCCGCCGTGGGCATCATTGCCGCCTTCGCCTCCAAATGGGTGGGCCCCTACCCCGCCACCATCGCCGCCTACGCTCAGGACTGCAATCGCGGCAGCGCCCGCTTTCCGCTTCGGGACGGCGAACGCAGCGGTTTGCATTATGGCCAACGCGCCTTCGCGCTTTGCATCGGTCCCCGCAGGGAATTCAACCACCTCAACAGTCTCGTCCGTCGCCACACCGACTGGACCCTCGTCGCGGTCACCAACAAATATATTCTCGACTGGGAACGCGACCCCGATCTCGCCGGCCCCAACGCCATGATCTCCCGCAAACGACTGGAACAACTCCGGGAAGCGTACAGTTCCGGGGAGGGCGCGGAAGCGGAAATTTTCGCCGAAGAACTCGCGGAACTGCGCGAACTCGAAGCCAAACGCGAGGAACTCCGTCCCCGCGTGCAGGAATTGAACCAAATCCGTCGCGACAACGGGCGCGACGAAGCCGAGCGCGCCGCCGCCGAGGAGGCCCACGACGAACTCAACCGCGAATTGCGGGAGGTCGAACAACAATTGGGCAGCACCGACATGGAAATCCTGCGAATGATCACCTCGGACTATAGCAAAAACATCAATCCCCAGGACGCCGGCCTTTGGCTGGAGCGCCGATATCAGGACGATTTCCTCAATCCCACCCAGCGCGCCACCCGGAACGTCGCCAATTTCGCGGAAGCGGACCTCTTTGCCGGCGGAAGGCCCGTGGGCGGTCCCCTGCACGCCGCCATGGGATACATCGTCACCGATCTGGACGCCTGGCCGGGTTGGCACCAAGGCTGGTCCCCCGGCAACCCCAACTTCCACACCGACAAATACATGGGCGCCATTTACATCGGTTCCGCCATGCGCGACCACCCCCACAGCGATGAATGGCTCGGCTTTGGATACGAGAACTTCATGGAAGACATCGACAAAGTCCTGCTCGCTCCCGATGGCGTCGGCTACGAATGCCCCGGTTATTCCGGCTACTCCCTCAAGCACCAACTCGAACTCGCCCGCATCTTCCTGAACACCGGATTCGGCAACCCCGTCACCGCGAACCCCTTGTTCAAGGAAACCGGGCGCTGGCACCGCAAGCTCATCACCCCCTTCAATCATCGCATCAACCTCCGACACGCCGCCCCCATCGGGGACACCCACCGCTGGACCTCGGGCCTGGGTCATGGATTCGGCAGCCTCGCCAGTTTTTATGCCGAAAAAGATCCCGAATTCGCCTCGGAAATGCAAGGTGCCTGGCAACTGCTGCTCGACAGCGGCATGCGGTTGCGGAATCGCCTGCGCACCCAACTCATCGATGCCGACGCCACCATCCCCCCCATGGATCCCATGGACATGGACTGGGACAGCGAAACTTTTTACGGTTTCGGGGCGATTCTGCGCAACAACTTCGGTTCCGAGCGCGAATCCTTCCTCACCGTCAAGGCTGGCCCCACCCGCGGCCACTACCACAATGACGAACTCGCCTACCACTTCTATTCCCACGGCGAACCCATCAGCCTCGACTACAACTGCAGTTACACCCCGCGCGGCGACCACGCCGCCCTGCACAACTCCATGACCTTTGGCCGCGAAGGCACCGTGCGGCACAACCAGCGCAACGCAAATGTGCAGGGCATGGAGCAAATTTTCAGTACCGCGAACGCCGGCGGCTTCGGATCCTCTGAATTCGCCGACGTCTTTGTGGCCGAACGACGCTCCAACAGCGTCAACATGACCCCGCTCTACCCCGAAGACCATGAATTCGGACGCAGTTACGAAGGCCGGGAGGTCTCGCCCATCGTGCACCGCCGATTGATCAGCATGGTCAAACACGAGGAAGGCAGTCCTTTCGCCGATTATCTGGTGGTCCGCGATGAAACCCAAAGCGAGGAAGCCCAGGCGGTGAACATCCACCTGCTCTCCCGTGAACTCTCCGTGGATGGCAACCTCATCACCGCCACCGGACAACACAAAATGGACATGGCCCTCTACGTGGCCGAGGCCACGGACCTCAAGATCGACCAACGCCATTGGTCCTATTCCGATTCCTGGATGATGTCTCCCGGCGAACAATACACCTTTCGGGTGGGCGAGACCATGGACGAATGGGCCGCGCGCATGGAGGCGCTCAAGCGCGAACACGGCGTCGACAGCATTCCCCTACCCGGCTGGAAACCCGCCTGGCGTCCGGGACGTCAGGAACCCGAAGCATGGCAAGCCTGGCGGAAACTGATCGAAGAAAGCGACGGCAAAGCCCTCATTCCCCCGCCCGGCTGGACGGAAACCTGGATGTACGGCGAATACCAACAGTGGGTCCGCTTGGAAACCGCCCCCGGCACCCCGGTGCTATGGGTGTTGTATCCCTACGAACGCGGTACCCCGCAACCCACCTTCGAAACCCTCGCCAACGGCACCGGCGTGCGCGTCACCCTCAACGGGGTCAGCGATGAAATCTTCCTCGCCACCAATCCCGCCGAAGGCATTCCCGGGCAAGCGGTCATCCGCCGCAATGGCGTGGAAAGAATCCTGCTCGAAACCGAAGAAGTCGCCCCCTTGGGCGAAATACCGAATATCCCGCTGGCGAAATAGGGCTACCGCTTGATTGGTGGGCTCAGGCGGATGCCCTTGCGAATAAACGTGGGCGTGTCCAGATCCATGCCTTCCACGATGGTCGGTTCCGCCCCTTTGAACCGTCCGCGGGCATGGTTGGCATTGGCATTGGCCCCCAGATCGATTTCCCCCTGCACCAATTTGGGATCCGTCGGCGCGGCCTCCTCATCGGTGTCTTCATCCGTCTCCTTCTGATTCACCACTTCCAAAGCCACCGCCCGTTCCGACCAACGCTCCGCCACCATGGCCACCAGGGCCAGATGACTGCCAAACCGCTCGTCTTGGGCCACGCCGATCTTCAACTCGGCATCGGAGCGCAACACGGAACGAATTTCCGCGCTGATATGCTCCAGTTCGCGCACCGTGGTTTTGGGTCCGCACAAAATTCCGATCACCACCCCGCCGCTGTGCGCCAGCAGGCTCCCCTTGTCGATCAGCGGATGGGCAAACAAGGTGTCCAACGCATCCGGCATACGGTCCTCGCCATCCGACGACACCGCGACCAATCGGCAATATCCATCCGCGCGCTGCATCACCTGAATGATATCCTGTATGGTCAAGGGCAACAACCAGCCGGTGCGCAACAGCACCGCCAAGCCGCCCAAGGCCCGGCTGATTTCCAAACCGCAGCGACTGATCAGACGCTGCAGGGTCATGCCGTTGTCTTCCCGCAGGACATCTAGCGGAAACAGGGTCACCGCCTGACAATGTTCGCGGAAGTGCGCCAGAGCCGCGTCGGCGGCATGACGACGATGCCCGCCCTCCGCTTCCATGGGCCGCACCACCGCCGCCAATACCACGCAACCCATGTCGCGGGCCCGTTCCGCCAAATACGGGCCCACCCCGCCACAGGTCCCGCCCCCGAGTCCGCCCACCAAAATCACCACCCGCATGTCGCGCAGCAGATCCACCAACTCCTCATCCTGGGCTTCGGCGCACTGACGGGCCAAATCCGGATTGCTGCCCGTGCCCAGCCCCCCGGTTTTGCCTTCGCCGATCAGAAGTTTGTTCTCAAACTTGCAGGCCTCCAGCGCCTGGGCGTCGGTATCCACGGCCGCATAATGCAATTCAGGCACCCGTCGCGGCAAGTGGGCAATCAACTGCATGCCCGCATTGCCGAGGGCGAGAAACAGAATCCGCAAAGGATCGCGGGGGGCGTCGGGGTCGAAAGCGGGTGCGGGGGTGCTCATTCGGAACTTCAGGCTTTCAGAAACAGGGTTTTGAAAATGTTTTTGATCGAGAATCCCCGGCTGGTGGCCCCGGGATTTCGCATCGCGTATTTCAGCATCCCCACCGTGGCCGCATATTCGGGGGATTCTCCCGGCATGGCCAGACCCGTCACTTCTTTGGGCAAGCCGATATGGCAGGGCATTTCAAACACCCGGGACGCCAGTTCCGTGGCCCGAGCCATGCGGGCGCCGCCTCCGGTCAACACCACCCCGGCGCTAAAACGCCTGCGCAACGATTCCTTGCCAATGTCCGACTTCACCAACTCGAAAATCTCCTGCATCCGGGCGTGCATGATCGTATTGAGATCGCGCAACTGGATTTCCCGGACCGGATACCCGCTTTCGGGGGTAATCGGGATTTTGCGGTCCCTCGCCCCCAAATCGATCATGGCCGCGCCATGCTTCCGCTTTAGTCTTTCCGCCTGGCTGCCGGAAAGATTGAGTCCCAGGGAAATGTCATTGGTCACATGGTCGCCGCCCACCGCAATCGACCCCGCCCGGGCGATAATTTGTTCCGAATAGAGCACATAGTCGGTGGTGCCCGCCCCCAGATCAATCACAATCGCCCCGCCCTCTTTTTGCTGACGCGACAGCACCGCCAAAGCCGAGCAAAGCCCTCCGAACGCGGCGTCCGCCACTTCCACCGCCGCCTCCTCGGCCACATGCACGAGATTGCGCACCCGGTTGCGCACCCCGTAGAGGATCAACATGTCCAGCGAAAGCCTGGAGCCGATCATGCCGTCCGGATTCACCACCCGGGGCTGATCATCGATATAAAAATGCTGATAAATGCTGTGCAGAATTTCGTGATCGGGGGGAAGATTCACCGCCCGCGCGTTTTCCATGACATCGTCCATGTCCTCCCGCTGAATCACCCGGTTTTCGGACAAAACCGTCACCGTCCCCCGGTTGATCAACTGCCGGATATGACCGCCGCTGAAGACCAGCATCACATCCTGAATCGAAACCTGGGCGTTGTTTTCCGCCTCTTGAATCGCGCTTTTCACGCAAGCCAAGGCATTGTCGAAATCAATGACCTCGCTTTTCCGGATGCCGCGCGAAGGAGCCACGCCGACTCCGGTAATCATCAAGTGACCATCTTCACGGGGTTCGGCCACGAGGACGCGAACTTCCGAGGTTCCAATTTCCAATACGGCGATGGGATGACTCATAAACGAAAACTTTCCAAGGCAAACGGTTGGCGCATCACCGGGCTCCTATGTGATTGGGACCGGAAGGCAAAATGCTGATTTCGTTGCGGGGAGGATCCAAACGCTGGTTTTCATCCAAAATGCGCGTCGCCTTCTCCAAGCGTGCCCGGGCATCGCCCTCCAAGGGCAAAAACACCGTGATCCCGTTCCGCAAACGGAATTCCAGAAAATCGGGGTGCCGCACATTGACCTGTTGGACTTCGAAAAGCTCCCGTTTCAAGGCCGGCATTTCCCGCAGACGGGCCAGCACTTCCAAGGCTGCCCCCGAACGCCCTCGGGAAATATCATCCCCAAGCGTTGCCTCGGCAGGTGCGCCCAACAACAGGGGCAAATGCTGATCCCGCACGCTTTTGCGGATGATGATCCCCTCCGCGTCCACCAGCCAGCTCATGTTGCCGTCCACCTGCCCCATGCGCGCGATCGGCACCCGTTCATTGATGATGATTTCCAGATTGGCGGGCAACTTCCGCCGCACCACCGCCCGGCGGACAATGGGATGGGATTCAAGCTCGGTACGAACGCTGTTTAAATTGATTTGGAACAGATTTTCATTCAGGTTCACGCCCGACCACTGCACAAACAACGCCTCAGAAATCACCCCGTCGGTGCGGGCTTCGATCCGCTGCAAATTGAATCTGTCGTTTTCCGTGAACAACAAGCGCCCCCACCCCCCCACCCCCCGCCCCAAGCCCCACGCAATCACCAGACAACACAACCCCATCACCACAATGGCGATCACGGGCGGCATGGCCAGGCCCGCAGGCGCCGCCGTGGCCTTGGCGTTCACCTGCAGCAGGCCGCCGGAAATCGTCTTGGATTTCTTGCGTTTCACGCGCTGGGATTTCGGGGGTCCTTTTTTCATGGGCTCGTCGTTTCGGTCTCCATACATTCACTTTGGGATTCGGCCATATTCATAATGCGGGCGCACAGGGTGGCAAAGTCCATGCCCGCCGCCGCGGCCGCCTTCGGCAGCAAACTGGTGGCGGTAAAGCCCGGCAATGGGTTTAACTCAAGAATAACGGGCTGTCCATCCTCTGTCACTCGAAAATCGACGCGACCCAGGTGACGCCCCCCCAAAACCGAATAGGCACGGCGGGCAAGGGCGTTGATTTTTTCCATCCAATCCGCCGGAAACGGGGCCGGCACCAGGTATCGGGTGTCGTTTCGCTCGTATTTGGCCTGAAAATCATACGCGCCCTCCGCGGGCACGATTTCAATGAGCGGCAAGGCGTCGTCCCCCAAAAACCCGACCGTACATTCCCGTCCCGGCACGTACGCTTCCACCAAAACCCGGGGTCCGTGGACAAAGGTTCGCGCCAGGGCCCCGTCCAATTGTCCGGCCTCCCGCACGATTTCCACGCCAATGCTCGACCCCTGCCGCGGCGCTTTCAACACCAAGGGCAACGGTAACGTGGGTTTCATGCCCGCCGTGATCATTTCGTGGGTCGCCACCGGCAGTCCATTGGCGGCAAGTAGGGCGTGGGAGATTTCCTTGTCAAAACTACGCGGCATCTCCCAACTGCGTCCGCCCACATACGGCGCCCCCAATTCCTCCAGACGCCTTTGGACCATGCCATCTTCGCCAAATTCGCCGTGCAACACCGGAAACACCGCCTCCACGCCCGCGGGCAGGGTGAAATCCAAGCGCCGCACCTCCACCTCGTCCACCGTGTATCCCGCATCGCGCAATCCCGCCGCTACCGCCGCGCCGGAGCGCAGGGACACCTCCCGCTCGGCGCCAGGTCCCCCTTTGAGTACGGCCACATGTTGAAAGCGTTCAGGCATGGGCAATTTCCTTTTCTTTGAGTTGTTCCAAGATCATGGGGACTACCATAAGGATATCCCCGGCTCCGACAACCATGAAAATGTCTTCGGGGCCAAGTTCTTTCATCACCGCCCCCGCCAGTTCCGTCCGGGAACGATGGAACCCCACCGCCAATCCGGGGTTCCGTTGCCGGCAACAAACCGCCAGCGCATCGGAGTCCACCCCGCGCTCACGCCCTTCCGAAGCCGCGTACACGGGCAACAAATGCAGGGAAGCCACCCCGCGAAACGCGTCCGCAAAGCCTTCCAGCAAATGCCGGGTCCGGCTGTAACGGTGCGGCTGAAACGCGGCCACCACCCGACGATCCCCCAGCGCCCGCACCGAATCCATCAACGCCCGCACCTCCGTGGGATGGTGGGCATAATCGTGGATCACCGTCACCCCCGCGACCTCATGCCGCTCAAAACGCCGCCCCACCGAAACAAAATCGGACAAATCGAACCTCGACACCCCGCAGGCGCAATGGGCCGCCGTGATCGCCAACAAAGCGTTCCACGCCTGATGCTTCCCCGGCAAGGGCAAACGCAACCGACTGATTTGCCCGTCCACCTCGACTTCCATCTCCTGACCCGTCGGATCGCTTTGCGCGGAAAGCAATTTGGGGTTTTCCCCCACCCGAATCACCCGGGGATGATCCGCCGCGATTTCCATCGCCAACGCGTCATCCGCGCGCACCACCAAGGTGCCGCAACGCCTCGCAAACGCGCGGTAACAGCGCATCAAGGCCGCTTCCGAGGAAAAACGCTCCACATGATCCCATTCCACATGCGTCAGCACCCCGATTTCGGGCGCGTATTGCACCAGCGTCCCGTCGCTTTCATCCGCCTCACACACAAACCAAGGCGAAGTTCCCGCATCCCCCACCCTACCGGGAAAACCCGTCTCCCCGCCAATGGCGTAGCCGCATTCGATCCCCGCATTGCGCAGTAAATGCGTCAACATCGCCGAGGTGGTGGTCTTGCCATGGGCACCCGCCACCGCCACAGTTTGCCTTTGACGACTGAAGGCCGCCAACACATCCCCGCGGGCAAACACTGGAATGTGACGGGCCCGCAGGGCCGCCACCTCCGGATTGTCCTCCCCCACCGCCGGCGTCCGCACCGCCCAAACCACATCGTCATCCAGATGCGCGACCGCATGACCCCGAAAAAAACGCCCGCCCTTGGCCTGAAACCCCTCCGTCAGCCGATTCGGCGCCGTATCCGAACCGCTCAAGACAAAACCACCCTGTTGCAGCAAACGGGCCACGCCCGCCATGCCCACGCCGCCCACGCCGATCAAATGCACCCTTGTGGGCGAAGCCAGCCAATGCGCGGGCAAATCATTCATCGGCCGCCGCCTCCTCCACCAAATCCGCCAGCCGCGCCGCCGCGTCGGTAATGCCCCGCTTGCGCGAAGCCGCGCGCATGCGCTGCAAACGTTCCGGCGAGTGCATGCTGCCCTCGAAATATTCCGCCAGCCAATCCACCCCCAAATCCCGCTCCGCAATCATATCCGCCGCCTTCAAGCGGGAAAACTCCTCCGCGTTCGCGGTCTGATGATCCCGGGCCGCATACGGATAAGGCACCAAAAGCGCGGGAATCCCAAACACACTCAATTCCGCGCAGGTGGCCGCACCCGCCCGGCACACCGCCAAATCCGTTTCATGATACACCCCCGCCATATTGTGCTCAAACGCGGCCACCCGATGCGGAATCCCCGCGTTTTCGTAGCAGGTGCGCACCGATTCCTCGTCCTCGTGACCCGTCAGATGCGTAATAAACAAATTCGGTTCCCGCTTGTGCAACTCCCGCACCGCCCGGCGCACGATCAAATTCAAAGCCCGGGCTCCCCGCGAACCGCCCATGCACAGGATGCGGAACGGTTCATCCGGACCCTTTTCACGCCGCGGCGCCAGCGAAGCCTTGGCCAAATCCTCCCGCAAAGGCAACCCCGTGATATGCAAACGCGCCTTGTTTTTCAAGGCGTGACGCGTCATCTCAAAGCTCGCCGCCACCCGCGTGGCCCGCCGCGCGAAAAAATCCACCGCCTTGCCCGGCACCGCATTCGCCTCGTGCAGCACCACCGGCACCCCCAAATTCAGGGCCGCGCTCACCGGACCCGAACAGGCATAACTGCCCATGCCCAGCAAAACGTCCGGCACATCCTTCGACATCGTCTTCACCGAAGCCCGTTTCGCCATCATCAAGCCCCACACGATCTTCGGCACCTGCGACATCCCTCCCTCAAAGCCCTTCGCCGGCACCGTGTGACGGGTCCACGGACGATCCCCCACCGCCTCCGCCTCAATATCCTTGCCCGCCAACCACAACGTGATCCGATGCCCGCGGGCATGGAGCACCTCCGCAGTGGCAAGACCCGGAAAGATATGCCCGCCGGTTCCCCCGCAGGCCAAGGCAATATGAAGTTGAGGCGCTGATTGTTCCATAGACACCCGTTATCATATGCAAGCCACACACAAAGGCAAACCCGATTCACGAACAACTCGCGAACCTTCGGGAAAATTCCGTTTTTTTTCTTTCCAAGGCACGCGGAACGCAGTATAGAACTGCCCCTCAAACATGGTGGGTATAGCTCAGTTGGTTAGAGCGCCAGTTTGTGGCACTGGAGGCCGCGGGTTCAAATCCCGTTACTCACCCCATTTTAACCCCTTGGTTTCCAAGGGGTTTTATTTTTTTTACAAGGGGACTTGCACGGCACTCCACATGACACTCCGCATGACACTTGAGGTGGACAAAGGGGGGTTCCGAGTGTCGGAAGACAAAACAAAACGCGTTCCGAGGCTCGGAAAACCTTGACCCTTCGGTGGATTTCCCCCATTTTGCATGTCAACACCCCCTCCGGTCCGCCCGGTCCCCAAGGTCTCCCAATCCCATGAATGAATACGAAGAACGCCAAAGCCTCCAACCCGGTACCCACCGCGTGGTGGTGGGGAATGCCCCCCAGCCGCTGGATGCCAGCCTCCTGCAAATGGAACTGGAGGCCAATGACATTACCTCCGAACAAGAGGGGGAATACACCTTGGCCGTGGACCCGATTCTATCCAACGCCATCGGCGGCATCCGCATTGTGGTGGCGGAGGAGGATGCGGAAAAGGCCCGGGAAGTGCTCAAGGACTATTATCAACGACGTATGGACGATGCCTCCGCCCTGGAAAGAACCTGCCCGGAATGCAGGGCCACGAACGCCAAGTTCATCAAACGCCCCTTTTTATTCGCCATTCTCCTGGTGGCCACGTTGGGAGTTTTCAACCTGCTGTTTCGTTGGCCCCGCTTTGAATGCGAAGAATGCGGACACCGCTGGCGGTGACCTGACAACGCAACTCACTCCTGAAAAAGGCCCGTGTCCAGCGGCTTGACCGGGGTGCCGTCGGGCTCGATCGCGGTGGCGCCGATGAACATCAAAATGCGGTGCGTGCCGTCGTGGTTGTTGCTCATGCCCACCATGCGGGTGCCGCCGTTGGGGATTTCGATGGAACCCGTATAGCTCAATGTGCGAAACAGCGGACTGAGCGGTGCCAGGGTTTCGGGAACATTGGGGAGGTGACCGCGATACTCCACCACTTCCGGGAGCAGGGTCAACGAAATCGTCTCAAAACCCGGTTGAATGACGGGGGTTACGTTCAGGATGAATCCCGCGTCACGTTTCTGAAAATTTCCATAAATCACCTGAGGATTCTCTTCCCCGTGCGTATCCATATCCGCGGGATAAATGATTTCGTCGCTCAGGGTCAATATGTTGTTCGCCCCATTTATACTCATGAGCGTTTGGGTGGCCAGGTTTTCTCCGTGCCCCTGTTTCCAGAGGTCCAAGAGGGTTTCGTCATCCAGATCCCCGCCGGCTTCACGCTCCAAGGGATCCACAACGTCGTTGGGCATGCTCACCACCCGCCAAACGACCCGAATATTGGCCGACCAAACGCCGTTCAAGCGCAATATGGTCTGGAAGCGCTCGTGATTGCGGCGGGTATTGTGAAGGATCACGGTAAGGCCCGTCGTCGCGCGCAACACCCGAATCCGGCTGCCCTCGGGAAAATCGATATTGAAGGTGGACGCGAAAAATTCCAGGGTATCCGCTTCCGTGGCCACCTTTCGGGCCCAAGGCAACGCTTCATCGCCACGATCGGCGGAAGGCACCTGAAATTCTGCAAAAGGGTCGCCGAATCGGGTCGGTGGAATGTGGTAGGCCCGGGTGATGAATTCGGTCGAATCATCCGAGGCGGCTTCCGTAACCGCTTCTTGGGCGTGCGCGGCAAAGACGAAGAGGATTGCAAAAAAGAGGGGACGACGAATCATGGCCGAACCTCCTCACCGGCATTCGCTTCGGGCGGGGTCAGCGGAAGTTCGATGGGCTCGCCTTTCGTGTCCACCAGTTGCGCGCCCACGAAAATGACAATCCAGGAGCCCGGCACCAAGTCGCTGCTTTGTCCGGCCACCAAGGTGGACCCGGACTGAACCACCAAGGCGGTGGTGAGGTTGATGGAATGGAAGATCGGGGTCATCGGCTGCAGTTCCGGCGGATGCAGGGGATTGTCGCCCTTGAGTTGGGTCGTTTCAGGAAGCAACATCAGGTTCACCGTTTGCATATCCGCGGAAACCGTTGGGGTAATGTTGAAAATTGCCCCGATTTGCATCGTTTCGTGTCCCCCATAAACCGGAGGATGTTTTTCCGGATTCTCATTTTCCGCGGCTCCGGACGCCTTCTTTTCAGACGTGGTCCTCATATGCGTCGGATAAATGAATTCTTCCACACAGTGAATAATGGCATTCACGCCATTGATGGTTTTGAGGCTTTGGCTGGACAGAACCTCTCCTTCTCCCTCGCGCCAGAGATCGACCAAAAGCCGGTCGGGGATGCCGGCGGGGTGGTTTCGTTCCAAGGCTTCAATCACCGCGTCATCAAAGCGAACCATGCGAAGGGTGAGGGCAACCTGATAAGCAAGCAAACGATGGCTGATGAGCCCGAATTTCATAAAGGCGTGATTGTCCTCGGTGTTGTGCATGTGCAGGACATGTCCGGCCCGTTGATACCGCAGCCAACTGCCCTCCGGAAATTCCACGCCGAGGTGATGGGTCACATATTGCTGGAGAAATTCCGGATTGGCGGTTCGGCGGGCCCAAGGGAGGTCGGATTCATCCGCCCGGGGACGACGCGGGGAAACATCGCCTCGGCCAACGACAGGCTCCCCTCCAAAAGCATCCCCGAAGCCCCCACCCCCTCCATGGGGCTGCTCATGAAAAACCGGAATTTGCCCGATGACATAGCTTCGGGTCAACATTTCCGCGCCCTGAACGCAAATCAGACCGGAAAGCAAAACAACCAAACAGGATATACGGATCATAAAGGGCTCCTTGTTGAAAAAGACCCTGCGGAAAAATTCCTCGTGGGTCAAGGGAATTTTCGGACGATGCATGGACTGGTCCGCTGATTTTATGCAGGTTGGATGCCGTTTGGTGGCTAACTTCCCGCCGACCTTCCACGTGTCGGATCAATGCGAAAACTCGATCGTGCCTTCTTCGATTTCGAGTTCGTCGCGGTTTTGGATGGCCTCGATTTCGCCTTCGCGGATGCGGACGACGCGGTCGGATTGGCTGAGCATTTTGTGGTCGTGGGTGGCGGTGATGATGGTCACCCCTTTTTCGACGGAAAGATTCTTGAGAATCTTGATCACGTCGGAGCCGGTGTTGAGGTCGAGGTTGGCGGTGGGCTCGTCGGCGAGGATGATCACGGGTTCGTTGATCAAGGCCCGGGCGATGGCCACGCGTTGCTGTTGTCCGCCGGAGAGTTCGTCGGGGGTGTGGGTGAGACGGTGCCCCAGTCCAACGGATTCCAGCACTTCGGCGGCTTTGGCATCCGCCTCCTCGGGGCTCGCCCCCATGAAAATGCGCGGCAGGGAAACATTGCGGAGGGCGCTGAGGGAGGGAATGAGGTTGAAGGCTTGGAAGACGTAGCCGATATAGTTGCACCGGACGTGTGAGAGCTGGCTGGGGCTCAATTCGGTGAGACGCAGGTCGCCGATCTGGGCATACCCTTCCGAGGCTTTGTCCAAAGCGCCTACGATGTTGAAGAGGGTCGATTTTCCGGAACCGGACGGACCCATGATGGAGAGATATTCCCCTTGGTAGATGGTGAGATCCACCTTTTTCAAGGCATACACGGTTTCCTCGCGGAGGCGATAGATCTTGGAGACCCCGCATACTTGCACGATGGGCGTGGTGGTGGCGCCCGAGGGCGGGGCTGATTGGGCTTGGGGTGGTTCTTCACTCATGTTCGTGGAGGCGTTGCAAGGCTTGGGTTAAAACGGGAGGGTGAGGACGCTTCCCTTGAGGAAGACGAATCCGAGGGTGAACACGGCGATCAGCCCCATGCCGCAACTGAAGCCGGCGAAAAGCACCGGAATCATCTGCCGCCATTTTTTGGCGCCGAATTTGCGCTGGAAATAGAGGCGGCCGATCATGGCGCCGAGGAATTGCGGAATCACCATGAAGGGCAGGGTTTGGTTGAGTCCGCGCACCACGCCGTAAATGAGGAATACGGGGAGGGCAAAGTAACCCATGACCCCGAAGGCGAGACAGCCCAAGCCCAATCCCCAGCCGATGTAGGCGGGATTGAGGGCCTGCTCGAATTCGGTGAATCCGCCCATGGTGGAGGAGAAGATCAGCGACTTCTGGGCGGCGGTGACTTCCCACCACTCTTGGGCAAAGGGGAAGTTCGGGCCGGGGATGTCGCCCATCTGCCAAATCATGTGGGCGAAGAACAGACTGAACCCGAGAATGATGGGCATCAACAGCACCTCGGATTTCCAAATGGAGGTGAATTTGGTGCCGGTGAGTTCGCACTGGCGGTAGAACACGGTCATTTGGCCATAGTTGTGGAGGGGAATGGGCAAAAACCAGACCGCCACCCCGGAATAACCGGAGAGAATGAAGCAGGCTTCGCGCACGAAGGGAATGGTGACCACCTGTCCGGCAATCCCCTCCATGCGGGCGGTCATGTAGCTGATGAACGGGGTGAACACGAAGGCGTAAAACAGCATGACCCAGACCACGGGCCAGAAAATGCTGCCATCGGTGACGTAGAGCAGAAACATGGACACGCCAATGTAGAGGCTGCAGGCAATCAGGTAGGTGGCGAATACCCAGATGGCGCGAATGTCCCCGCGCCCTTCGGGAATCGCGTAGGCCGAGCGGGAGAGCGGATTTTCATCCTTTGCCTTCCTCGCCTTTTCTTTTCGGGTTTTGAGGACGATGCTCACAATCCCGGCAATGGCAATGGAGAGGGCGATCCCGATGGAGAAACTGAAATAAAAGTCGATGTTTCCTTTGTAAAAGGTCTCCTGCAGGCTGTCTCCCGGATTCCAGGAGGTCAGCACCCCGGTATGATAGAGGATGGGATTGAGGATGAGGGTAATCAGCAACCCAAGGAAAGACCCCACCATGGCCCAGAAAGGCAGGACCATGCCCACGATGACAAACCCGAGATCAAAGGCCAATCCCACGGCGGCGGCGGGAATATAGGCGGCGGTGTCCGGGGTGAAGTCCACGAAGGGCAGCGGAATGAGGGTAATGGGTTCCGCGAGCAGGGCCCCGGTAATGGTGGGGATTCCCAGATACAAAAATCCGAAGATCAGTCCGATCACCGACCCAATGGAGAACATTCGCCATTTCGACACCCCCTCTCGATTGCTGTCCTCGGAAATTTCGTGCCCTTTCTGCTCTTCGGAGAGCGCGAGAATGCCCTGGGCACCCACGGGGGCCAGGGGGAAAGGCAGCTTTTCGATGTCACTGGTGAGCCGAAACAGACCGTAGCCGATGATCATGCTGTCGATGCGTCCCAGAATCATGGTGAACACAATCAGGCCGAGGGGCGCGAGCCACTCGATGCGGAACAGGGATCGGGTTTCGAGCACGGCGGGATCCGAGGGCACCACCCAGGAGGGGATTTGATCGGCGATGCCGGCGGCGCGGGCGGCGTCGGATTGCACGAAAAATTGATTGTAGAGGGTTTGCAGTCCGCCGTGAAAGTCGCCGCCGGAACCGCTGGCGGTGGCCATGAGGGCCCCGGAAATGTAAAAGAGGGTAAAAATCTGGGCGTTGGGAATGTCGCGGTTGGCCCGGCGGGCCACTTCCAAAAACAGAATCAGGGTGACCCACTGGGCGGCGGGGCCGATGGACTCCCCGGCCAGCAGGGTCATGTAAATGGCTCCGGGCACCATCACCGCGCCGATAAACAGGGCCCCGAAAAAGGATTCCCAGGAGAAACCTTCGTCGAAATGCTTCGGCGGACGCATCTGGTCGCGGAAAATCTCGAATTCCTTGTCGACTCCGCGCTCCTTGCGGAGTTTCTTCGGGGGGGGGGATGTGTTGGAGGTGGAATCACTCATGGCAGATGGAGGGGTTGATGGGTGAAAAGAGGCATGTCATGGTTTAGACCTCCCCCAGTTCTTGAAAGGTGGCGTGGCGGTAGGACTCGATTCGCTCGTCCGACAGGGTGCGCCAGACCAGGAATTGGGTGCGCAGTTCCTTGAGAAACACCCGGGTGCCGCGAACCCAGTCGTTCTCGGCGCCGCTGAGGCGCTTGATGCGGACATGCACTTCGTCGACGCCTTCGATCGAGGAGGGACGGGAGGCCAACAACAGTTCTTCGGTCACGCCCAGGTCGAAGGGCGACAGGGCCAGTTCGGATCGGATTTCGAGGTTGCCGCCTTCGTTTCGCCGAATCTCGGTCACGGTGGTGGCGAATTTCCCGAAACCGGCATCGTCGAAGCTGCGGAAATGTTCAGCCAGGAAGCTGACCACCCCGGTGATGTCATAGGCGGAGACGGTGAAGGGGAAGGTGAGGTCGATGACATCGTTATCCGGATCGGGCATGCTCCAGTCGCGGGCGAGCCCGGGGTTGGCGCTTTTGGAGGCGCGATAGGCGGGATAAAGGGAGGAGACCAGCACCAGCAGCATCACCAACCCGATGGCAAACAGCGAATTGGTGGAGGAGAAATTGATGGAAACCGGATCGATGATCCCCCGGTTGGCCAGCACCGACGCGATCCAGGCGATGATTTGCGCGATCAACTGTCCGCCCATCCCCCCGACCACGGCGTAAACCCCGGCTTCGGCGAAGAAGAGCATGCCCACGTGCGAAGGGCCCAGCCCCAGGGCGGAGAAGGTGTAAATTTCCTTTTCGCGGTCGCTGATCGATCCGAGCAGGGTGCCGAAGATGATGAGCCCCCCCAGAAACAGGGGAATGGCGATGGCGAATACCCCGGAGATCTGGGTCAAATGGGTGAGCACCATGCGCTCCACGCCGATCTCGCTGACCACCCACACGGGAGAGGACACGATGGCGGCCAAGGTTTGCCCCAATTCGCGGGCATTCACGGTTTCGGCGGGATACAGGGTCATGATGTGGGGTTTGCCGCCCAATTCCCGGATCATCGCGTTGGAGGTCATGGAGATTTCCCCCACCCCGAGGCGAATGAAGTTCTGTTCGACTTCCGCATCGAGATTCAAGATATCGGCCTCCGTGGTCGGAGCCATGGCATCGGCATCGACCTGACGGCTGTCGAGGGGAATCAAGGACTCAAGATCCATGCCGTTGAGGCGTTGCAGACGATTGAGGTCCAGAGGCTCGGCCACCACCATTTCGCGCCCTTTGACGATCACGGGGTCCCCGGGTTCCACCTCCAGGAGTTCCATGACAAACGGGGGGAGAAACAGTTTGTTCTCCTGGATATCCCGCATAAACCGAGCCTGCTCGGGCTCGCGGCCCGCCACCTCCCGCAACGCGGGCCAGCGGCGGAGTTCGTCGACATCAAAGCCGATCATGGCCTCCTGCTCCACGGAATTTCCATTGGCGGGATTGGTGATGAAAATTCGCGGACTTTCGACATTCTGGCGCCGCAGCCACCAACGGCTGGTGAGCACGGATTCCCCGTCATGGTAGCGCAACAGCAATTCGCGTTGTCCGTTGGGCAAAGGGGCGTAATTGAGGGTGCGTACGAGCACGCCGTCGGGCTGATCTTCCGGGCTGGGTCCCAAATAAGTGGCGCGAACCCCCATTTCCCGGGTGAAGGAGGCGAAACAGAGGATGGTGAAAGTCAGGGCCACCACGGTGATGGCGGTGAGGAAGGTTCGAGTGGGGCGGCGGCGCATGGTGGACATGCCCATGCCGATGGCGGCCAGAGTGGTGCCCGCCCGGGAGACTTCGGCGTCGTGGGCCTGCACCCCCTGCCCCTGCAGCATCTTCAATTCCTGTTTGAAACGGCGCAAGAGCATCTGGATGACCATGGCGGAAAGCCCCAATACGGTGAAGGCCAGGAAAATGATCATGGGGGCCGAGGCAATGGCGAATCCGGGGTGCAGAAAATACAACAAACCGAAGGTCAGGATGAAAAACACGCAGAATCCGCTCAGTCGACCATAAATGGAAGTGGCGCCCACCAGTAGACGTTCCATGGCAAAGGCAAAGGGCAGCGTCAGCAGCAGCAAGAGTATGATGGCAGTGACCAGGTCATCCATGGAACTGCGGAGCGGTTCGTGCAATCGGTGGGAGATGGAGGCGCTTGAGAGACGCAGGGACTCCTCCTCGGCCAAGGACGTGGCCTCGTTGGCCTGCTCGCGGGCGGCCAGGGCCCGGCTGTGGTAGGTTTCCAGATCGGTGCGGCTGACCCCGCGTTGACGCATGGTGGACAGACGGGATTCGTTGAGCGCCCACAGATTTTCGGCGGAAAATCCGCTTACCCTCGGCGGACTGAGCAAATCGCCGGTGGGAATTCCCCCATCCGCCACCGGGTCCCGGCCGGGCAGGGCCATCAACACCGGACCCAACCGCTGGAAAAACTTCAAACCGCCTGCAAAATCCCGCTCGGCCAGATAGGCGAAACTGACGTCATTCACGGTTCCCCAAAGCACCCGGTCGTTTGGAAAGGCAAAGTTGGTGGTGCCTTTCATGATGTTGAGGCTGTCGGGAAAGGTCTGATGTCCGGGATTGGTCAGAATGGCATGCCCGCGGGCCTGAAATAGGGTCAAGCGGATGCTGGCGGCCATGCGGGGAATCAGTTGGGAGCGTTGGTTGGAAATGGCCTCCAGATCCCCCCGCTCATCGAAATACGCGCTGAAAAGGGCCAGCCTTGCCTGTACGCTTCTCTGGCCCACCATGGAAAATCGTCCGAAATAATTCGCGCGTTGCAAGCCAAAGGGCATGTAGTCCCGGTAAATGCCGCTTTTTTCAATATTGGCCCAGTGGCCGCTGTCACTGCCCCCGCCCGTGGGCCAATGTGCGATCAGTGCGTTTTCGGCGGGTCGGCTTTCGGCCAGCCCCCCCACCACGGTGCGAGAGACAAAATCTCCCCAGGAACGTCCGTTTCGCCAATCGTAGTACTTGCTGGTCACCATTCTGGCAATCGGGCGGGTGACCGCGAGATTGGGGGTGTCGAGCATACCCTCGACAAGCGAGAGGGCTTCACGGCCCTGATTGAGAAAGGTCTCGATCCGGAGGGCCTCCGGGGTGTCCCCGGGATGTCCGTCGCGAAGACGGGAATCGTTTTCCGTCATAAGGGAAATGTTGTGAAACCCATAATCTCCGGCGGTTTTGGCACTGCTGGTATAAGGCTCGCCTACAAAACTGGGACCGAAGAGCGTATCGGTGAGCGTGCGGGTGTTGAGTTGGAAAATATCGCCCCGGTTTCGGGAGATCTCCCCGAGTTGGGACAACAAGCGGACATAAAGCCCGGGGGCATCGGCGCCGGACTGAACCCCCATGTTGCTCATGCCCTCCACGGGATCGCCCACCACTACCCCCCATCGGGAACTGGCATCGCCCAGATTGAAACTGACATGCAGATGCATGCGACCGGCCGGAGACTCTCCGGAGGCCCGGCCTTCCGCGCGCAGGGATTGGGTGTTTTCCCAATAGGTGCGCTCTTCGTTCAATTCGGCGAGCCGTCCCTCGAAACGGGCGCGAGTCAATTCCAGAAGCTCCTCCAATACAGAGGGAATGATTTCGGTGAGAATGCGTCGGTCGACCTCCGCATCTCCCGTCAATGAGGTCAAGGCAAGGTCCTCCATCTTCGCCTCCCCGCTTCGCACGGCTTCCAATTGCGCGTAGACTTCCAAAAAGCGGTTGCCGAAGAGGGCCCGTCTGATGTCGTCAATGACCGTTCGGCGCACGACCTTCTCTTCGATTTCCAAGCGAAGCGCCTCCATCTCCGGATCGTCCATTCGGTCCACCGTCAGCCGCCTGCGTTGGAGGGCCGCGGTCAAATCGGCGTTCATGAACTCGGCTTCCTGAAAGATCTGGCGGGCGAGCAAATCCCCGTGTCCCGCCCGGGGATCCGCTCGCAAGCCCTCCGACAGCAACAAATCCAACGCGCCTTGGATCTCCGATTCCTCCCGAAGACGGGCATTATAGACGTCGTTCAACTGTGCGTCGGGAATCGTGAGGGCCTCATAAAAATAGCGAGCGCCCTGGTGATTGTAGGCACGGGAACTGGTCAGTAGAAACGCGACATCCCGTTGGGGGGTGTTTGCTGCAAAATGCCGGGCCGCCTGCAGCACCAGCGCAGTGTTGGCCGCGCCCCTGGCTGCGGGCGAGCGGTGGGGGACATTGCCAAATGAATCGTAATGGGCGGCGAGCAGAATGGGTTCCAACTGCTCGGAATCGCGGCCATGCACCCGTCCGTAGATCACCTGATCCGGTCTGGATTGCCATTTGACCCGTGAGAACAGACTGACTTCGCGCCCCTCCAGTTCGCCGGGATCGGCGGGCAGATCGGAGCGGTCCACATAAAAACGGAGGAAATTCACCGGGGCGGGAACGTGGAGCGGCGCAGTGGGAGCGTCCCCGGGTTCTCCGACAAACACCACCGCCTTGGCACCCAGGGAAAAGGCCACCCGCCAGTTTTCACTTGCGGCATAGTCCATGAGCACGATGCGGCCTTCAGGATTCCGGGCACCGTAATCCTGTATATCCCCTTTGCCCACGTACAACAGCGGCGCGGTCAAACCCTCCTCGGGGGTGTTGGGCCAGATCACCAGATTGGGGCGCAGGGGAAAAATGGGAATGCCCGCCCCGTCCACCACCATTTCCGACCGCTGCAATTCGGGATACCAGGTTTCAAAGCGGAGGGTGTGCACCTCATCGATGCCAATTTCCCGCAGACGGGATTCGAGGAACCGGGCGGTTTCCCGTTGTCCTTCACTGCCGGGGAGGCGGTGATCGAATGCGGTCAGCGCTTGGAAATCGCTCCGAAAAACGCTTTCGTCGATCTCCACGGCGCGGGCGACCGTGCCGAACAGGCCAAGCGACGCGAAAAGCGCGTGAACGAGGATACGGGATTGAAGAGACTTCGACATCAGGATTCTCCTCCGATTTTCCCGGTTTTAATGGTCATGTTTTCGCGTTTTTCGACCCGTTCGACCTTGCCGTCCCGAATCCACATGATGCGGTTGCAGAGGTAGAGCAGACGGTGATCGTGGGTGGAGCAAATCACCGTCACCCCGCGTTCCTGGTTGATTTTGCGCAGAATTTCAAGCACCTCTTCCCCGGTTTGAAAATCGAGGTTGGCGGTGGGTTCGTCGGCCAGCAGGATTTGGGGTTGATTGGCCAGAGAGCGGGCGATGGCCACCCGTTGCTGCTGTCCGCCTGACATTTCGATGGGGCGGTGCTGCCAACGGTCGCCCAGCCCCACCAGGTCCAACAGCTCCATGCCCCGTCGGCGGGCGTCCTCGGGGGTGGTTCCGGAAAAAGTCATGGGCACGGTCACGTTTTCGAGGGCGGTCATGTAGCGGATGAGGTTGTAAGATTGGAAAATATAGCCGATTTTCCGGCACCGCAAAAAGGCCAGTTCGGAGGCGGACAGTTGGGCCACATCCACCTCGTCAATGAGAATGCGCCCCTTTGTGGGGGCGTCGAGGGCGCCGATCATGTTGAAATAGGTGCTTTTGCCGGAACCGGAAGGGCCCATGATGGCAATGAGTTCGCCCCGCATGATGGTGCTGTCCACCCCGTTGAGCGCGTAGGTGGCGGCCTCGCCGCTGCCATAGACCTTCTCCAGGTCCAGGGTCCGCACGATCACCGCCCGATCCGGCGGGGTTTGTTTTGGCTTTTCGTTTTCAGCAGTCATGATCATCGGGTACATTCCATAGGGGATTATTCAACACGCATGGCTTCCATCGGCGCGAGGCGGGCGGCGGCAAAGGAGGGCCCCACCGCCGCAAGCACCGCCAGCAGGATGCCCACGGTCAGCGCCAGGAGCGCGGAAAGCAACACCGTGCCGAACACCCCGGCAAGCACCAGGGTGCCTCCAAATTCGGAGACCCCGCGCACCCAGGCCAGAAACACGCCAAACAATGCGCCGAAGATTCCTCCGACCAGCCCCTGAATGGCGGCCTCGAAGACAAACATCATCATAATGAATTTATCCATCGCCCCCAGGCATTTCATGGTGGCAATTTCGGTAAAGCGTTCGGTCACGGACATCAACATGGCGTTGGCCACCCCGATCACGCAGACCAGAAAAGCGAGCAGGATGAGCCAGCGTCCGCTTTGATCCAAACCAAAGAAACGGTCTTCGGCATCCAGATCGGGGGCGATCGGCACCAGACTTTGCAAACGGCGAAATTTCAGAAAATGGGTGGCGACGCGGTACAGATTGTCCGCGCCAATGGCTTCCACCCCCTCGGTTTCCCCCAAGAGTTGATCCAGTTCGGCGGCATGATCTTTATTTTCGGCGATCCATTCCATGACCCGGAGGCTGTGTATCTCCACCGGAGGGACGTTCAAACGACCGGCCAGACTTTGGCGGATGCGCAATGACCCGATGGACTCCTCGACGCGGCGTTGATGGCGGGCATCCCGGGCAAAGGCGGCCAAGCGGTCGAAATCATAGGCGGCGGTGTAAAAACCAACGGCCTCCGCGGCACCCTTGACCTCCTCTGGAGTTTGAATGAGCGCATCGGAAATACGTTGACCCTCCAGTTCCCGTTCCAGTTGGGCGACCGCGCGGCGATGCCCTTCCCGCACCCGGTGCAGGACTTCTTGCAATGCGGGCCATTCCACCGTGACCAGGGTCTCCAGCGCTTCGCGGCTTCCCAACGGGCTCCTCACCTCAATTTGCCGACAGCGTTCCAAAAAGGCGTTCAGGGCTTCGGGAGATACGATATATTCCAGCAACTCGATCGCATTGCGGTCCCCCGCCAAAATGGCCCGTTGCCGGTTGGTGAAGTTTTGCACGGCGCGTTCAAAATCCGCGACCAACGCCGCGCGACGGAGCGTCTGCTCCATCTCCGACGCACTCAACGCGCCCCAGCGGCTGTACTCGGCCAAGCGATGGGCATCCTGTTTCTGGAACTGTAGAAGCAGGGAGGCAAAGGCATCCGGACTTTCCAAGCGGCGCAACCGAACCCCGAGGCTGCGTTCCGCCTCCAATTCCGCCCAAATGGCGCGCTCCGTGGTGCCGGAAATCACGCTGTAGGCCAGCATGTGGGCCAGAAAGGCCACCGCCAAACCCAAAATCACGATGGTGATGGAGGATCGAAACAGGCGGAACATGATCCCGGAAAGCGCGAGTTGTATGCAGCGCGCGGATCCCAATTCCACTTGATTTTTGGCGACGATCTCTTTCATGCAATCTCCCGGGGGTCTTGGGTGACTTGAATCACAATCAGCTCCCGCTTGGTGAGGGTTTGTAAAAATTGGTAGACGGCCACCCGCGCCTCTCCGAAACTGATGGCGTGGGCCTTGGCGAAACGCTCGCAAATCCCCTTGACGCTCCGGGTGCCGTCACAGGCCTCCCACACCTCCATGCCATAGGCATCCACGCCGAACCCCCGGGTGTCTCGAAAAGGAAAAAACCACCCGAACGGAGGACGCATCCACCAGCGTTGCCGCAGGGGCGCCCTCAATATCGCCCCCTCGGCTTCGCGTTCCAAGGTGACGGCTTCGTTGCGCACGGGGATGGCGTCCAACAGCGCATCTTGAGGGGAACGGGGCTGGTTTTCCGAGCGCGGGGCTTCGAGAACGGCGGGGGAAAGAAACGCATCCACACTGCTTTCCACCTGAATGTCCTCCATCGAGACTCGGGCAATGCGGGGGTTGGTCAGACTGAGCACCAGGATGGAGTTAATGTCCGGGTCGTGCCAAAGCCGCAACTGTTGGTGGTCTTTCGGCCCCAAGGGTCCCAAAAAGAAAAACCGGCCCACGTCGGATTCCACCCGCAACACGTCCCTGCCTCCCGTATTGTCGGTGAGAACGTGCGGGTGGTTGCCCAAGGCCCGGCTTTTGGCGAAACCGTGGAGGTCGCCATCGAACCAGTCTTTGACCATCCCCAGCCGGCGGACCTCTGCGGTCGTGCGTTGCTTGGACAGCATGCGTTTGGTGCCGCAGTCGAATTTCAGCCGGATATCCATGGGCTTGGCGACCGCTTCCCGCAATACCCAGTCCGCAGGGACCCGGCAATCGATGCCGAAGGCCCGCCAGTGGGTTGCCTTTTCCGGCGCTTCGGTGAGGGTCAGATGATTGAGCAGATTGCGGACGAACTCGTGGGTCTCCTCGCGGCTGCCGTCCAGCGTCAGGGTGGTCTGCAACAACACGTTGGTGTCTTTCTCATACAATACCGCGCGATAAACCCTGGATTCCCGATCATACACGAAGCCCGTCCAAGCACCGGTTCGGGACGGAAGTCTGGGGGAGATATGCACATCGGGGTGTGCCTTTCGGACCGCGTCCATGGCATGTTCCAAGGTGCGGTTCAGATCCGGTTCCTTGTCGGGACGTTGCCAGCGGACTTCCATGCGTTGGGTTCGATGATCCACGAACACCAGGGAACCAATATCCGGGGAGATGCCATGGCGGCGTATCTCCCAGTCCAGGGGCACCTGCATCCTGAGGCCCATCCAACGGATCTCTTGACCAGTGGAGGGACATGCCGGGTCCATGGGGGTTTGGGAGCTTGTCATCATCCTGGAAACACTCGATACGTGATGGGAGGCAGACCGGTGGAACGGTAATAGAGCAGCGCCACAATCCCCCAGCAGATGGCGGCAAGGACTTCCGCGCAAATCACCCCCACCATCAGGGGTTTCACGGTATGAAAGCCTTTGGCGCCCACGGTTTTAATCACTGCTTCTTTGATCATCCAGCCCACCAGGAAACTGAGGCCAAAGCGTCCCATGGGAAAGGTGCCCCACACTAAAAAGATCACCGGATGAAAAGGCCACCAGGTCAGGCGAAGGCGGGCGATCGCAAACACCAGCACCAACCCCATGCCTCCGAGCATCCACCCCACCGCCCCTTTATCCGGGTTGGGGAAAGGGATCCGGCCCCGCGCGGTGTTTGCGGTGACCTCGGACAAGGTGCCTCGGGCACCCAGTTCGGAGATATTGCGATCCAAATTCTGAAACGGCATCGAAGGCAAGGAACGATTGGCCCACTGGTCGCCACTCACACCCTCATTGTATTGAAACCAAAGGGTGGCGGCACCCGCAACGAAAAAGGAAAGAAACACCATCCCCAAAAGCAGCAGTCCTAACCTGCCACCGACGCTTTTTTTCTCTTTGGCGGCCGCCGTATCCCCGAGCTTCAAGCCATTGAGAATAAAAGGCATCAAGGTGGTGCGAGGATCTCCCGCCAGCAGGGCGCTGGCCACGGCCATCACAATATACTGGGTGGGACCAATGGCTTCAAAGCCGAACAAGGCCGTGAACACCCCGATGGGCAACCACTGCGGTTGGAGAAAAAAGGCACCCGTTTCGGCCACGATTCGCCCCAGCACCAGAAAAATAATCAAGACCGCGCCAGTGAACATGATCGCCCAGAACAAGGTGAGACCGGCCGCGTGCATGCCTATCACGGAAATCACCGAACCCAACGCCAAACCGCGACCCGCCCAAGAAATGTATGCGGGAAGCTCCCCTTTCGGACGCAGCCCGATACTGCCCAAAAAGGCCTCCCGGTAGTGACGGCGGCCCGTGTAAAGGATCATGCAGGCAAAACCGATGTAGGCCCCGAACCTTAACAGATTTCCGTTTTCCGCCCCCATGTAGCTGTTGCCGATGGTGATGCCATTGCCAATTAAGAACGCGCCGAATATGACCCAAAACAGGTTGCTGAGTCCCAAGGACAGCGAAATCCGCGAATCGAGATAAAAGGCGAAGGCGATCACGGAAAAAAACAGGGGGGCATTAAAAACTCCGCCCGCACCGGGCACCTGCCGGGCGTTGGGAAAAAGTCGGGTCAGCGGACTTAAATCGACGGTTTCCGGATAGCTTGGAACGGCGGGAAACCAAGCGGCCAAACCGTTTTGCAGGTGAAAAAGGATGATGAGCACAAACCCCAGCCAGAACAATTTATTCTGCAAAATCACCGGCAGGCGTTTGCCGGGTTGACGATCCAGCGTTTCCTCGAGGAATCGCACCACCGGATAAGAGAGCAGTTCATTGCCGGACCACTGGCGGTGCACAATCAGGGCCATGCAAACCGTGGCCAGACCCAGGGACAACACCACCGTCCCCCACAAACCGATGGTCGGCCCCCATACGTCCCAGGGGAGTCGGGCAACCGACAGGCGCTCCTCCCCGGGGCGGCCTTCGAGCAAAGGACTCAGGGCGCGATCTTCGTTTTCCCGGACATCCACCAACACCGACGCTCCACGGGGAGACGGCAAGACTTGGCCCGGAAATGCGGCCACCAACAGGGCCCGGTTTCGTTTGATACGTTGTACGTCGGAAAACTCGCCGCCGGTCTCATCTTGGATGCCTTGGGTTTCCTCCAACCCCAAGGCACTTGGCAAGTCGGGTTCCCGCAGCAGACGGTTCAGGGTCGCGGTCATCTGTCGGACCGCATTGGCACTGACGGCTTCGGCGGAAGCCGCCCTTTCAAAGACGCCTCGTTCCACTGGGGTCATCATCGCTTTTAAACGCCCAAATGGGCTGTCTTCATCCTGCTGGGCGTTGGTGATGTCACGGGCAAATACGCCCCAGTCCCGGACATGCCCTTGTGCCAGTTCGTCCGAAAGGCCCGGTACGTAGGACATGAGATGATTGGACTGCCAACTGCTTTCAAAGTTGATCAGATGGTTCGGCAACGCCAGTATTCCCGTGGAAGTCCTGTACAGATTGGATCCCGGCCAGGCGCAGGCCGCCAAGCCCATGGCGGTAATGATGGCCAGTTCACTCCCCTTCAGCGCCAGCGATTCCCGGATGGACACCAAAAGAGGGTTCACCAGCAAAATCAGCAACAACACCACCCCGAAAACCCCAATTGGCAGAAAATTGCCAATCAGAAACGTGCTCTGCACGACTTGATCGTTGAAATAGGCAAATCCGGCGATAAACAGGCCAAGGAGAAGGCCCAATGCCACGGCACGGAAACTCAAAATGGAAGATTGCGGAATTTTGTTTTTCATGCGCTGGGTCTAAAAACTCCATGGATAGGGACGAGAGCCATCAACGTGCTTGGTTTTGTGATTTCAAGTCCCTAGCAAATTACCCACACTACCTACAAGAAGGATTTTACGGAAAGGTGATGTGATCAGGTTTTTCATCTGTAGCGACAGACGAAGTCTCATCATGCAAGTTGCGATTTTTCTGTTATTGTGGGTGTTGGCCCTTTAGGTGCAATTCACCCTGAATCCGTTACCTACTGAAAGTGACTCTATGCCTGCCCGCAAGCCCAACATTCTCGTATTTCTTACCGACGACCACGGCCAATGGGCCTCCTCCGCGTATGGCAACCGTGAAATTCACTCTCCGGTCATGCAATGGATGGCCGACACCGGCGCGCGCATTGAACACGCGTTTTGCACCAACCCGGTCTGTTCGCCTTCCCGCGCCTCCTTTTGGACCGGACAAATTCCCAGTCGCCACGGGGTGCACGATTTTCTGGGCGAACCCAACGAAAATCCGGAACATCACGGAATCGCCGGCCAACCCACCCTGGGCGCCCTGCTTAAGGAAATCGGGTATCACACCGGCATGGTGGGCAAATGGCACGCGGGCGATTATTGGGAACCCATGCCCGGATACGACACCTGGTTCACCAGCCTCAAAGGCACGAACGCCCGTTTTCAGGAACAGGATTTCGTGGACGGTCATGAGCGGGTCAAGTTGTTCGGTCACCAGGAAATCCACTACACCGACCGGGCCGTGCGTTTCCTGCGAGAGCGGGGTCCAGCCGACGCGCCCTTCTTTCTTTATGTCGGTTATACCAACACCCATACCCCCCACAATGCCGAGCCCGCGCCCTTGCGACACCATTACAAGGATTGCACGTTTCAAGACATCCCCCGGGAAACCCACAACCCGGAGCACGGCCACGCCCGCATCGCCCCCTTTGATCCCGACGAATCGGCGCGCCGCGAACAACTGGCCGACTACTACGCCTCCGTCGAAAACATCGACCAGCAGATGCTCCGCGTCATCGCCGAACTCGAAAACCTCGGCGAACTCGAAAACACCCTGATCATCTACACCGCCGACCACGGGCACATGAACGGCCACCACGGTCTCCACACCAAGGCCAACGCGACTGTTCCGACCAACTTTCTCGATGAATCGATCCTGGTGCCGGCGCTGTG
>JAFIGC010000151.1 GCA_020831635.1 Verrucomicrobiota bacterium | reverse complement strand
GGGTGCGGTATTTTACGCGCGGGGTGGCAATTGGCAGTTCGACGTGGCTGGAGGGAATGATGGCGGAGTATCGGTCTTGTTTTGGTGAAAAACGGAAAAAGGCTGGGAAACGGATGCAGGGGGGCTGTTGGGCGGGATTGGAGGCTTTGCGTCAGTCAGGGCAGAATGATGGACTTGGGGACAGGACAGAATGATGGGATGACAGAATGATGCTGGGTTGTGGGTGGGACAGAATGATGGGGTTGGAAAAAGGAGGGAGGGAAAGAAGGAGAGAGAGGCGACCGAATGAAAGGAAAACTCCGCACTCCGAACTCCGCACTGTTCATGGCAGAATGATGATGGTTGGGGATGGGACAGAATGATGGGATGACAGATTGATGAGAGGGCATGGTAAAGGAACTGGAGGGTGTGGCCCATGAGGGCGAGCAGGGGGGCGAGTTCGCGTTGGCAGATGGGGGCGTCGCATCTTGCGTCGGGTGCTCTTCAATCTGATCTTTCTCACAATTTTTCCAAGGCACAAATTCTATAAAGCGTGTTAGGCTTCCGTGCAGGAGTCAGATTGGATGGATGAGCTTTCATTGTGCTGAAGATTCCGGCGCAAGATGCGCCGCCCCCATAGCTTTTCGCCGACGATGCAACGGTGGTAGACGTTCGCCCTTTCGCTTGCCCTGTTAAATATTATCAACAGTAGATCGCAGCGTTAGCAGAGCAAATCCACTGCCATTCCTCTCCGCGCATTCCGCGTCCTCCTATTCAAAAAAATCGGTGTACTGGAACGTGAGGAGGTTCACTCATTCAGGGAATTTCCCAACTGTCGATGGTGTCGCCTTCTTTGCGGATGGCCTTGAAGTCGAGGCTGCCGTTGGGGTTGAGGGTCATGAGGATGAAGTGGTGTTCGCTTTCCGCCCGTTTCAGGTACCAGGTTTCGTCGGGATCGTGGGTGGGGCGGGTGCCGACACCCCAGGCGCCGTCGCCCACGTAAATAATGCCTCGTTCGGGGTCGATGGCCTCATTGCGGATGGGTTCGGTGCGTTTGTAGGTGTGGTCGTGATTCTCGAAGGCGACTTGTACGTCGAAGCGTTCGAAGAGGGGGACCCAGTTTTCCCGAACCCGGGCGGAGACCCGTCCGTCGAAGGGGCGGTGGGAGGGCCATCCGGGGACGTGATACACTGGAATCAAATGGCGTTTGCCGCCCGCGCGTTCCGCGAGGGCTTCTTTCAGCCATTCCGTTTGTTGGCCTTCGATGGGATGGCTGTGGTCGGTATCGAGCATGAAAAGGCTGAGGTAATCCCCGAAATCCAGCACATTGTATCCGGGATGTCCGGGAAAGGCGAAGAGCTGATAGAAATAGGGGGCCACGCGCTCTCGCCATTTGTCGCTGTTTTCGTAGGTGGCATGACTGAAGAAATATCCCCCTTGGACCTCGTGATTGCCGATGGCGACCACCATGGGCAACAGGCGTCCATCCGGATAGATCAAGGTTTCGTGAAGGGATTCGAACCAGGTGTCCCAACGGGACAAATTCCTTTCCAGCCCGTCGGCGTAAGCGAGGTCGCCGCCAATGACCACAAAATCGACGTCGTGTTTCAGGACCTGTTGATTGACCGCGTCCATCCATTCCCGGCGGTGAAGGGTGTCGCCGCCGACGGCGATGCGCAGGGGACGCGACAGGGTTTTCGGCAGGGTGCGGAAGGCGAATTCCCTTTCGCTCTTGTGCACACGAAAGCGGTAGGTGGTGTCCGGTTCCAGCCCGGTGAGTTCCACGCGGTGAAGACGGTGTCCCCGCCAGGCTTTCAGGGCTTTGGAGGGAACTTTGACGGTCTGGGTCGCTTCCTCGCCTTCTTTCCAAAAATGGAGTTGACGGGTCGCGGGCCTGTTAGAAGTGCGAATCCATTGTACGGTCATGGTGGTGGACGGATCCCGCTGCCAGGTCAACAGCAGCGTGGTCAAATCGTCCGCCTTTGCCTCTAAAAAAGGCAGCAGGATCAAAAGGGCGGTGAAGAGTTTTCGAGTCAGAGGTTTCATGTGGCGTTCCTTTCAGTCGCATCTATTTCATGTGGAGGGCTTGAGATTGTGGCCGTCAGGTCCGCTTCCGCGCGTCGGGTGATTTCGCGGATGAGTCCGCTGAAAATCAGCGCATGCAAAGGGTAAAGCAGATACCAATACAGGAGTCCAGACAAGCCTTTGGGGGCGAAAAACGCGGTTTGGCTCAGGTGGGTTTGCGCTTGTTCATCGACAACGGTTTCAAACTCCAGCCAGGCGCGTCCGGGGACCTTCATCTCCGCGCGAAGCCGCAACAGATGATCTGGCTCGACTTTTTCCACCCGCCAGAAATCGAGGGCGTCCCCGGGTCGCAGATCGTCAGGGTCGCGTCGTCCCCGGCGCAGGCCCACTCCGCCGACGAGGCGGTCCATGGCTCCGCGAATCCGCCAGGCGCCATTCATGAAAAACCAGCCCCGATCACCGCCAATACCGGTAAAAATTTGAAAGACGCGTTGCGGGGTGGCGGCCACGATGCGTTGGCGGCGTTCGAGAATCATGCCCTCCTTGGTGGTCAGTTCCACGGCGGGGGTGCGGGCGGAAATGCGGTTGGTGGCATCGGTCCATGCGGTTTCCACTTCTCCGTTGTCGAGCTTGGCGACCGCCCGCTCCAACGCGGTTTGAAAGGAGACGGGGACGATGTCGGGGAAAAGAGTGCGGGCGCTGTCGTCCTCCACCACCACTTCGTTGCGCAGGCCTTGGATGAGCGGGCGGGCTATGGCGGCGGGAATGGGGGTCACCAAATCCACCCAGTATGAAGAGAGTCTGGGGGTGAGGATGGGCACGGGAATCATGCGCCTGCGCAGGCCCCGGGCCTTGGCGTATGCGATCATCATGTCCCCGTAGGTGACGACTTCCGCGCCGCCGATTTCGATGGTTTTGCCGGTGCTTTCCGGCGTGTCCAAGGCTGCGGTCAGGTAGGCAAGCACGTCCCGGATGCCGATGGGCTGGGCCCTCGTGTAGACCCAACGCGGACAGATCATGAACGGCACCCGTTCGGTGAGGTAGCGGATGATTTCAAAGGACAGGCTGCCGGAACCGACAATGACCCCGGCGCGGAATTCGGTCACGGGCACGCCCGCGCGACGCAGGGCTTCACCGCTTTCCCGGCGGGAGCGGAGGTGTTCGGAAAAGGTTTCGTCATCCCGGAATATTCCGCCCAGATAGATGATGCGTTTCACGTCCGCTTTTTGGGCGGCCTTGGAGAAGTTTTCGGCGGCGGTGACATCCCGTTCCGCGTATCCCGATCCGCCGCCGAGGCTGTGAATGAGATAAAACGCCGAGTCCACGCCGTCCATGGCCACGTCCAGAGTTTCGGCATCCAGGACATCGCCTTTTACGATCTCCACGGAGGAAGCCCATTCCCGCGCTTCGAGGCTTTTTATGGACCGGGCCATGGTGCGAACCCGGTATCCGGCTTCCAGCAGGTGGGGGACGAGTCGTCCGCCGACATAGCCAGTGGCGCCGGTCACGAGAATCAGAGGGGACGGATTGGGGGAGGATGTGGACATGTGAAAACGCTTCGGTTGGAATGGAGATTGCAAAATCGGGACGGTGCTGTTAGATTTCGATTATGTACGAACTCGCCGCCCCTTACCAAGAATTATACGAGGAAATCCGAAAATTGCACAACCGACTGCGTTGGTTGGGCGATCAGATTCATGCGGCCGACGGGCAAACCAGCGCCAAACGGAGTCTGCTGATCAGTCTGCACCGGGAGGGCGGGTGCACGGTGCCGGAATTGGCTCGGGAGCGTTTGGTTTCCAGGCAAATCATCCAGACGCAAATCAATTTGCTGCAGGAGGAAGGCTTGGTGGTCCCCCGCGCGAATCCCCGCCACAAGCGATCCAAATGCATGGCCTTGACCCGGAAAGGGCGGGAGGCGGTGGAGAAAATGCTGGCCCGCGAAGCCGCGTTGCTGGAGGACATTGGTTCTCCGCTGAATGCCAGTGAAGTGTTGGTCACCGCGGGCCATTTGGCCACGATTCGAAAGCATTTGGAATCGAGCGATTTCGACGGTTGATTTTTTTAGTGGGTCATGAACAATATTTGCACCACGAGTTCGTTCTTCATGCTTGTGGACGTTTCTTTCGCCCGCCCCCTCCCAATTCAATCCCCTTACCCCTCTGAATGGTTATGAACACAAAAATTAAAATCCTCGCCGTTTTTTCCTTGGTGTTGACTTTCGCCTTTGGCGGACTTTTGCTCCGCGAGCAACATCAGGCATCCACACTCGCAAGTTTGAACGATACCTTGACGCAGGACAACATCGATTTGACTTCCGCGTTGCAAGGGCAACGGCAGGCCAACGAAGATTTGCGCCGCCAACTGGATGCGCAGAACCGTTTGCCCGCGCTTGTCATGAATGATGTGGAGGAAATGCCGGAATCCTTCGTTCAACTTCCGCCCGCCCGTTCCCTGGAGATCGAGGAGGATGATGCGGTCGTGGCCATGGAAGCCCGTGAGGAGCGGGATCTCTCCCCCGAGGAGCTTGCGGAACTGGAAGAACGGCGCGAGGCCCGCCGGGTTGAGATTGAGGAACGGCGCGCGCGTTGGGAAGAGCGTCGTCAACAAAACCGGGACCGCGTGGTCAGCGCCACCCAGGAACGCCGTGAGTTTTTCGAGCAGATTTCCCTAGAGGGCTTGGCTCCCGAATATCGCGAAAGTCATGAACGGCTTTTGACGGTCATGGACGAAGTGGAAGGAATGATGGCCATTCTCAATGATCCGGAAACCGACCGGGAGACCCAACGGGAAATTCGCCGGAATTTCGGCGGCATGATGCGGGAAGTCGGCGGCCTCATGGGCACCCAGCGCGAAATTCTGCTCAACGACTTCGCACAGGCCATTGGCTACAGCGGTGAAGAGGCGCGCGATTTCATCGACTACATCGAAACCGTCAATGAAATGACCAGCATGGGCAACTTCATGCGTGGCGGCCGCGGACGCGGCGGCCCCGCCTCCAGCGATTGATCCGCTCCCGGTCTCTTTTCCCCCTCCGCCCCGTGCCGATGCGGAGATCGGCGCTCCCGTCCCCCTCCGCCTCGTGCCGATGCAGAGATCCTCCTACGCGCTCCGCTGCTACGGCGGACACGGTCGGCACTCCGCACTCCGCATTCCGAACTCCGCACTCCTTTACATCCCCGGATCGCCGACTTCCTTCATTTTCTCCCGAAGTTGTAGTTGCAGCTCGGCCCGTCGGGCGGCGTGGCCGGGGTGGTGGGCAAGATTGGCCATTTCGTTTGGGTCGTCATTGAGGTTGAACATCAACCAAGGGCCTTCGGCGGTTTCGGCGTATTTCCAGCCGTTGCGGGTCACGATGGCGCGGTAGGCGGGAGATTCCTCGCGGGGTTCGATGGCTTGAATGAGGGCGCAGTCGGGTGATTCGGCTGGTGGGGTTTCTCCGCGTCGAAGGTAGCTGTAATCGTGTCCCTCCATCCAGTCGGGCACGGGAATGCCGCAGAGTCCCAGGGTGGTGGGGGCGATGTCGACGTGGTTGATGGGCGCGTCGGTACCGGCGGGGAGCGGTCCGCCGCGGGTCGGCCCTTCGCAGGACGCCAGGCCGTGGTAAAAGAAATCGGCGCCGCCGAGAATGAAGGGGACGCGGATGGACTCATCGTATGGGAGGACTTTTCCAAAGTGTCCGTGTGAGCCCAGCATTTCCCCGTGGTCGGCGAAAAAGACGATGTGGGTACTTTCCGCCAAATCGAGACGGCGCAGGGCGGCGATGATCCGGCCCACGTTCATGTCCCAATTCTCGATCAAACCCGCGTAACCGGGCGTGCCCAGACGTGCGCCGGCTTCCGCCGATCCACCCGGAGGCACGTTCGGGCGGAGTTGAACTTCGTCGGGCCGCAATTTGTGGTATTCCGGCGGACACTGCAGGGGCCAGTGCGGGGGTTGCACGGACAGAGCCGCGAAAAAGGGCTGCGCGTCGGGATCTTCGGCGCGTCGTTCCAGATAATCGATGAGTAGATCCGTAAGGGCGTCGGTCTCGAAGCCGTCGAGTTTCCGGGGTTCACATTCGCCGTTGCGTCCGCCGTGCACCCAAGTGTCGAATTGATTGTTGTTGTTTTCGTAACCCACCCATTCCTTGAAGCCACCGCGCCGTTCCGGGGGCACTACCCAATAAGCGGCCTGACCTTTAGCTTCCGTGCAGCCGTCCACATGCCATTTGCCGAACCAGGCGGTGTCGTAGCCGGCTTCGTTGAAGGGTTGGGCGATGGTGGGCATGCCGTCCGGCAGGGGCGCCTCGTGCACGGGAATGCAGCGGTGAGGATACACCCCGGTCAGCAGGGAACCCCGGAACGGACAGCAGAGCGGATAGCCCGACACCGCCCCCCGCGCCAAGGTGAACCCGGTCAAGGCCAGTTGATCGAAGTTGGGGGTATGCAAGTTGGGATCGCCCATACACCCCAGCGCATGGTGGCGGTGCTGGTCTCCAAAGAGCCAGAGGACATTGGGTTGCTTGCGATCCCGCACACGGCGGGTTTGACGTTGGGAGGGTGGCTTGAAGCTGTTCATCGGTTTACAACATGGGGTTCCGGGTTTTGAGTTCGGGAAATCTGGAGAAATCCCGGTCAGCGGTCCATAGTTCCGAAACGCCATGATGGATGCAAATCGCGGCGATCCTTGCATCATGGATCATGCCGCCTTTCACGTTGGCCTTGCGGACCAGTTGTTGCAATTTTTCCCAGTAGCCAGGCCCCTCCGAAAGGGTTTCGCAGAATGGGGAAGACAACCATACCCGCATGGCCTCACACGCGATTTCCACAGGGGTCGACGGACGGTAAATTTTCGGGTGGGTGCCAATCGCCAGAAATTCATGTGCACAAGGCCAGGGAATCGCCCACCTTCTGCCGGATTCGGCCAAACGCACCAGTACGTCAAGCGCCTGCTCGTGGAAAACGGCGTCCTCACGCAGTGCGTACACGAGGAGATTGGTGTCTACCGCGATCATTTCGACCCCATTTCATAAGCGGCGTCCCTGATGTCGGCCCATGAGGCGGATTCGAACTTATTGGAAAGACCTTTGCCCTTGAACGTGATGGGTTGGATTTTTGTCGGTTTTCCGCTGGTGCGCGCTTCCAAAACCCGGGTCAATCCCTCCTCCGTCAAACTGCGAAGCGTGGTACCTTCGGCTTTCGCGAGTGCCTTGGCGCGCAAAAGCAAGGGGTCGGACAAATTCAATGTGGTTTTCATTTGATCATGGTAATCATGGTCGTATGGTTTGTCAAACCCATATAGCCATATCCTGTCGCACTCGTCATTCGAAACTCGTCACAGATCATTCCCAGTGCCTGGGTCGAGTTCCAAAACCCGCATCATCAGCGAAAACAGTTCGGTATTTCGGGTGAAGGGTTTGATGTGTTCGCTTCCGGGGCCGAGCGCGGTCAGTTCCACGTAGTCCGAGGTGTGGACGTTGCCAACCCATCCCACCTCAAGGGTGTTTGCAAGGACTTGGCCGAGGACCGCGCTCAGTCCGGCCATGCGTCTGTAGGGGGCGGTGGGGCCTCCGTGCAGGCGATCCAGTAGAATTTGGGCTTCTTCCATGGCAAGGGGCCTGCCGGTGGTGGCGCTGACCAGATCTTGGATCTCATCCAGTGTGGGGGCGTCCAAGTTCCCCAGTCGGAGGCTCAGGCTGGAGAGGGAGCCTTTGAATTCCCGCAGGCGTCCGAGCGTGCGGGCCCCCTCGTGGCTTCCCTGGTTCAGCCCGGGGTTGGCGTTGCCATGGTCGGTGGTGACGATGAGCAGCGTATCCGGATGGGTTTCGACAAAGTCCAAGGCCACGGCAATGGCCTCGTCAAACGCGATTTGGTCGTAAATCAGTCCGCTGAGGTCGTTGGCGTGGGCGGCATGGTCCACCCGGGCGCCTTCAATTTGCACCAGAAATCCCCGATCATCCTTCGACAGGGCGCGCAGGGCGACATCGGTCATTTCCGCAAGCGAGGGCACCCCGGCCTGGCTCTCCGGGTCATTCAGGCGGTCGATTTCATAGGGGAGGTGACTTGGAGAGAAAAGGCCCAAAAGTTTTTCCGTCGCATTCTCCTGGTCATTCCCGTTTTTTGGGAGCGCAGCCAACAAGTCCTCCCGTGTGGTCGGGGTCGCGTAGCCCTTTTCACGGAAATCGCCGGTCAGATCGCGCCCATCCTCGCGGTGTTCCCCGGAAAACAGGAGCTGGCCTCCGCCGAGAATCACGTCGATGTTCCGCTCCAGGTATTGGACCGCGAAATCCTGCTCCGCCTGACGGCTTCGTCCGTTGGCGGCAAAACCGGCGGGGGTGGCGTGGGTGACGGTTGCGGTGGTCACCAATCCGGTGCGCAATCCGTTTCGGTGGGCGATCACCAGGATGGGGTCCAACCACTCGCCGCCATGATTCACATTGACGCGGCCGTTGTCCACCCGTTGACCGCAACCCCAGGAGGAGGCGGCGGCTGCGGAGTCGGTGACCAGGTTCGAGGCGGAGGCCATGTCCATCAGTCCCCGGACCACCCCGGGGCGGCTGTAGAGATTGATCCAGTGGGAAGGACGTCTGTCGCGAAGCCGCACAAACTGGTCGGTCATGGACAGCGTGCCATTGCTCATGCCGTCGCTCACCATGAAAATAATGTTTTTGGCCTGTCCTGCATTGGAGACTGATGGCGGCTCTTGTGCCCGAACCAGGCCGGGCCCGATTCCCCCGGTGGCGCCGAGGGCGGCGATGCAACCACTTTGTTTGAGGAAATTCCTCCGCGTGGAAGCGTGCGAGGAAATGGGGTGGGGGTCATTTGGCATAATAGAGTCTCCGAATTCTAATGTGTGGTGGAAATGATTTCATAATTCCACGGTGGTTTCGATGAAAAAATTCGGATTTCACCGTGCGCAAATTTCACCGGTCAACAAAGGGATGTCACAATTCCCTCCGCTGATTGACCTTTACAGCGTTGGGGGCTGTGTTATGGGGTTGGCATGAATCAACCTTCAAACGATCCTTTGCACGGCATCACCCTGAAAATGATGCTGGAACGGCTGGTGGCCCATTACGAATGGACCGGATTGGGCGCGCGGATTGATATCCGCTGTTTTCAGAACGATCCCTCCATCAGCTCCAGCCTGAAGTTCCTTCGCCGCACTCCCTGGGCCCGCGCCAAGGTGGAGGCGCTCTATTTGGACATGATTCGGTCGCGGTCCTGAGGCTTAATTTTTCCTCATACGAAAATGTAAAAACGTCATACTTTGCGTCCGTGTAATCGTACAATATTGTAGTTAATTTTGTTAATATTTACATAAATTGTGATCCGAAATGGAAGGGCTTCAAAATCGTTGTTTTTCTTTATATTCTTAATGTGTTTCCAATCAATAGGTTACAATTCATCTTTCGGTTGGATTTCTTGGGGTGGCACATGGGGTGCTTAAGGGGACGCAATGCAACGATTGTCGTTTCATTCTAACCCCAGGAAAGTTCCATGAAAAAATTCTCGAAAATTCAGCATTCGGTTTCCCGGATGGCGTTGGCCGTGGCCTGCGCGTTGATCTTGTTCACCGGTTGTGCCAAACAAGGATCGGAACCGTTGAAAATCGCCTACAGTGACTGGCCGGGTTGGGTGGCTTGGCAGGTGGGGATTGAAAAGGGTTGGTTCGAAGAGGCGGGGGTTGACGTGACCTTCGAGTGGTTCGAATACGTGGCCTCGATGGACGCCTTTGCCGCCGGGCAGGTGGATGCGGTGGCCATGACCAATGGCGACGCCTTGGTCACCGGCGCCACGGGCGCACCAAGCCGGGCCATTATCATCAACGATTTCAGTGACGGCAATGACATGCTCGTGGCCCGTCCCGGCATCACTTCTGTTGCGGAGCTGACAGGAATGCGCATCGGCGTGGAAGTCGGTTTCGTGGGGCATTTGTTGCTGCTCAAAGCCTTGGAAGCCAACGGGCTTTCGGAATCCGACGTCACCTTGGTCAACATTCCCACCCATGAAACCCCGCAGGCGTTTGCTTCGGGCGACGTGGATGCGGTGGTGGCTTGGCAGCCGAATTCCAGTCAGGCGCTGGCGGCGGTTCCGGGCTCCACGGCATTGTTCACCAGCGCGGATGCGCCGGGATTGATTTACGACGTGTTGGCGGTCAGTCCGGCCAGCCTTTCGGACCGCCGCGAGGATTGGATCAAAGTGGCGCAAGTTTGGTACCGAATCGTGGACTACATCCTCGATGAAGAAACCCGGGATGACGCCATCGCCATCATGTCCGCCCGCGTGGATCTCGCCCCCGAAGCGTATGCCGAGTTCGTGGAAGGCACCCGGATTCTCACCTTGGATGAAGCCAAGGCCGCGTTCGCGGAAGGGGACGGTCTGGATTCGATTTATGGTTCCAGCAAGATCGCCGACGCCTTCAACGTGGAAAATGAAGTGTACGAAACCCCGCAGCCGATTGCTTCGTATATCGATCCGAGCATTACCTTGGGTCTGTAAGTCACCCCCATGTCCGCCCGTCCGCCCTTCACCCCCTTCGCGCCCGCTTCACCGCGGGCGCGAATTTTGATGACCTGGGGTTCTTTTTTGTTTCCCTTGGTCGTCTGGTGCGCGGTGAGTTATCTGCCGTTTTTTTGGCATCCGATGGTGCGGATCACCGATCCGGGCGGGGTGACGTTCTTGGAAGCGGGCCAATTGATTGAGAAAGAAGCGTTGGCCCGCGAAAATGCCCGGGTCATCGTGGCGGGAGGCGAGCCGGCGGTGGGACGTCCGTCCAATCCCATCTTTCTGCCCGCGCCCCACCGGGTGGCGGTGGCCATGGTGCGGAGTTTCACCACCCCGCCGCGGCGGGCGGGAGAACCCTGGCTGCATCAAAGTCTTTGGCACAGCATTCGCATCATTTTTTGGGGCTTTTTGTGGAGTTGCGTGTTCGGGGTGCCCTTGGGACTCCTGTGCGGCGTGTACGCGGGATGTTCGCGGATGACGGAACCGGTGGTGGATTTCATCCGCTATATGCCCGCCCCGGCATTCGGTGCCCTGGCGGTGGCGGTCTTTGGCATTCACGACGCCCCGAAAATCGCGATTATTTTCATCGGCACGTTTTTTCAGATGGTGTTGGTGATTGCCAATACCACCCGCAAAATGGATCCAGCCCTTTTGGAGGCCGCGCAAACCCTGGGCGCCAAGCGGCGGCATCAGCTCTTTCAGGTGGTGTTTCCGGGGGTGGCCGCCGATTTGTACAATGACCTGCGGATTTTGCTGGGATGGGCCTGGACCTATCTGATCGTGGCCGAATACATTGGCGCCAGTTCGGGGATCACGTATTTTATCTATCAGCAGGCCCGCTATCGAATCTATGACAACGTGTTCGCGGCCATTCTCATGATTGGCATCATCGGTTTTTTCACCGACCGGATATTCGAGGACTTGAGTCTGGTGTTCTTTCCCTGGAAAAGCAATGGACGCCGTTCGATTTTGGCGCGTCCTTTTTCACGGACGAAACGGCCCGTGGAGGTCCCGGCATGAACGAGACGGCCATGAATTTGGATTATCTCCGACAAGATCCCGCCGTGGCGGAACGATTTGCCAAATTGCACCGGCGTCCGGTGGTGTTGGATGTGGATAAGCTGACCAAAATTTTCCCCGGCGGGCATGGAGAGGGTCACCTCGCGTTGGACAAGATCTCCTTTCAGGTGCATCGTCGCGAATTCGTGTGCGTCTTGGGTCAATCCGGCTGCGGAAAATCCACCTTGGTGCGCATTTTGGCGGGGCTGGATTTTCCCACGCATGGAGAAGTGCGCCTGGACGGCACCCCGGTGCGCGGTCCGGGGCCGGATCGGGGCATGGTCTTTCAGGGATATACGCTGTTTCCGTGGCTGACGGTGAAAAAGAACGTGATGTTTGGGCTCAAAGTCACGGGCAAGCCCGCACATTTGGCCGAAAGCGAGGCCCGGGAATGGATTGCCCTGGTGGGCTTGTCCAAATTTGAAGACGCCTACCCGCATCAGCTTTCCGGGGGGATGAAGCAGCGCGTCGCCATTGCCCGGGCCTTGGCGAATGGTCCGCGGATATTGTTGATGGACGAACCCTTCGGGGCCTTGGACGCCCAGACCCGGGCGCAAATGCAGTCCTATCTCATGCAAATCTGGAAACAGGTGGACGTGACCATCGTGTTTATCACCCATGATCTGGACGAAGCCGCTTACTTGGCCGACCGCATCCTCGTGCTTGGCGCCCACCCCGGACATATTCAGGAATATATCGAGAATCCGGTGCCGCGTCCCCGATCTCCCGATCAGTTCCGGGATCCGCCGTTCCTGGCCCTGCGGGAGCACTTGGATCATCTGATTCATCCGCCCGGCGAGAAAAAGGAAGAGAAGCTGCCGATCACAAGGATGACCGTGGTGGGGGATGATGTGGAGTGATTCGGTGGAGTGTGTTTTGGGGGGATTCGGGGTGGACGGGAGCGCCGATCGCCGCATCGGCAGGGGCGAAGGGGGCGAATTCGGGTCGGAATCCCCCTAAAATACATGAGGCCGTGGCAAAACAAACGGCGCTTGCATTTCACGCGACAGCGTGTATACCGATCTCCCAGTTCGGGGAGTGGCTCAGTCTGGTAGAGCGCCGGCTTTGGGAGCCGGATGTCGCAGGTTCGAATCCTGTCTCCCCGACCATCTATTTCATCCACCCTGTCTATAGTAGGGGAACGGAGCGGGTTGGGGACGCGAAGCGTCTTTGGAGTGCGTGTAGCGAGTGCAACGAAGCTACCGCTT
>JAFIGC010000150.1 GCA_020831635.1 Verrucomicrobiota bacterium | reverse complement strand
CCCGGTGGGATTGAATAACCATTACGATTTTTAACAACTCAAACATACGAAAAAACGTCATAACCCCCCCCCCCCCCGGAGTGATACCGAAGCCGCCGTTATGCGAGGAGCGCACGTATCCGTCCTCGTCACTGATGACCTATTCCACCGATATCCGGTAAAAACGGAAGGCCGCTCCCGTTTCAATCGGGACGGTCACGGTGACGTTTTCCTTTCCTTCGTTCTCTTCCACGTACAAACCAACTCCGTCACCGTCGTGGTCCGTCCACTCGAGGCGCAGATCCTCGTTCACTTGCAGCAGATACCGTAAACCGTTGGGCGTAAGGGGTCGATGGAAATCCAAAATCAGGTGCGTTTGTGACTCATTCATACGCGCCTGCGTTCGGGGACGGCTGGCGGCGTCGAGGGGATTGCTGCCGAAGGCGTATTCCAGAAAGTTGGACACCCCGTCCCCGTCGGGATCGGCCTCGTCCGCCGCATCCCCGTAGCTGAGATAGGTGCCGAAGGTCGCCTGCCGCCAGGCGGCCAGTCCTTCCTGCACCGGACCACCCGCAGTTTGCGTCAAGGCGTCGGAAGGCAAATCATTCACGTCCCGGGTGAGCAACAACTGATCCACCATGATGCCGTCCTCACGGGGCCAGATGTGGATGGTGTGCACACCGGTTTCCGGCACGTGGATGCTTGCCCGCGCCTGACCTGCGGTGTTCCGCACCCCGGCCCAATTCCACCCCGTGTTTGGAATCGGTTGGTGGTTGTCGCCCGCCGTGTAGTCGATGTTGGCGCCACTTTCGGGCAGGGTCTGGTTGATGCCCACGTGAAAGGAATCGGCGTTGACGCGGTTCGCGGCGGGGGCGCGGGCTCGTACCAGCACGTAATGGACGCCGCTCTGATGAAAATTCACCCGATAGCTGAGCACGGGGGCGGTGGTGGGCACATTCTGGTTCCAGACCAGAAAATTGTCGGGGTCATTGGGTCCGCCTTTCATGGCGGCACTGCCGCTGAAGCCGGAGGGAGAGGTCACGGGGGTCCAGTCGATTCCGCTGCCGTTGTCGGATTGAGCGTGAAAGTGTTCCGTTTCGATCACCACGCGGTGGGGATAAGCGGGTTCCTGATCAAAAGGGGGCGACTCGGCATCCAGGGGGGCCACCGCCTGCAGTTCATCCTGCAAAACCCCGCCCGCATACACGCGCAGCATGACTTCATAGTTCTCGCCGGGGGCAAGACCGGGCAGACTGAATTCCCAAGCCGTACCGGGCAACGCGGTCGTGGCCGTGGTCCAAAATGATGTACCGGCTCGGCGAAAAAGCAGCGTGTAGGTTTCCGCCTCGGGATAACCCGCCCAGGTCGCGCGCAGGGTTCCGGGCGCGGTCTGGGTCAGATTCAGCTCCGGGAACAAATTCACGCCCTCCTCCACAACCGCGCCTGCGTAGAGACGGACGTTGTCCACGGCCACGTCCACCCCCACCGTCGTGCCAAAGGTCTGAAACGCCAGCGAACGGAAGGGAAGCCGTGTGTGCCCCATGGCCCCCAGGAAAACCGTGAAATTCAGATTGTCGCCCAATAGTTCCCCGTTCACCCAGACATCGATTTTTCCGGGCGCGAGGCTTTGTCCGTCGTGATATTGATGCAGGGTTTCACCGCTATTGTTGGCCACCAGCCGCACCCGCAGAGGTGTTTCCCCCGGGAGCGCGAACTGCTGGGCCTGCGTGCCGGTGGTGGTCATCCACCGCGCGCCGTTTTCCCGGCGCAGGGCGAGCGTGACGTTATGGGATTCATGGGGATTGGCGGCGGTGGACAGCCGCATGACAAAATAATTGCCCGAGCTTGTGGTGGAATAATCAATCAGATCCAAGGCCAGCGTGGCCACTTCATCAAACCCTTCGCCATGATCGTAGACCAGTTGCAGCAGATCGCCGCTGTGATTGTCCACGAAGCGGGCATACACATTCTCCGTTCCCGCTTCAAATCCATCGCCGGAATCGACGGTGGCAGTGAGGCTCACCCCGTTGTCGACCCGCGCAAAGGTGAACGCGGTGTTTCCCGCATGAATGGCCGTGCCGGGGGAAAGTTCATTGAAATCCTCATGCAGCAGGGGCATGTGGGAGAAATCGGGATCCAGCAGATGCACCGAGGCGAGCCCTTCCGAGGGATCGACCTTGGCCAAATCGTGATCCAGCAGATGCAGGGTCAGGGTTTGGTGACCGCTGATCGCACCTTCGGGAACGGAGACCGGGATGTCCACATAGCCCTCCCCGGCGGGAATGCGCGCCGGCATGTCGGCACCCAGCACCGCGCCTTCCGCCCCCGAAAGGGTGTAGGCCACATCCAACGGATGGGGCAGCGGTCGGTCACGATGGATGCGCAGCACCGCCGGAACGGAGTCGCCCGCCACGGTACTACCCACCAGCGCCGCCACCCGAATGCGGGGTTGCAACAGGTGCACCGAAGATACGGGACGAAATTCCGCAAGGTCCGGACGCGACCAAAGCAAGCTCACATGTCCGTTCCCGGCGCTGCCGCCCCGCCCCGCGTGCAGGATCTGCAAGGGCACCACCTGTCCCGCGGTCAGGTTCACGGAATACATCGGCCCGGCCTCCGCGCGATGTCCAAGGGGACTGGAAACCGTGAGGACCTGTTGCAGAAAGGAATCGGGCCCGTCCAGCCCCAGCCAGAGTTCGGCCTCGGCATCCGCGCTGAGCCGAAACAGGTATGTGCCGGAGACCGGAGTGCGCAGCAGGGCGCTTCCCCGCTGACCATAATCGCCTTCCCGGCCCCACACATCCTCCGTCAGCCAGCGGCGTTCCACATGATCGGGCTCGTGATTCTGAAACGCGGGGGCATTCCGCAACGCATCCAGCGTGGCGTCCGGCAGGCCCTCCCAGATTTCCCAGACCAGCGGACCGTTGACCTTCCCGGTGATGTCCAAGTTGGCCGGAACGGCATCCAGATCCTTTCCGGTGATGGCGGGATACTGCTGCAGAAAACTCTGCCACCCCGCCAGACTCGTCAACCCCGGAATTCGAAAGGACGGATTCGGATACGCATGGGCATACTGGTTGCGCTCAATCGTAAATCCCGGGGCAAGGACCTCCATATCCTCATCCGACACACTGTTGCCGCGGGAGACAAACAAATCTCCCTGCCGGTGACTGCTGAAGGCATTGTCGGTGAACTGCAAACCCTCCAAAGGAATGCCCCGTCCGTTTTCGCGCAGGATCACCCCCACCCGGTTGGACACCGCCTCGACGTTCCGCACCTCCATATGCCCGGTCTCGGCCAGAGTCATGGCGGTGTCGTTGTTGCCGAAAAATCCGCCGTTCAGGACCAGCGGACCCTCCGACAGCTCGAAATAGAGGCCGTAATTTTTCTGGCCGAAGGCGTGCAGTTCCTCCACCGAGTTGGCACCGCAAAACACATCAAACCACAGGCCGTTGGTCAGGTTGTTGGCGGCCACCAGCCGACGGAAGGTCAGCCCATGTGCTCGGGTCACTTTCATGCCCCCCGCCGACCAACTGAGTTCCCCGTGCGGATATCCCCGCCAGTTCGCGTCCGTGGTTTCGATGTCCTCCACCACCAAATTGTGATTGCTCGGCAGGGAGGCGTTCAGGTAGCCGTTGCCACGCAGACGCACCCGGCGGACGGCGCCGCCATCATAGAGTCCCACGCTCAGACCCTGGGCGCTGCTGTCATCAAATCGACAATCCTCCACCAGAATATTCTCGGAACCCGGGCCGCCATCCACACCAATCCCCCACAAACGCACGGCCGAATTCTGGTCGATAAAGTTGCTGTAATGCCGCACGGAAATCCGCCGCATGGTGAGATTGCTTTTTCCCCGCATGTTGAGCAGATACGGCTCCACCGGCACCTCCACCTCGCGCAGATTCGGGTTCGAACCCCGGTAATGGATCAGCCCGCCGTCCTCATCCACATAAAAGCGGTTCTCCGTCAGATTCGCCAACGAAAACACCGGCAAAATCCGCTTGCCGTCGATCACCAGCATTTCGCGCCGCCGCATCTCCATGGGGAGCGAATACCCGAAATCCACCCAGGGATCCGGCCCGTAGCCCCAGGCATACGGCCAGGGGCGAGTCCAATGCCCCGGCTCAATTTCCGTCCATCCCCCCGACCAGGAAATCGCCCCGCTGAACACCACCGCGTCCATCTCCATGCCTTCCAAAATCAGCGGGGTCTCCCGCAGTGTGGCTCCATATGTATTTCCCAGCCAGTCCACCCCGCCCTCTCGGTATACGCCGGGCGCAAACAACAACCGCACCGGCGTTCCCGCCGCCAAATGAAGATTCGCTTCGGCCAGGGCTCCGCCCAAACCGGCAAACGGGGATTCGGGCGAACCGTCCCCCGAGCTGTCATCTCCGGAGGGAGATACATGCAGGGTCACCGTCCCCGGCGGCAATTCATCTCCAAAAAGCATCCCTGTTGAAAGAAGGCCGGGCAAAAGGAAAAACAATATGCAAAACTTCATGTTTCCCATACTACACGGGGGAGGAATCCTTGTATGAGGGGAAATATGTTAACACGTTACGTTGAAGGACTGAGTCGCCGGATCTTCCTCCGTCTGGAATTGTCCAGATTTGTCCGGAGTTGTCCGATCTCCTCACGCCCCCCCCTTCACTCTGTGATCACCTCCACCCCGCATCCCTCCAGCATCCCGCCCACCGCCTCCGGGACCGGAGCCTCGGACACCAAGGCATGCAAACGCCGGGGATGGATCATCAGCGAGGCCGCCTCCACGGAAAATTTCCGGCTGTCCATCAGCAACACCACCCGGTCGGCCATGGCCGCGAGGGCGCGTTTCACTTCGATCTCCAAGGGGTTCGGATCGGTGGGTCCCTTCGCCGCGTCCCAACCGGTGGCGCTGAGAAAACAGACCGTGGCCGAATGACGCCGGATCTCCCGCAGCGCGTCCGGTCCGGTGCAATTGCCGGACACCGGACTGATCCAACCCCCGATCATGCGCACCGGAATTTCCGGGTGCGACTGACGCAGCCGCAAGCCGATGGGCAGGCTGTTGGTGATCACCGAAACCCGTTGTTTGGGCAACAGCTCCGCCAGTGCCGCCACCGTGGTTCCGCCCTCCATGGCGATCACGTCCCCTTCCCGCACAAAGGCACGCAGGGCCAGTTCCGCGATCTTTCGCTTGGCCGTCAGCCCGGTCTGGTCCTTGCTCTCAAAATCCAATTCCCGCAACGCCGCCGCCGGACGGCGGATCACGCCATGTTCTTTCCGCAGCAGCCCCTGCTCCTCCAACAACTTCACATCCCGCCATACCGTCATGGACGTGATCCCCAGCCGATCGGCAAGATCCCGCACCCGCAATTCCTCCTCCTCCTGAAGCCAAAGCAGGATACGTTGATGACGGGCGGCGGGTGAGCGTGTTTTCATGTTATGTTTTTCGTTTTATGTTAGGTTATGTTATCTTTCTTGCGCATTCAAATTCGCTTTGTCAAGAAGAGGACCATGAAACATGCACTGGGAATCGATGCCGGCGGCACCCACAGCCGCGCCGTGCTGGTGAACGAAACCGGAAAGATTCTGGGCCGGGGTGAAGCCGGGTCCGGAAATTACCACAATGTGGGCCTGGATCAGGCCGTCGCCAACCTGAAGGCCGCCAGTGAGAAAGCCCTCGCCGATGCGGGGCAAAACACGTGCCGTCCGTCCGCGGCCTTTCTCGGCTGCGCGGGCATCAAATCCTCACTGGACAAAAGCCGTCTTCGCGCGGCGGCGGAACGCGCGGGTCTGGCACCCGCCGGGGAAATCGTGGTGGAAAACGATCTCCACAACGCTCTGGCCGGCGGTCTGGGAGGACGTCCGGGCATCGCCCTCATTTCCGGTACCGGCGCCAATTGTCTCGGACGGGACGAAAGCGGGGCCACTTTCATGTGCGGCGGCTGGGCTTGGATATTGGACGACCGCGGCAGCGCCATGGGCCTCGCCCTGGCGGCCTTCCACGCGGCGGTCCGCGCCGCCGACGGACGGGCCCGCCCCACCCGCCTGCTGCCCGCCGCCCTCGCCTTTCTGGGTCTGTCCGAACCGGAGGAAATGCTCGCCCGTCTGCATGTCAGCCCCTGGACCGCCGATGAAATCGCCGCTTTCGCCCCCGTGGTGGGGCGTTGCGCGAACGCCGGGGACGCCGCCGCCAAAAAAGTTTTGCGCGATGGCGCCACCGCCCTCGCGGAAATCGTCAAAGGCACCTTTCAAGCCCTCTCCTTTCCCAAGGGCGCGGAGGTGGTCCTACTCGGCGGCTGCGCCCGCTCCGGCCCTCCTTATCAACCCCTCATCGAAGCCGCCATCCGCAAGCAAATTCCCCAAGCCCGCATCGTCGAACCCGAGGGCAGCCCTCTCGACGGCGCCGCCATCAATGCCCGTCGACTTCTAGGCAAAGAAGACAAAGAAAATTCAACCACTGATAAACACTGATGAACACTGATCGTGCAGAGTCTCAGCAGCTTCCTTTCTTCAGCATGCATGCTCCAAATAAACACCTCTGTTCCAATGCAATTATCAGTGTGAATCAGTGTGAATCAGTGGTTTAAAAAAACTGAAACCCCAAACTCAACTCAAACGAATCCATGCTAAACTCCATATCCCCTGAAGATCTATTCGTGGCCTTCGGCCTCGACTCCGCCCGCATCGACGAACGCCCCTTCGTGCAACGCCGTCTCTCCGACCTGCGTGGCTGCTTCGCCGACACGGAAGCTTACGAGGCCGCGCTGGAGGCCGATGATCCCGTCCTCTACGAAGTGACCGCGGTCGAACCCGCCAACGGCGACGGACAACTCCACTACGGACTGGGCATTCTCCATCCCGGCAAAATCGGCGACGAATATTTTCTCACCAAAGGCCATTATCACAGCCACCGCCCCGCCGCCGAAGTCTACGTCGGCCTGAAAGGCGAAGGGGCCATGCTGCTCGAAGACGAGCACAGCGGAGAAAGCCGCATGGTCCCCCTCCGCGCCAACAGCGTCGTCTACGTGCCTGGTCACACCGCCCACCGCACCCTCAACACCGGCGACACCCCGCTCGTCTACCTGGGCATCTACCCCAGCAACGCCGGACACGATTACGGTGCCATCGCCGACCAAAATTTCCGAATGACCGTCGTCGAGCAAAACGGCCGACCGGTCATGAGAGAGAGGTCAGAGGGCAGAGGTCAGTCCAAAGCCGTCCCGAGGCGTCCCGAGTTGTCCTGATTTGTCCTGACCCTTCCCTCTACCCTCTGACCTCTTCCCTCTAACCTCTAACCTCTGACCTCTCCTTCATGAATTACCTCCCCCGCCTCGGCCTCGCCGCCCCCAACTACGACACCCGCCCCGCCACCGACGTCCCGGAACCCGGCGCCGCCCCGTGGCAATCCGGCGGGGACGACATAGCCGCCGCACTCAAATCCCGCGCCGCCTCGGCGCGGCGGATCGCGGTGGAGTGTTATCCGGGGGTGGATGACGATGCCATCCGCGAAACCCTCGTCAAGGCTCTGAAACCCGCCCGCACCGTGGACAGCAAAACCACCTTCAAACCCGAAGCGGAAATCGACGCCATGGTCGCGCCCTTCCTCGGCGGGGACGATCCCATTTTCGGGTTCCTCAACCAGACGCTCAGCCTGTCCGATTTTTTCGACTCCGCCCGCCTCACCGACCTCTCCGATGATCCGGACCTCACCCTCATCGTGGGACCGGGCGCGTCCGTGCTGGCGCCCGATGCGGACATCCTCATTTACGCCGACATGCCTCGTTGGGAAGGTCAATTGCGGCAGCGGCGCGGCGAAGCCGACAATCTGGGCACCCGCAACCGCGGTCTCAAAGCCTCCCTGCAATACAAACGCAGTTTCTTCATCGACTGGCGGGTCGCCGACCGTCACAAGGTCGCCACCATGGCCCGCTGGGACTATTTGCTGGACAGCACCGACCCCGCCGCGCCCAAACTCATCACCGGAGCCGCCCACCTGGCCGCGCTGGACGCCCTCTCCCGCCGTCCCTTCCGACTCCTGCCTTTCTTTGATCCCGGTCCTTGGGGCGGCCAGTGGATGCGCGAGGTGTGTCAGCTTCCCGACGGTCCGCCGAACTATGCCTGGAGCTTCGACGGCGTGCCCGAGGAGAATTCCCTGCTGCTGCGTTTTCGCGGCGGCGTCACCGCCGAAATTCCCGCCTACAACCTCGTCTTTCGTCATCCCCGCGCCCTTCTGGGGGAACCCGTCTACGGACGGTTCGGTCCGGAATTTCCCATTCGTTTCGACTTTCTCGATACCATGGACGGCGGCAACCTCTCCTTCCAGGTCCACCCGCTCACCGAATTCGCCCGCGAGCATTTCGGCCTGCCCTACACCCAGGACGAAAGCTACTACATCCTCGACGCCGAACCCGGCGCGGTCGTGTACTTGGGCTGTAAGGACGGCACCGACCCCGAAGCGATGTTCGCCGATCTCGAGGCCGCCCAACGCGGCGAAAAATCCTTCGACGCGGAACGGTTTTCCGCCACATTCCCGGCCCGCAAACACGATCACTTCCTCATCCCCGCCGGGACCCTGCATTGCTCCGGCAAAAATTCCATGGTTCTGGAAATCAGCGCCACCCCATACATTTTCACCTTCAAGCTCTGGGACTGGAACCGCATGGGCCTGGACGGCAAGCCGCGTCCGGTCAACTTGGCGCGCGGCAAACAGGTGGTGCAATGGCATCGGGACGAAAGCTACGCCCGCGCGCATCTCGTGAACAAAATCACCCCGCTGGAAAGCGGCGACGGATGGCGGGAGGAAAAAACCGGGCTGCATCCGGCGGAGTTCATCGAAACCCGCCGCCACTGGTTCACCGCCCCCGTGACGCATCACACCGGCGGCGAAGCCGAAGGCAGCGTGCAGGTGCTCAACCTCGTGCAAGGCACCGAGGCGGTGGTGGAAAGTCCGGCGGGGGCCTTCGACCCCTTCACGGTGCATTACGCCGAAACCTTTGTCATCCCCGCCGCCGTGGGTGCCTACACCATCCGTCCTGCGGCTCCCGGCGAGGAATGCGCCACCGTGAAGGCCTTCGTGAGGTGCAAGGCATGAGCCCCGGCTTCGACATCCTCCCTGTCCGCGACCCCATGGGCTTCCGCTACGGACCCGGGGTCTTCGGACCCGCCTGCGAATTGCGCCGCCTGGACGCCATCCGCCCCAGTCTGCTCGATCCCGACTGCGACGGACCCGACCCCGTTTACGCCATCGCCATGGATGTCGGCACCGATGACCGGCGCGCGGATCTGCTGCAGCGCAACCTGCTTTTCGGCGCAGTCACCTACGCGGCCGGAAAACTCGGGCGCGAACCCGTCCGCTCCCAAGGGCACATCCACGCCGTCAGCGCCAGTTGCGGACGCTCCACCCCGGAACTCTACGAGATCTGGAGCGGACGCGCGATTATTCTCATGCAGGAAAGCGCCGGGGACGATCCCGGACGCTGTTTCGCGGTCGAAGCCGGCCCCGGCGAACAGGTGGTCGTTCCGCCCGACTGGGCCCACGCCACCATCAGCGCCGATCCCGCGCAGCCTCTCACCTTCGGCGCCTGGTGCGTGCGCGACTTCGGGTTCGACTACACCGGCGTGCGCGCCCACGGCGGCCTCGCCTGGTTTCCGACCTTCACGTCCGACGGACGGCTCGCCTGGCAGCCCAACCCCCTCTACCCAGTGGAACGCCCCCTGGAACACAAACGCCCCGCCAATTACGATGCGCTTGGCCTACGGCGAGACATCCCCATCTGGCAACAATACCTCGACGATCCCGAGTGCGTCATGTGGGTGCCAAGACCCGAACGGGCGGATGAAGTTTGGTCGGGTTTTTCTTTATAGAATTGCCATAAAATTTGATTGGCCCTCCTGAGAAATGTTTCGTGGGAGGATTTGTTCCTGACTCCGTGAGATGGAGGAGGTTACGGCAGATTCTGGCCTCGGGCGGCGATGAAGAGTTTGTACCACTCTTCGTGGGTGAGTTTGACGTTTCCGAACGCCGCCGCCGATTGGATGCGCTCGGGGCGGGTGGTACCGATAATCGGCTGGATGCCGGCCGGGTGACGAGCGACCCACGCGAGGGCCAGCACGTCCGTGCCGACGCCTTTTTCTTTGGCCATGGTCTGCAAAACTTCTTTGAGGTTCCGCAGCCGTTCGCTGTCGGTCTCTTGGATGGGTTCCATGATGCCGCCGCCCACCACCGGCGAGTAGGCCTGCACACTGACGCCGACTTCCATGCAATGTTCGAGGATGCCTTCGCCCCGGGTGCGGATGCCCTCTTGTCCCCCGCCGGCAACCAACCAGGACTCGACGGGATGCGTAAAGCCGAGGCCGAAGCGGATTTGATTGGTGATCAGGGGCATGGACACGCGACTCTGCAACATGCGTTGCAGGGCGGGCGTGAAATTGCTCACCCCGAAATAGCGCACTTTCCCCTGGGCGTATAGGGTCTCGAAAGTTTCCGCAATGGCGTCGGGCTCCATGAGAATATCGGGCCGATGCAGCAAAAGGATGTCGAGATAATCGGTTTGCAGCCGTTTCAGGCTCCCTTCCACGGACTTTTGAATGTAATCGGGACGGAAATCATAGCCCACGCCGGGGCGAATCCCGCATTTGGACTGGAGGATCAGCGCGTCCCGTTTGACGTTTTCGCGCTTCCAGAGGTGACCGAAGAGTTCCTCGCATCGTCCACGACCATAAATATCGGCATGATCGAAAAAATTGATGCCGCAGTCCAAGGCCGCGCGTACGGAGATGAGTCCGTTGGTGATTTCCTCCTCGGTGAGGGGGTCGTCGCTCCAGCGTCCACGAATGCGCATGCAGCCGTAGATGAGTTCTGAAACTTCGAGGCCGGTGTGGGGAATAACAATTTTTTTCATGGTTTCGTATCCGGTTAGCGTTCACGTGGGGGAGAAAGGGTGCTCGCGTCCATATTTTCCCGCAAGGAAATGGTGGACATGACCTTGGGGACGTACATGCGGGTTTCGGCGGGCAAATGGGGGGAAATGGACTCGAAACTGTTGCCATGGCGGCGCAGGAGACCCGCGACCCGCCCTTCCCCGCCGTTGTAGGCGGCAAAAGCCAAAGGCCAGTCGTCAAAACGTCCATAGAGATAGCGCAAATATTGGGCGGCGGCGCGGGCGTTTTTTTCCGGATGCAGCCGCTCGTCCTGGGGTTTGAGCTTCAAACCCAAATGTTCGGCGGTGCGGGGCATGAATTGGTAAAGGCCCACGGCCCCCACCGGGCTGCGGGCGGCGGGGTTGAATGAGGATTCCACTTCGGCCAGCCAAACGAGTTCGCCCGGCAATCCTTCGGCGATGAAAATGGGTTTGAGCCGGGGCACCAAAGCGGCGGCCCTTTCGGGCTGGGGTGTGTTTTTGATTTTGTTCGACCAGGTTTGGCTATCCTCGACGCGAGGGCGCGGGGGCGGTGGCCGCGGCGTGGGCTGCGGAGGCGGCGGTGGCCGGCGCGGCATGTGGGCGGGTCGGGGAACGGGCGTGGGTTGAGGTGGAGGCGGCGGAGGCGGGGGCTCGGGACGAAGAAAGTCTTCCGCGATATCAAAATAATCCATGCGCTGAACCATCCAATCGACATAAGGCCCCAAGCGCGGGTATCTTCGCAGTTCGGCCAAGGTCAGCCGCGCATAGGGGGCCAAACGGGCCAGATCCTCGACGCTGCCTTCGTGAATGGCCCGTTCCAGAAAATGCATGGCCGCACTCAATTTTTCCACCGGAGGGAGTTCCAGGGGAATTTCAAACTTTTCCAGCACCTGTTCCGCCACGGCACGGGATTCCCGATTCACGGTGTCCCAATCGATTTCCCAATCGCCAAACAACTGGGCGGAAACCCGGCCCACGGGCAAAAAGACCCAAAACGCGACAACGAATGCCGTCCAGTGCAAACGGAAATTTCGCCGCATCACGACCAACAACTCAAAAGGAGGGTGCAAAGATTCTGTTTCATAGAGAATCCATACCTCTTTCCCTCACAAAAGGCAAACATTCGCGGGCAGGGAATTTTGCCGCTTTTCGTCCCTTTATCCGAGGATTTCTTTGCTGCGGTGGCGGACGATTTCGCCGGACTGGAGATACAGCATTTCTTTGGCGACGTTGGCGGCATTGTCGGCGATGCGTTTGGCATAGCGGATGCTCAACAGGCCGTCCAACAGCGCTGGCGTGGCGGGTGCATCCAAAAGACGGGCGCGGAAGGCATCCACCATGGCATAGGCCTCGCGATCCATGAGTTTGTTGTTTTTCCAAATTTCACGGGCAAGGAGACCATCTCGCTTTGCGAGGGACATGGAGGCTTGCCGGACGGAGGCTTCCACGTTGGCCAAGAATTTCGCGTACACCCCCGGAGTTCCCCCAAGGTCCTGGTCGATTTGTTCGGTGTTCAAATGCAGGTCATGCAGGTTTTCCAGCAGATCCCCCATGCGTTCGAAATTGTAGTTCGTTTTGATGATGGTGGTGAGGAAACGCAAATCGTCGGCGACGGGCTGATGCAGGGCGATGATCTTGAGGCAATCCTCTTCGATCTCCACTTCGCTGCGATCAATGGTCTTGTCGTCGATATAATCGCCGGCGGCGGCATCGAAAAGCAAAACGATCCGGGCGTTGTGACAAATCCGGTCGGTTTGGGCAATCAAATGGCGGTGGAGTTTTTCCACCTCGCGGTCAAAGTGTTTGAGCATGGGATATAGGGGGTTGGAGAGGGGAAAGAAGGAGAGGGGGAGAGAGGGAGAGAAGTAGAGAAGGGAAAGAGAGGTAAAGAGGGAAAGAAGGAGGGAG
>JAFIGC010000149.1 GCA_020831635.1 Verrucomicrobiota bacterium | reverse complement strand
CCTGAACTTTGGCCTCTTTTGGCGCTGGAAATGGGATGAGGGTCATGCACAACCTAATGGCATCTATGTTTTGTTTTCTCGGCCAAAGTTTTATTCGCCGCAAAAGAGTAGCATCCCGTTGGGATGCGGTTTCGGGTGAGGCGCGCAGACCAGGGGTTTCCCCCCTGGCTGACGGGTGGCATCCCGTTGGGATGCGAATTCCGGCAGGGAACCCATTCCCGAATGACCCCAACGGGGTCCCACTCGTCAGCCCGGCGGCAACGCCCCGGGAATCGGATCCCAACCACAATTGCCGACCCCAACGGGGTCGCACTCCTCCACGGAGTCAGTCAAGCGTTTCCCCTTTTCATCCGAAACCACGTTGGGCTTGTAAAACCCGCGAAAATTGTGCATAGGGAGCTTTTCACCCGCGCGACGGGACATGAAACGCTAACATGAGGACCATTTGAATGATTGAATCCGGAAAAACTTTTGTGGTGATGGGGCTGCTGGACGCGGACTCCATCGCTTTCGCCATCGGCAAACAAATCCAGGCGTTCGGCGGCAAGGTGATCTACACCGTGCAGAGCGAACGCATGAAAAAGATCTTCTTCGACCGCAGCAAAAAACTCAGCGACGAGGATCGTGCCGATTTGGACATTCGCTTCTGCGACATCACCAAGGACGAAGAAGTCCAAGCCCTTTTCGAAGGCATCGAAGGCTCCGTGGGCGGTCTCGTCCATTCCATCGCCTACAGCAATCCCAAAACCTGTCTTGGACCGGAATTTCACACCGACGCCTACGAAGACCTGAAACTCGGTTTTCAAATCAGCGCCGTGTCCCTGGCCACGGTCACCCGCTACGCGCAGCCGAAAATGACCGAAGGCGGCGGGATCGTCACCCTGACCTTCGCCTCCGAACGCGCCTTCGCGTTTTATAACTGGATGGGCGTCAACAAAGCCGCCTTGGAAGCGGTGGTGCGCGGCCTCGCCCGCCGTCACGGCAAGGAAAAGATCCGCGTGAACGCGGTTTCCGCCGGTCCGGTGTTCACCATTGCCGCCAAACACATTCCCGGATTCGAAGAATTGGGCCAAACCTGGGCCAAATCCAGCCCGCTCAACTGGGATCCCAAAAACGCGCAACAAGAAGTCGCGGGCGCGGTCTCCTTCCTGCTGAGCCCCTACGCCAAGCAAATCACCGGACAAACCATCTATGTGGATGGCGGCGCTTCCATCATTGGCGGCGAGTTGCTACCCCACGAAAGATAAACCCCGAAAATATCTTGAACTCCACACTTGCAAACCGGGTGGAGTTTGGGATATATACACGAACACAATTTAGCGGAGAGGTGGCTGAGTGGTCTAAAGCGCTTGATTGCTAATCAGGTGTACGCCTAACAGCGTACCGAGGGTTCGAATCCCTTCCTCTCCGCCATTCTTTTTCCCCGATCGCAAGCCATGCCAGCAGACACCCTACAAACCCCACGGGGCATACCATGCGAATTTTGATTTTAGGCGCGGGCACTTCCGGACACATGTTGGCCTCTCGTTTATGCGCCGACAACCAGGATGTCACGCTTATCGACAAAAACCTCCAGGCGCTGGAGCGGGTGGAAGCCGGTTTGGATCTGCTCACCATTCATGGGGACGCCACCGACCCGAGAATTTTGGATCAGGCCGGGATCTCCAAAAGCGACATGGTGGTGGCGGTCACCGACCAGGAATCGGTGAATATCCTTGCCTGCGCCTTGGCGCATATTTCCGGGGTCCCCAAAAAAATCGCCCGCGTCAGCAATCCCGCCTACACCAATGTCAAGGGACACTTCAATCTCAAGCAACTGGGGATTGATCTGGTCGTCAATCAACAGCAGGAATGCGCCAAGGACCTTTACAATATCCTCCGCATTCCCGGTGCCCAAGAGGCGGTGGATCTTTTGGATGGCCGCATCCTTTGCGCGGGCTTTCTCCTGCCCACCGACTGTCCCCTGATCATGTGTCCGCTGAAGGACCATCCCCAACACGAATTGCTCTCCACCATCCGCTTCGTGGCCTACAATCGGGGCGATAAAATCCGAATCCCCCGGGGCGAAACCCAATTTCAAGTGGGCGACCTCGCCTACGTCATCGGCGAACCGGAGCCGGTGAAAAACTTCATGCAAGCCATGCAGCCCAGCGAAACCGGATATTCCCGCCTCGTGATTGCCGGCGGCGGAGAACTGGGCATGCAATTGGCGATGCTGCTGGGCAAAACCTCCTTGGACATCACCCTGGTGGAGGAAAACCCGGACCGGGCGGATTATTGTTCCGAGGCCCTCGACCGGACCCTCATCATCAATGGCAGTTCCCTCAACCAAGAATTGATGGAAGAACTGGGCATCAATGCCCAAACCGCGTTCGCGGCCGTGACCGGCGACGATGAAAACAACATCATGTCCTGTCTGGTGGCCGAAAAAATGGGGGCGCATTTCACCATCGCCCGGGTGGACAAGCACAGCTACCATCCCATCGTCAATTCCCTGTCGCTGGTGGACCGACTCGTCAGCCCCCACAGCAGTCTCATCAATTCCATTTATCATTTCGTCCGCGGAAACAATGTTCGCGGCGACCGCATGTTGCAAAAGATCCCCGGGGAAATCATGGAAGTCACCATCGGGGAGGATCATCCCTGGGCCAACCGCAAGGTGATCAACATCAAACTCCCCCGCGGCTGCATTATCAGCACCGTGCTCAGCGACAAACTGCTTCGCGTGGCCACCGGCGAAACCGCCATCTCCATCGGAGACCGGGTTTTGATTTACGGTCTGCCCAAATATTTGCGCAAACTCGACGACATCGTTTCATGACCGAAGCCCGCCCATGAATTCCCGCAGCGTTTTTCATTTGATTTCCTACCTGGTGCTCTTTCTGTCCGGCGCCATCGCCCTGAGCGGTCTTGCCGGATGGGGCTGGGGAGATGACGGGGCCGTGGTCGTGCGAATGTTGCTCTCCGCCGTGTTGGTGTTTCTCCCGGCCCTGCTCACCCTGTTGCTCACCCGCGGGGCCTCGGAACTCAGCCGAAAAGACGGCTTTGCCATCGTCACCCTGGGCTGGCTGGTCCTCGCGCACGCGGGCGCCCTGCCCTATCTCATGACCGGCGCCATTCCCAACCCCGTCGACGCCCTCTTCGAAACCATGAGCGGCTTCACCACCACGGGTTCCACCATCCTCACCGACATCGAAATCCTCCCGCGCGGGGTGATCTTTTGGCGGAGCATGACCCAATGGATGGGCGGCATGGGGGTGCTGCTTTTGTGCGTGGCCATCCTCCCGTTTCTCGGGGTCGGCGGCATGCAGCTCTATCGCGCGGAAATGCCCGGCCCCAGCAAAGACCGGCTGACCCCCCGGATCGCCAACACCGCCAAATTGCTCTGGGGCGTATACGTGCTGCTAACCCTGCTCGAAACCGGTGCCCTGATGTTGGCGGGCATGAATTTTTTCGACGCGATCAATCACTCCCTCTGCACCATGGCCACTGGCGGCTTCAGTCCTCACAACGCCAGTATCGCCCATTTCGATTCACCCGCGATTTCGATGATCATCAGCTTCTTCATGCTGCTGGCCGGCATCAATTTCGCCCTCCATTACCGGGCCTTGCGGGGCGATGTAAAATCGTATTGGCGGTCCGCGGAAGTCCGTCTCTTTCTCGGCATCATCGCCGTGTCCACCCTCTTGATCTCCGTCGACCTCATCCTTAACATGGGGATCGGAACCGGAGAATCCCTGCTCGCGGCCATTTTTCAGGTCATCAGCATCATCACCACCACCGGATTTGCCACCGAAGATTACGACCTGTGGCCGCTCTTCAGCAAAACCCTCCTGTTTCTGCTGCTTTTCAGCGGCGGCTGCGCCGGTTCCACCGCCGGGGGCATCAAAATCATGCGCACCCTGGTGGTGCTCAAAGAATGCGGACGACAAATCCGCCTCTTTTTGCAACCCCAGGCGGTACTGAAAATTCGCCTGGGACAACAAACCGTGCAAGCGAACATCGTCTCCAGCATCTCCGCCTTTTACGTGTGTTTTTTCATGCTCTTCATCATCCTGACCCTGATGATGACGCTGTTCACGGACGACCTGCAAACCGCCGCCTCGTCCGTCATTGCCTGCATGGGCAATGTCGGACCCGGCTTCGGCGCAGTCGGACCCACCTCAAATTTCGCCGACATTGCCGGGGTCGGCAAAATCCTGCTCTCCTTCGCCATGCTCCTGGGCCGACTGGAACTGTTCACGGTCTTGGTGCTCTTTTCCCCGGGGTTTTGGAAGAAGTAGGGCCCCTCAGGAACACCCCATGGAATTCCCGCAATTGAAGCATTTGTAACAGGCGCCGTTGCGGACGGTGATGCTTCCGCACACATCACAGGCGGGGGCGTCGTCCATGAAGTGTTCGAATTGTTGGTCCACGCGGGTGCTGGGTTCGGCGGGTTTCTTTTCCGTTTGCATCGTTTCCGGCACCACGTCCGTCTCACGCGCCTCCACGAAGGTGAGTTGCAACCAGCGGAAAATGTAGTCCACCAGGCTTTTGGCGATGGGGATGTCCGGGTTTTTGGTGAATCCGCTGGGCTCGAAACGCGCGTGCATGAATTTTCGGTTGAGCGCTTCCACGGGCACGCCGTACTGGAGGCAGATGCTGACCGCGGTACCAAAGGAGTCCATCAAGCCCCCCACGGTACTGCCCTCCTTGGCCATGGTGATGAAGACTTCTCCCGGAGAACCGTCCGGATACAGCCCGACGTTGAGGTATCCCTCGTGTCCGGCTACTTCGAATTTGTGGGTGATGGACTGGCGGGTATCCGGCAGGCGCTGACGGCGGGGTCCGCCCACCTCCTCCGCTTTCTTTTTCTTTTTGTCTTTGCCTGAATTGACCGGCTGACTGCGCTTGCTGCCGTCGCGGTAAATGGCCACCGCTTTCAGCCCCAGCTTCCACCCTTCCAAATAGGTCTCGGCGATTTCCTCCACGGTGGCGGTCTTCGGCATGTTCACGGTTTTGCTGATGGCCCCGGAAAGGAACGGCTGGGCCGCGGCCATCATCCGCAAATGGGCGTTGTAGTGCAGACTGCGGGTACCGTTCCTCGCTTTGAACGCACAGTCAAAGACGGACAAATGCTCGTCTTTAAGCGCGGGCGCTCCTTCGATGGTGTCGTTTTCTTCAATGTAGGCGATGATCTCTGAAATTTGCGCCTCGCTGTACCCGAGATTCCGCAGGGCCATGGGCACGGTTTGATTCACGATCTTGAGCATGCCGCCACCGGCCAACAACTTGTACTTCACCAGAGCAATGTCGGGTTCAATGCCGGTGGTGTCGCAATCCATGAGAAACCCGATCGTGCCCGTGGGAGCGAGCACGGTCACCTGCGCGTTTCGATACCCATGCGCCCGCCCCAGGGCCAACGCCTCCTGACCAAGCACCTCGGCGGCCTGCCGCAACGCGGGCGGACATGTGGGACCGATCCCGACAATGGCATCCACATGCCGCTGCATGACCCGTAGCATGGAATCCGCGTTTTCGGGATAGGGATCGAAGGGGCCTTTGATTTTTGCCAGACGGGCGGATTGAGAATACGCCTGCAAATGCATGACCGCCGTAATCACCCCGGCCAAACTGCGCCCGGCGTCGGAATCATAACTGTATCCCTCGGCCATCAGCAAGGCCCCCAAATTGGCATACCCCAACCCCAGGGTGCGGTACAGATGACTGTTCATGGCGATTTGATCGGTCGGATAACTGGCCCGGTCCACGATGATTTCCTGGGCGGTGATGAAGATGTCCACGGCCGCGCGGAAACGCTCAATGGCGAAGGTCCCATCCTTCTCCATGAATTTCATCAGATTCAACGACGCCAGATTGCAGGCGGTATCATCCAGAAACATGTATTCCGAACAGGGGTTGCTGGCATTGATGGGGCCGGACCCCGAACAGGTGTGCCAGGCTTGGATGGTGTCCTCGTATTGAATGCCGGGATCGCCACAAACCCAGGTGCCTTCGGCAATGCCGTTGAGAATCTCTCGGGCCTTGTAGGTCGGTCCGGCTTTCGACGGATCGGTCACCCAGGTCGTGGTCCAGTCCCCGTCCTCCATGGCCGCCTGCATGAACGCGTCGGTGACCCGTACGCTGAGGTTTTCATTCTGGAAAGCCACGGACCCGTATGCCTCGCCATTGAAATCTCCGCTGTAGCCCTGCTCAATCAGCGCCCAGGCCTTTTTCTCCTCCTTGGTTTTGGCCTGAATGAATTCGAGAATATCGGGATGATGCACTTTCAGGGTGTTCATTTTCGCGGCCCGTCGGGTTTTTCCGCCACTCTTCACCACCGAGGCCACGGCGTCATACACCCGCAGAAAGCTCAGCGGACCACTGGGCGTTCCGCCGCCACTCATGTTCTCGCGGCTGCTGCGGATGGGGCTGAGGTCGGTCCCGGTGCCGCTGCCAAACTTAAAGAGCATGGCCTCGCTTTGCGCCAACGCCATGATGCTGTCCATGGTGTCGTCCACGGATTGAATGAAACACGCGGAGCACTGCGGATATTCATACTGGGTTTGGGCCCGACGAATCGTCCGCGCATTCGGATCCCAGAAAAAGCTCCCCTCTCCACTGTCCTCCCCCGCCCCGTACTCGTGAAACAGTCCGCAATTGAACCACACCGGGGAGTTGAAAGCCCCGTGTTGGTTGACGCACAGCCAGGTGAGTTCCTCGTAAAACGTTTCCGCATCCGCATCGGACGCAAAATATCCATCCGCCAAACCCCAATCCGCAATCGTGCGGGTCACCCGATGGATCAACTGCTTCAGCGAGTTCTCCCGGTTGGGCTCTCCAACTTTGCCATAAAAGTACTTCGAGGCCACCACGTTCGTCGCCAGCATCGACCAAGTCGCCGGCACTTCCACGTCTTTCTGCTCAAACAACACTCCGCCCCCGTCATCGTGAATGGTGGCCGTGCGCCGGGCCCATTTCAGTTGATCGAAGGGGTGAGTGCCCTGCTCACTGAACGTCCGGGGCACCTTCCATCCCTCGCCTCCCGTCATATCCTCCTTCACCTCCTTCTTGATGAAAGTAGAATCAGTGGCATTGGATTTCGTTTCCGAATGGGGTTCCGTTTGGGCTTCTGTGAACTGCGACATGATCGTCTCCATCAAGGGTTTAGGGGTTTACACAACATTTAGGATAGTTTTTGTCCGATATAAACAATACCACATGTTGTAGTCTATTTCCCATTCAAGAGTCAAGCACACAATGGGTAGATTTTTCGATCCACAAGTTTCACCCGTGCCACAAGGGCACCGAGGTCATTGCATCATGCTTTGGCGTTCTGAAACAGATTCGCCCGATAAAAGGCCAACTCGGCCACACTGGCCTGTATATCAAAATACGCGTCGTGTTCGGCCATATCCTCCCGCAGGGACGCGCCGGGGAACCATTTGCGGATGAAGTCGGCATCCTCCTTGGGCGGCGCTTCCTTCCCCGCCCAATCCATCCACTGGGTTTTCAGCGTGGACACATCCAACAAACGGTAATGGGCCCGATGCAACACCCCGGGGAAAAATTTCCGCACCAGCATCCAGTCATTGTGCACACTGTTGCCGGCGATCAACGGACGGGCATCGGTTTCCCGCTGGATCGGCCCCACCACTTCGTCAATGTAACGGCACATTTTCACTTCCGCGTCGCTCAGGGTCACCGCCGAAGGCTTCAGACACCCCTTGATAATGTGGGGGATGTTTTCTTTGACCCAGGGGCTGATCCCCCGGTCATCGGCGCGTTTGATGAACAGGTTCACATCCTTTTCAGGCGGTGCCAAGCGATTGAGTTTCGCGTCCGTGGCCATCATGGACACCTGCAAAATCTCCGCGGTTTCCAACTCCAAACTGGAAAATTCCGCGTCCAACCACAAATAACCGGGTGCGCTCAAAGTTCCACCTGAATGGGTTTCAGTTTCCAGATGTCCTCGTTATACTGACGAATGGTGCGGTCGCTGGAGAACATCCCCACCCGGGCCGTATTGTAAATGGCCATTTTCGCCCAACGCTCCTTGTCCCGGTACGCGGCATCCACCTTGTGTTGGGCCTCGATATACGATTCGAAGTCCGCGAGCACCAAGAAGGGATCCCCGTGGTCCAGCAAACTTTGCTTGATCGGCAACAGCACGTTGTGCTCGCCGGGCGTGAAAAAGTCGCTGCCGATCCATTCCAGAATCTGCCGCACCATTTCATTGTTTTCGTAGATGTCCCGGGGATTGTAGCCCGCCGCCTGCAAGGCCTCCACTTCATCCACGGTCTTGCCAAAGATAAAGATGTTTTCCTCGCCCACCACGTCGCGGATTTCCACGTTGGCGCCATCCAGGGTGCCAATGGTCAGCGAACCGTTCAGCGCCAGCTTCATATTGCCGGTGCCGCTGGCCTCTTTGCCCGCCGTGGAAATTTGCTCCGACACGTCCGACGCCGGAATGATCCGGGCCGCCAAACTCACCCGGTAATTGGGCAAAAAAACCACCTTCAGCTTGTCATTCACCCGGGTGTCGTTGTTGATCGTCCGTCCCACCGCGTTGATGGCCTTGATGATGGTTTTGGCCAGTTCATATCCCGGCGCCGCCTTGGCGCCGAAGATGAAGACACGCGGATGCATCTCGAAATCGGGCTCCTGTAACAGCCTCCGATACAAATACAGGATGTGCAGCAAATTCAGATGCTGACGCTTGTATTCGTGCAAACGCTTGATCTGCACGTCGAATATCGCGTGCGGATTCACCCTCACCCCGCAATCCTTTTCAATGATCGCGGCCAACTTTTCCTTGTTACGATGCTTGATGGCCATGAACTGCTCGCGGAATTCCGGATCGTCCGCATACGCATCAAGCTGCTTCAAGGCATCCAAATCCCGCGCCCAGCCTTCGCCAATCTTCGAGGTGATCAAGTCGGACAGCTCCGGATTGCAGGCCAGCAACCAGCGCCGGGGGGTAATGCCATTGGTCTTGTTGTTGAATTTTCCGGGGAACAGTTCGTTGAAATCCGCGAACAGGTTCCGTTTCAACAACTTCGTGTGCAAGGCCGCAACCCCGTTCACGGAAAAAGACGAAACCACGGACAAATGCGCCATGCGCAAATGCTGTACGTGACCTTCCTGTACCAGGGAAAGATCCCGCATTTTTTGGTGATCGCCCGGCCACTTGGCCTCCACATTGCGCAGATGGCGTTTGTTGATTTCAAAAAGAATCTGCAAATGCCGCGGCAGCACCTTGCCGAACAACGGCACCGACCAGGTTTCCAAGGCCTCCGGCAACAACGTGTGGTTGGTGTAGGCAAAGGTCTTGGAAATGATCGCCCAGGCCTCGTCCCATTCCATCTCCTCCTCATCGTGCAGGATCCGCATCAATTCCAGAATCGCCACCGCCGGATGGGTGTCATTGAGCTGAATCGCCACCTTCTTCGGGAAGGTTTTCCATCCATCATTCTCCCGCTTGTGACGCCGCACAATGTCCCGCAAAGAACAGGCCACGAAGAAATACTGCTGCACCAAACGCAATTCCTTGCCGTTTTCGGTTTTGTCGTTGGGATACAAAACCTTGGAAATGGTCTCGGACATGTTCTTCTCCTGAACCGCCTCCACATAGCCGCCCTGGTTGAACACATTGAAATCCAAATCCTCGGAAGCCCGAGACTCCCACAAGCGCAGGAAATTCACCGTATTGGTCCCATACCCCGCGATGGGCACGTCATACGGCACCCCCACCACCTCGCGCGCATTGATCCACTTCGGACGATACCGACCCATGTCATCGAATACGCTTTGCACTTCGCCATACACCTGAATGGTCTGCGCGTATTCCGGACGAATCAATTCCCACACATTCCCCTGACGCAACCAGTCGTCCGGATGCTCGATTTGATAGCCATTCACGAACTCCTGGCGAAACAGCCCGAACTCATATCGGATGCCGTAGCCAATCGCGGGCAAATCCAGCGTGGCCATGCTGTCCAGAAAACAAGCCGCCAAACGGCCCAAGCCCCCGTTGCCCAAACCCATGTCCGTTTCATCCTCCCGCAGCACCTCGAAATCGATTTCCAATTCCTCCAGCGCCGTTTTCACCTTGTCCTCCACCCCAGCGTTGTACATGTTATTGGACAGCAAACGTCCCATCAAAAATTCCAAGGACAAATAATACACCCGTTTGGCATCCGCTTTCCGGTGGGCCTGCTGGGTGGCGATCAGCCGATTGATCAACAAATCCTGCACCGCCTTCGACACCGCCTTGCGCCAGTCCCGATGGGTGGCCATCGTCGTCGCCTGCGCCTGGGTATACCGCAAATGGTACAAAATCAATTCTTTCATTTCCGCCACCGTGATATCCACGGTAGGGTTCAGTTTCACGGGAATGGTTGAGTTCGCCATGGAGGGTTCCTTAGGTTCAGATTGGGGTTCGTAAGTAAAATTTTGAAGAAAAACGTTTGAAAGACAGCCCTACCCCAAGAGAAAAGGAAAGTGAAGCCTGAAAAAAACCTCCCCCCGCAAAAAACGCCAAGCGCCCCACGTTTTTGTCACATCCCCCCCTTTTCCGAGCCTCGGAAGACTTTTCGCGGAGGCTTCCGAGCGTCGGAAGATCCCTGGCCAAATTTTCCGAACGTCGGTAGACTTTTTCCAAACGCTTCCGAGCGGAAGAGATTTTGCATTGGTTCTCACAGAGGCACCAAGGCACGGAGAGGATTGGTAAAGGGATTACCAAGTTGCCCTGTTGAGGGCGAGACGAAATATATAAAAAAAATTACGCAATGTCTATCAAACCCCAGAAAGATCCGTGAAAATCCGTGCCATCCGTGGTCTCTCCTCCCGGAACCCAAGCCACAACCCAAGATCAGTGGATATCAGTGTGTTCAGTGGTTCCTTTTCCCAAACCCAATCCCAAATAATATCCGTATCCATCCTTGCAGATCCGTGGTTCCCCTCCTCCAGAACCCAAGCCACAACCCAAGATCAGTCATCAGCGGTTCATGTGGTCATAGCCTTCGAATCCGTGTCAGATCAGCGCACCCGCCCCCAAGGAGACGGCTTCGAAAGCGCCGATGCCGGGTGTTTCCGGTCTGGGGTTTCCGTGGTAATCGACTTTGAGATCGGGCACGGGTTTTCCTTTGCCGAGGGCGGGGGATCCGGGTTCCAGTCGGAAATCACGCTCTTTCGGGGCCACGAACAGGGGATCCCATTGAATGGAATGCAGGTCCTGATGGATGCCGGCGCGCCATTCTTCCAAGGACATGGAACCGGCTCGCTGGGTTTTGCCCCAGCGACAGTATGCGGCGAGATTGCCTTGATGCTGCAACAGGGCCAGGGTGCTGTGGAATAGATTGTAATCGTGGAGATTGTCACGCACTTCGCTGTGTTTCAAGGGATTTTCCGGAGCCGGGCTGATCATCAAATTGTCCCAGCCCTGATTGTCCCAACCGTTGTCCGCCAAGAGATTGTTCACGACTTGGTTGTCCCGCAACCGGTAGGTCTCCTTGGAATGTCCCGGATTGCCGGCTTGTTGATAGGGATGATGTCGCAGTTCGATGCCGCATCGCCGATTCTCCACGCAGGTGTTGTTGTACACCCGGGTGTTGCGGGACATTTGCACCAGGATGCCTTGACCATAAACGGGCTCCATATGTCCCACGGAATTGTGTATGGCGTTGAAGCGCTGATCCTTGGTGTAGGCGTGGCCGTTTCGATAACAAACATTGTTGCGGATGTCGGCGTCCCGGGAAATTTCGTACATGATGCCCGGACCGCTGTTGCCCTCGCACCAACACTGTTCGATGACCGCGTCATGATTGTCGATATCAAACCAAATCCCCGGCCCGTCGTTGCCGGTGCAGCGGACGCGTCGCACGGTCCAATGTCCGGTGCGGACGATTTTGCATCCGCCTTGTTCGAAACAGACAAAGTCGGAATGCTTGGTATTGTTGTAGAGCAGCGCGCAATCTTCGATCAGGTTGTGGTCTCCGTATCCGGAAAAACCCATTTGACCGTTCAGACGGGCCACGCAACCCCGCATCACACTGTGGTCGGCGCGTAAGTCGAACCCCCGGGTGGCGCCGAATTCAAATAAACAATTTTCAATCAGCAAATGCTGACCGCAAAAGCGGACCATGGGTTGCTGCGGGGCGTCACCGGAGGCGCGGAACACCAGGCCTTTCACATGAACATGCGCCGGCTCTCCCCGCTCCCTCCCGGCGCCGATGGCAAAAATTTCCGCGCGGGTGGTGACCTCAATGCAATGCGCGGCGGGATCGAAGGGACGCAACAAAAACTGCCAGCAATTCGCCGGGTCATCCCGGTCTACCGCCACGGTTCCGCCCCCGGTGATTCCGCCGGCATCGATTTCAGTGGCGCCGCCCGACAGCTCGCCCGTAAAGGCCTGGGGAAAGATGCACAATTTCTTTTCGGCGTCCTGATAACAAAAGGCGCCTGGGGTCAATTGATCAAGATGAAGTACTTGGCGCAAGGGTTGTCCATCCACGAACACCTGCTCTTTTCTTCCGATCAAAGGACCGTATTTGGGTTCCGGGGTCAAATGGGACAGATCGACCTCCAATTCAAAGGCTCCCTGCATTTTTTCGCAAGGAGCCCAACCCGTCAGCACATCCGCGCCCGTGATCACGGTTTGTCCCGGGACTTCCGCCTCCAGAACGATGGGGTGCTCCGCGGTTCCTGACCGGGTCATGCGCAAGGAGGCGCGGTAGATGCCGGGGGCAAACAGCAAACGGTCTCCGGGGGAGGCGGCGTTCAATGCGGTCTGCAAGTCGGAGGGGGACAGGTC
>JAFIGC010000012.1 GCA_020831635.1 Verrucomicrobiota bacterium | reverse complement strand
ATCCCAACGGGATGCCACTCCTCCCGATTTCATGAATACTCGGGATTTGGCCCAAGAGTGTTGTCATTTTTTCGGTTCTGATTGGGATTGAAGGGACCAAGGCCGTCTTGAAACTGCAAGGGGTCATTGAGGTCAAGGCCCCAAGTCAGGGAGACATCGTAAGCAAACGAAAGAACCAAAAACGGATTTTGGCTCTACTGGCCGGCGGGATCATTTGGGTCCTGATATCAAACACATTTTGATTCCCATTAGAACTTATAGCGCACGGCGAGGTTGACATAGGTTTTGTCGACAGCTTCGACGCTGAGAATGCCGGTGAAATCCTCGGTGAGGTCATAGAGCAACCCGGCTTCGAGGCCCAGCTCGGTGTCGTCATACGAAGAAGCGCGCCCCCGGGGTCCGGGGCGTCCCGGCGGACCCGGGTCGATCAAGGAACTGTAGGAAACGCTCGAACTCAGAAAATGCAGGCCGATCTCTCCGAACCACTTCAGCTTGTCCACGGTTTCAATGTTTCCGCTTACCACGTATCGCACCGTGATTTCATTGATGTCCAGGTCATAACGCCCGTGAACGGGATGGCCGATGGAGCTGGACCAACGGAAAAACGAGACTTTGACGCCATTTTCGAAGGGTACGCCCAAATCAGGAAGGGTGTACAGAATCCCCGCGCCAAAAGAAAGGTCGCTTTCAGAGGCGAATTTACTGCTGCCAATGGCGCCGAACACAAGGAAATCGGGGTTCAAGCGGTAATTGACGCGTACGCCGAGGGTATCCACGTCCCCGGAGGAATATCCCGCGTCCAGGGAGAGTTGGGTCTCATCCTCCAAATCATAGCCAGAGGAAAAGCTCAGCACTTCCGCGCCGGCGATTCCCAAAATCATCATCAGTCCTGTGAGCGGTAAAAGGTATTTTTTCACGAAGGTCTCCTTATTCGGTTTTGAGTGTCTCGGACCCCATTGAGGCAAATCCCCGCACACATCACAAGATAAAAACCATTATATTGTCACCGTCATTCAATAAACCCAAACGCCCATGCCAGCATATAGTGATACCCGGGCAGCAAGATCAGCCAGGAAATGAAGGAGATCAGGAGGCCGGAGCGAAACATGTCTTGGCTGCGAATCATGCGCGAAGAGAAGGCGATGGCGTTGGGCGGGGTGGAAACCGGCAAAGCCATGGCAAACGAACAGGCCAGGGCCACGGTGATCGCCAGGACCAACGGATTTGCGGTGGGAATGGCGATCATGATCGGAATCAGCAGCGTGGCCGTGGCGGTGTTGCTCATGACCGTGGACATGAAAATGGCCACCAAGGAGGCGATGGCCACCAGCAACACCCCTTCAAATTCAAAAATCGGCAACGAGACAATCCATTCCGAAAGGCCGCTGACCTCCATGCCACGCCCCAACGCCAACCCGCCCCACATGAGGATCAACACGTCCCAATCGAGGTTTTTGAAATCTTCTTTGTCGAGCAGGTTGGTGGACGCGTAGAGTCCGGCGGCCAGCAAACCGATCAGGGCCTCGGGGATCCCGTGCTGACCGGAGGTGAGCCAAAGGATCACCGTGCCCAGGGCAATGACGATCACGCCTTTGCCACGTCCATCCAATTTCCTGCCGGGCTGGATGGTCAATGCCACTTTTTTGTGTTTGGGACGAAACATGAAATGCAGCACCACGGCCACGGCGGCGAGCAAAACCAACGCCAAGGGCACCGCCATTTGCATCCAGTCCAGAAAGCGGAGGTGAATATCGTGTTGGGAGAGAATGCCCATGGCAATGGCGTTGGGCGGCGTGCCGACCGGGGTGGCGATCCCCCCGATGTTGGCGCTGAACGGAATCGAGAGCACCAAACCGGTCCGAAAAGGGTCATCTTCGTCCAACTGCTCACAAAGCGGACGCGCCAGGCCAATCATCATGGCGGCAGTGGCGGTGTTGCTCATCCACATCGATAAAAACGCCGTGGTCAGCATCATCCCCACCATGACCCAAAACGGATTCTGACCGAACAGCTTCACCAGATGGCGGGCGATCAGCCGGTCGAGTTCGTATTTGTGCATCACCGTGGCCAGGACGAATCCGCCGAAAAACAGCATGATCACCGGACTGGCAAAGGGCACCAGAAAGGTTTGGTAACCGCTGTCGTCCATATCCAGCACCCCGCCGGGGCGGGCGAGCATAAAGATGTTCAGCAAGACCACCACCATGGAAGTGGCATAGAGGGGAATGATTTCCAAAGCCCAGAATGCGGCCGCGAACACGAAGATAAAGCAAGCCCTGCGGGCGGCTTCCGATGCCGAATCCGGCAGCAGCAGATACACGCCAAGAGCGAAACACAAACTCAACAGCGCTTTCCAAAAATTGGGTTGCTTCAGGAGGGTTTTGAGTGGATTCATCATGATCACTTTCCTTGAAAGAGAAACAGGATATCAAATATCCACATTTTTTCCATCCCAAAGTACATGAGATCGTGCGGATTCACAGCAAAGATACCACGGATTCAGGCGGAACCAATGCCAGACCCCGTCTGAGGGGTCGGACGGAAAACCTTTGGCTAGGGTCTGTCCGCCGGGTCCTACGGGTCCCACGGGTCCGACATGAAGCCCTCCCCATGGAATTGAGTCAACTAAAGTTCAAATTTATACGCCAGACGCATTGTTTTCACTCTGTATGCAGTGCCACGCTTGAATAACTCGCCGAAATAAATCATGGCAGATTGGTTCTCTTCGTCTAAATAAGTCAGCGAAAAAGTAAGGGAATTTTGCTCTACCGAAAGATAATCCCCATAATTCAAAGTATTTCTAAAGTCATTGTATCCAGGAACGATCTCGAATATATAACCAAAATCCATATGATTCTTATGACCGTATAACAAAAACGCTTCCTGAATTTTTCCTGGATTTACCTTGCCAGCCATTCGCATGGAAACACACCCCGAAATCAACAAAAAAACAAATAAACATTTCATTCTGACTCTCCACAGGCGGTTGAGGTTGGTATGTGACATAGGATACGCCCAGCACTCCTCCCGGGTCAAGGTTTTCTAGGACAAAGCTTGAGACAAAGGAAAAGGTACCCGTCAATCCAAGCTTGCCATTGACAAAGGCGGATAAAAAAGCGACGGGATTTCCCACCCCCCCCCCTTCCCTTTTCACTCATGAGACCTTTGATCCAAACCCTGATTCCCTCCGGACATTCCCCCAGCGACTGCGGCGAGGCCTATGCGCCCGCGAACATTGCCCTTTGCAAGTACTGGGGGAAACGCGACGAGGCCCTCAAATTGCCCCGTACCGGCAGTCTGTCGGTTTCCTTGGGGGCGTTTGGCACCCATATGCGTTTGCTGCCCGCCAAAACCGACAGCCTTTGCATCAACGGAATGGAATTTCCCGCCGACGACAAGGCCCACCGCCGGTTGTTTGGGTTTTTGGATTTGTTGCGGGCGCCGGATTTTCGCCTGCGGGTGGAAAGCCGCAACACCATTCCCATGGCCGCAGGACTTGCCAGCAGCGCCTCCGCTTTTGCCGCCGCCGTGAAGGCCATGGACGCGTTGTACGACTGGGGACTGGATGGACGCACCCTCAGCATTCTCGCGCGGCTGGGCAGTGGCAGCGCCTCGCGCAGCGTATACGAGGGTTTCGTGGAATGGCATGAGGGCGTCGATCCCACGGGAATGGACAGCTTTGCGGAACCCGTGGCGCCGGTGTGGCCGGATTTCCGGGTGGGCATTCTCACCCTCTCCGAGGCGGAAAAGGCGGTGGGGTCCTCCGAAGGCATGAAACGCACCGTGGAAACGGCCACCCTCTACCGCGCCTGGCCGGAGCAGGTGGCCCGCGATCTCCCGGAAATTCGCCGGGCGGTGCTGTGTCATGATTTTCCGGCCCTGGGGCGGACCGCCGAAAACAATGCCCTGGCCATGCACGCCACCATGATCGCGGCCTGGCCGCCGGTGCTCTACTGGCGTCCGGAAACCGTGGCCGCGCTGCACGCGGTACATCAACTGAGAGCCGAAGGGGTGGACGTTTATGCGACCATGGACGCCGGACCCAACGTGAAACTGCTGTTTTTGGCCCCAAGCGAAGCCCGGATCCAGGAAATTTTTCCGCACATGCAGACCGTTTCGCCGGGCGATGGGTAGCGGCTGATCGTGCTTGAATCTTCCGCAGGAAGATGATGCGGAAAAGCATTCATGTTCAACATAAGAAATTTTGGGTCAGTGACTTACCATGCCGGAAATCCCAATCCCAATCCTAATCCCAATCCCTATACGAATTCTCTCCGTGCCTTGGTGCCTCTGTGAGAACCAATACCCAACAACTAATATTCTCACGGAGGCACAAAGGCACGGGGTTTTACACGATTCTGGCTTTCCGGTTGCGGATGAAATCTGCCCAAACGTCCAACATTGAATGTTGAACGAAGGGAGACATGAGCGCCAATCGCCGTATTGGCGGGGTCTTCGAAAGGGATCAGCTTACCGCCGCTGTAATTTTGACAGCAGCCGCAACATTTCCAGATAGAGCCAAATGAGGGTGACGATCAGGGCAAAGGCGCCGTACCATTCCAAATATCGCGGCGCGCCCTGGGAGGCGCCCCGGTCGATGAAATCAAAATCAAGCACCAGATTCAAGGCCGCCACCACCACGATGACCAAACTCACGCCGATGCCGATGGGTCCGGAAGAATGCAGGAACGGAAGCCCGCCGCCAAAAAATCCCATGATCATGCTCGCCATGTACATGAGGAAAATGCCGCCCGTGGCGGCCACGATCCCCATGCGGAATTTGTGGGTGACCTTGATCATGCCGGTGCTGTAAGCCCCCAAAAGGGCGAACGCGGTGGCAAAGGTCAACCCCGCCGCCTGAACCACGATTCCCGGGTATTGCGCCTCAAACACCATGGACAGGGTGCCGATGACCACCCCTTCCACGAGGGCATACACCGGCGAAAGCATGGGGGCGGTTTTCGGGTTCAGGGAAATGATGATCGCCACCACCAATCCGGCAATGGCCCCGCCGATCACCAGCGGGCCGATGTTCTGGGGCGAAACCCGGGTCCAGCTCCAAATGGCGGTTCCGAGCGTCAAGGCCAGCAAAAAGGCGGTTTTTTGGACGGTTCCGCCCACGGTCATCGTCCTTTCGCCGGACGCGCCGATGGCATTGTCAAAAATTCGATCTTGTAAAACGGGATTTCCAGAGCGCATGGGTTTTCTCCTGTTGTGAAAACGGTTGAAAGGTTATAAAACGGTATCGGGCGGAATCACCGCCCCTTTCGCCACCACGATGACGCCATCGCTTACGGTATAATTGTCGTAAACGCCATCTTTCTTTTCTTTGGGGCTGATGACCACGCGGTCGCCGATGCGCGCGTTTTTGTCGATGATCGCATCTTCGATGTAGCAGTCCCGTCCGATGCCCAGGGGCACATCAGATTTCACGTCCCGACGCCCGTTCTCATAATAATCCGCCCCCATCATCACCGTGTTGCGCATCACCGTGCCCTGACCAATAACCCCACGGATCCCGACAATGCTACGGGTCACCTCGCGTCCGGACAAAATACACCCTTCGGTGAGCAAACAGTGGTTCACCACGCAACCCAGCACTTTTGAGGGCGGCAGAAACCTCATGCGGGTGTAAATGCGGTGGTGCAGATCGTAGAGGTTGAATTCGGGCATGTCGTCGGTCAATTGCAGGCTGCTTTCCCAAAAATTTCGAATGGTCCCGATGTCCCGCCAATAGCCTTCGTAAATGTGGGAGTAGACTTTGGTGTCGTGAATCGCCTGGGGAATCACCTCCTTGCCGAAATCCTGGTCATCGCTGTCCAAGAGGCGTTTCAGGGTTTCGGTGTTGAAGATGTAAATGCCCATGCTGGCCAGGTAACGCTCCTCTTCGTACATGGGGGCCCGGAGCTTGGTCAATTCGGGGGTGTCCCCCGGTTTTTCCACGAAATTGATAATACGCCCGTTTTCGTCGACTTGAAGAATGCCGAGCGAACCCGCGTCCCGCCGGTCCGTGGGTTTGGTGGCAATGGTGACTTCAGCGCCCCGGGAGACATGGTCTTCGAGCATGGTATTGAAATCCATGGCATACAACTGATCGCCACTGAGAATCACCACGTAATCGGGACTCTCGTCCGCGTAGTGAACCAAGGTTTTGCGCACCGCGTCCGCCGTGCCCGTGTACCACTTGTCCCCGTCCGGAGTTTGCTGGGCCGCGAGAATCCGCACGAAACTGTGGGAAAAGGAATCGAATCGGTAAGTGGTCTGAATGTGACGGTGCAGGGACTCGCTGTTGAACTGGGTGAGCACGTAAATGCGCTTGATGTCGTTGTTGATGCAATTGCTGATCGGGATGTCCACCAACCGGTATTTCCCGGCAATGGGGACCGCGGGTTTGGAACGCTCCGTCGTCAGGGGTTGCAAACGGGTTCCGGCTCCACCACCTAAAATCACACCAATCACGTTCATATGCGTTTCTCCTTATTCCATGCGAGGGTTTTCAATACGATGTAACTATGAACGATTTCGCATGAAATGTCAGGAAAAAGAATGTGAAAATTCGATGAAAATGCAAAGAGGCTTGATTTTCCACCCGAATCGGCACAGGAAAGGCGCCTCCAACCCCAATTTGACACTGAAAATAAGGAAAAAAATGAAAACAGTATATCTCAGCGGCCCCATCATGGACGAACATCTGGGCACGGCCCGCGAATGGCGCGAAACCGCCAAGGCCAAACTCTCCGGACACTTCCGACTGCTCGACCCCATGCGCCGCAATTTCAAGGACCGGGAAGTCGACAGTGCCAACGAGATCGTCGAATTCGACCTCCAGGACGTGCGCGACGCCGACATTCTGCTGGTGAATTACAACAAAGCCTCCATCGGCACTTCCATGGAAGTCTTTTACGCCGCCCACGATCTCGGGAAATTCGTCATCGCCTTCAGCGACTTCGCTTTTCAGGATTGCAGCCCATGGATGGTCCGGTACTGCACCAAGATTCTCCCCTCGCTGGAAAAAGCGGTGGACTACCTCAACGCGCATTTCACAGACCTGACTCCCTGAGAACTTTGTCCGGGGGAACTACAGAGTCGAATCGTCACGATTCAACCAGGCCTCGGCGGCTTCCAGGGCTTCTTGGCGGGTGGGGTACTCGGAAAGTCCGGGGCGTTCGAAAAATTTGAATTTTTCCAACCGTTCGCGGGTTCGCCCGCCGGCGCCGATCACGTACACTTTGGCCCCCTTCTCGAACGCTTCCGCGACCATGTTTTCGATGGTCAGGCAAACGGTGACCCCCAACAGGGGCACTTCTTTCAGGTCCAACAGCAAAACCTCGGTGTGTTCCATGGCCGTGTGCTCGCGGGAAATGGCTTTGGCCACCCCGAAAATCATGGGACCGCTCATATGAAAGAGCAGGACTTTATTGCCGGTTCGGGCCATGATCGCCTGCTCTTCACGCGAGAGCAAATGTTCGTTCCGGGGCACGGAAATCACCCCGACGTTCTTGGAATGCAAATCCGAAAGGCGCTTGATGGTCAGCATGTTTGCAATGAAAACCCCGACCCCCACGGCCAAAACGATGTCGTAAAACACGGTCAACAAAAGCACGGCATACATCATGCCGGTGCTGGACAGGCTGACATGATGCACCCGTTTGATGAAGCTCCAGTCGAGAATGTCCCATCCGATCTTGAAGGTAATCGCGGCCAAAACGGCCATGGGGACGGGGGACAGCAGCGGCGCCGCGCCGAGGAGGATGCCAATGAGAAAAATTACCCGCAAGATTCCCGAGGTTGCGGTGCGAGATCCCACTTGAATATTGAGGACGGTGCGCAGGGTGGCGCCCGCGCCCGGCAAGCCGCCAAACAATCCGGAAATCAGGTTGCCAACCCCTTGGCCAATCAACTCCCGGTTGCTGTCGTGATATTCGCGGGTGAGACCGTCACTGATCATTGCGGTGAGCAAGGCGTCGATGCTCCCCAGCAAGGCCAACACCATGCCGTCCAACAAGATTCGGGTGATGAGATGGGCCTCGAAAATCGGGAGTTGGATTTTGGGCATGGAAAATTGGATTTCGCCGACGCGACGCAGGGCCTCGTCGCCAAAAACAAACGCGGACACCAAACCCGCCAGCACCATCACAAACAACTGGGGCGGACAGACGGTCTTCCATTTGGCTGGATACAACCAAAGAATCAACAAGGCGCCAAACGCGATGATGGCCTCCGGTCCCTGTATGTTTTGCAAAAAGTCGGGAATGCCCCGAAGGATGTCCAAAGTGCCGCTGGCAGGCATACGGTGTCCCAAAAGCGAGGGCACTTGCATGATCATCAGAAGAATGCCGATGCCGGACATAAATCCGGATATCACCCCGTACGGCATGAGGGTGACAAACTGCCCCAATTTCAGGGCCCCGAGCATGATTTGAAAAAAGCCCGCCGCCACAACCACCCCAAAAGCCATGGCCAGTCCCGTATCCGGGAATTCGGCTTGCAACGAGGTGATGAGAGCGGCCATGAACACGGTCATGGGACCGGTGGGTTCCGAGACCAACCGGGTGGCGCTGCCAAAAAGCAAAGAAAACAACCCCACGAAAATCGCCCCGTACAAGCCCGCCTCCGCCCCCGCTCCCGAGGCAATGCCAAAGGCCAGACTCAAAGGAAGCGAAACAATCGCGGTTGTGAGGCCTCCCAACACGTCGGCGCGAAGATGAGTCAATGGAAAACGTGACGCGGAAATCATGATGCCCCCATACGGTTTCCGATTCAAAATTTCAAGCGCACGTTTTCGGGGGGGCACGGGGACGGGAGCGCCGGTCTCCGCACCGGCAGTGGCGAAGGGGGCATGGCTTTGACTTTCCCTTTGTCTCAAACTTTGTCGAATTACCGCTTCACTCTGATCCGCACTCAAAAAAACATGCCTCCACAGCTCACCACGCGCGGACGCGAAGCGTCTTTGGAGTGCGGTAGCGCCGGGAGGAACGACCAGAGCTACCGCTTTGGGGCTTGGGGAGGTGTTCGACGTTCGGTGTTCGAGGTTCGCCCCCCTGCGGAGACCAGCGCTCCCGTCCCCCTTCGCCCCAGCCGATGCGGCGATCGGCGCTCCTTTCCCTGCAATCCCTGCGCTCGCGAAGCGAGCCGCCCTGCGCGCACGAAGTGAGCAACCCCGCGCCGCGTCAGCGGCAACCCCGCGCTCGCGAAGCGAGCTACCCTGCCATTTTTACATTGTGAGCTGGATTTTCTTCGTTTTCCAGCTATGAAATCCCGCTCATCCCGGTTGACAAAGCCATTTTTTTCAGTATAGACCACAAAGTCTATCAACTTAATAGGGATTAAACCTGCATGCACATTCCTCCCATCCAACCCGGTTCCGGCCCCTTAACCCCGGACCAAGTCCAACGCCTCAATGAAATTCTGCCCACGATGACGCCCGAACAGGGCGCGTGGCTCTGTGGCTATGTGGCCGCAATCAACCAACTGCACGGCGGTGGCGCGGCCATACCTGCCGCTGGCACGGCCGCGTTGCCAGGCACCGCGGGTGGTGAGCAAGCGCCGGTTTCGGTGCTGTACGGCTCGCAGACCGGGAACGGCGAGGGCATCGCGGGCAAGTTGGCCCATGCATTGAAGGAAAAGGGCATTCCCGCGGAAATGAAAGACATGGGGGTCTACAAGACCCAACAATTGAAGCAGGAGGAAACCTTGTGCGTGGTCGTAAGCACCCATGGCGAGGGCGATCCCCCGGACACGGCCATGGAATTGCATGCGTTCCTCAATGGAAAACGCGCCCCCAAACTGGAAAACACTTCATTTGCAGTGCTCGCCCTCGGGGATACCAGTTACGAACATTTCTGTCAGACGGGCAAGGATTTCGACACCCGCCTCGGCGAACTCGGCGGCAAACGCCTGTTGGATCGGGTGGACTGCGATGTGGATTACGACGACGATGCCGACGCTTGGATTGCCTCGGTGGTGGAAAAAATCGCCGAAACCCGCGCCGCTTCCGCTCCGGCATCGACCGTATTCTCCCCCGGGATGGCCGCGCCGATGCCCGCCAGCGCTTTTGACAAAAAGAACCCCTTCCCGGCCACGCTCCTGGAGCGAATCCATCTCAATGGCCGTGGTTCGGACAAAGAAACCGTGCATATGGAGTTGTTGCTGGAAGGCAGCGGACTGGTTTACGAACCGGGCGATGCCCTGGGGATCGTCTCCACCAACGACATCGAATACGTCGATGAAATCATCTCGCTGCTGGATGCGGACCCCGCCATGGAAGTCACGGGCCCCAAAGGCAAGGACTCCCTCCGCGAGGTCTTGTTCAAGCAATGCGAGATTACCACCATCACCCGCCCGTTTTTGCGGGGATACGCCGAATTGGCCAACAGCAAAAAGCTCAACGACCTTCTGGCCGACAACGACAAGCTCAACCAATGGCTCTACGGCCGCGAAATCGTGGACGTGCTGAGCACCTGGCCGGTGAAAGGCCTGGCACCGAATGATTTCTTGGATTTGCTGCGGAAGCTGCCGCCGCGTTTGTATTCCATCGCCTCCAGCCTGAACGCCCATCCCGACGAGGTGCATTTGTGCGTGGGCGTCACCCGCTATGAGGCGCACGGACGCAAGCGCAAGGGGGTTTGCTCCACTTATCTTTCCGACCGCGTGGCCGAAGACGAAACCATCCCCGTTTACGTGGATGTGAACAAAAACTTCAAGTTGCCCGCCTCGCTGGACACCCCGGTGATCATGGTGGGTCCGGGCACCGGCATCGCTCCGTTCCGCGCCTTTGTCGAGGAACGCGAATTGCAGGGCGGCGGCAAAAACTGGCTTTTCTTCGGCGACCGCCATTTCGATACCGACTTCCTCTATCAAGTCGAATGGCAACAATGGCTGAAAAACGGCATCCTCGATCATGTGGACGTGGCCTTCAGCCGGGATCAGGCCCAAAAACTGTACGTGCAGCACCGCATGAAAGAAAAGGCCAAGGACCTGTGGGCCTGGTTGCAGGAAGGGGCGCATTTCTACGTGTGCGGTGACGAAAGCCGCATGGCCCACGACGTGCATCACGCCCTCATCAACATCGCCCGCGAACAAGGGGGCCTGTCCCCCGAAGACGCGGACACCTATGTGAAACAACTTCAAAAGGACCGTCGTTATCAACGCGACGTATATTGAACATGCCCACTCCCATTCTCGACCTGACCAAGCCCGTGCCGAAAGACCACGTGCACGTGGAACACATCAAAGACGCCAGCAACTATCTGCGCGGCACCATCGAAGAGGGCTTGCGCGACCCGATCACGGGCGCCATCGCCGACGATGACACCCAGTTGACCAAGTTCCACGGCACCTACATGCAGGACGACCGCGATTTGCGCAACGAACGTCGCAAATCCAAGCTCGAACCCGCGTTTTCCTTCATGATCCGCGTCCGCGTCCCCGGCGGCATTTGCACCGCCAAACAATATTTGGAAATGGACCGCATCGCCAACAGCCTCGCCAACGGCACCATGAAGCTCACCACCCGCCAGGCGTTTCAGTTTCACGGGGTGTTGAAACGCAACCTGCGTCAAACCATGCGGGAAATCATCGAATCCTCTTTGGACTCCATTGCCGCCTGCGGAGACGTCAACCGCAATGTGATGTGCAATCCCAACCCCTACCAATCCAAGGTCCACGAGGAAGTGTATGGCGTTTCCTGCGCCATCAGCGAACATCTCACCCCCAAAACCAGCGCCTACTACGAGATTTGGCTCAACGGGGAAAAAGCCGGGGGCACCCCCAAAGAAATCCAGGGCGATACCAAAGACGAAGAACCCCTCTACACCCACCGGTATTTGCCCCGGAAATTCAAAATCGCGGTGGCCATTCCGCCTTACAACGACGTGGATATTTTTGCCAACGACATTGGCCTCGTCGCCATCGAAGACAAAGGCAAACTCAAGGGCTTCAACGTCGCCGTGGGCGGCGGCATGGGCATGACCCACGGGGAAACGGACACCTATCCCCGCCTCGCATCCGTCATCGGCTTCATTGAAACCAACAAGATCGTGGATGTCGTCGAAAAACTCATGACCATCCAGCGGGACTACGGCTGCCGCAGCAACCGCAAACACGCCCGTTTCAAATACACCATCGACGACTATGGCCTCGACTTCATCAAAGAAGAACTGGCCAAACGCTGCGGATATGCCCTCAAGAAAGAGAAGAAATTTGTTTTTGAACGCAATGGCGACACCTACGGATGGACCCAGGGCACGAACGGAAAATGGTTCCTCACCCTCTTCATTGAAGGCGGACGCGTCAAGGACACCAAAGGCCATCCGCTCATGACGGCCCTGCGCGAAGTGGCGGGCAACTGCGGCAACGCCGATTTCCGCCTCACCGGCAACCAAAACCTCATGATCGGCAACGTCACCGCCGCGAAAAAGAAGACCGTGGACGAGATTTTGAAGAAGCACAAGGTCGGCGAATACGCGGGACTGAGCGGACTGCGCCGCAACTCCATCGCCTGCGTGGCCCTGCCCACCTGCGCCTTGGCCATGGCCGAATCGGAACGCTACCTGCCCACCTTGATCACCAAAATCGAAGCCTTGGCGGAAGCGTCCGGATTGCGGGACGACGAGATCGTCATCCGCATGACCGGATGCCCGAACGGCTGCGGACGCCCCTACCTCGGTGAAATTGGTTTCGTCGGCAAAGCGCCCGGCAAGTACAACCTGTATCTGGGCGCCGGTTTTTCCGGCGAACGCCTCAACAAGATGTACCGCGAGAATATCGACGAAACCGAAATCCTGAACGAACTCAAACCCATTCTAGAACGCTACGCCAAAGAGCGGAAAGACGGGGAACGTTTCGGAGATTTCACCATCCGCGCCGGCTACGTCAAAGCCACCGTCGAAGGACGGGATTTTCACGACTAAGCGGTTGGTTGTTGGTTGCTGGTTGTGGGTTGCCTCACTTTCAGTCGGACACGTCAGACCCGTCCGACCCGTCAGAGGAAAGCCTATTTCCCAGTCCTACGGGTCCCACGAGTCAGACGAGTCCGACCCAAAGCGCCAGAAACAAAAACTTGTTGCTCACCAGAAAATACTGTTGCAATACACTCCAAAGGGGCTTTGCATGGCGGCAAACCCTCTGAAACTCTTCGCTTCCTTCGCGACCTTCTGTTCAAAAACCAAAAGGATTGGAACAGAAGCAAGCAAAGAGAGCAAAGGCAAATCCACCGCCATTTCCCTCTGCGCCCTCTGCGTTCTCCTGTTTAAAAAAATCGGCGGACTGGAACGGAAGACATGTAGCTCTATCCATCCGACCCTCAGCTCCTCAGCTCAAACGCACTGGAAAATACCTGTTGCAATACAGCGCAAACGCACTGGAAAATACCTGTTGCAATACAGCGAAAGGCGGCGTGAGATCAAGAGTCCGGTCTCCCCCGAAGGCTTTTCCCCATATTCTAGCTCTACCACCACAATCTGACTCATCAACCAGAAGCCGAGCCCACAAGCTTCAATGAAACATCATCCACAATCCCGCCAACGCCACACCGGTGTCCGCGAGCTGATGACTGAGGATCGCGGTGCCGCGGGGGATGCGTTGCCAAAACAGGGACGCGCCATAGAGCACCACAAACGCCAGCAGCAGCCCGAGCGACGTCAGCAGGGAAGATAACACCAGCAGATGATACCCCGCAAACATCGGATGCGCCCAGCGGGTTCTTAGGCGCAGCGGCCCCCAATGCCCTTGCTCCAACACCGGATGCACAATGCCGAAATACGGCACCATGAACACAAAACCGATAGCGGACAACCCGTGCGCCGCCATCCAAGCCGAAATCTCCGTCTCCAAAAACCAAGGCAGAAACGCAATCATCACCGGGGCGGTCAACAAAAGCGGCAGCGTCCAACGCGCGCCCGGACGGGGTTGACGAAACCAGCGCCAGAGATCCTCACGCCGATGCCAAAGCAAGACTTGCGCGTGATAGCCCAGAATGGCCGCCCAGGCATTCCGAAATCCCAACCAGAAGATCAGCACCGAAAGCCAGGGCGCGAACATTTGTAGAAAAATTTTCATGTGGAAAACCCACCTTGCCATCGGCGGATGGGCAATACAATCAAATCCATCTCGTCAATCCCGGAAAAATGCGGTAGGGTTCGACCATGGACAACAACACGGAAGAAACTTTCACAAAAAAAGCGGGCATGATTGCCGTGGTCGGGGCCGCGAACGCGGGAAAATCCTCGCTCATCAACCGAATGATGGATGAGAAAATCTCCATTGTCAGCCCCGTGGCCCAAACCACCCGGAATCTGGTGCGAGCCATCCACACCGAGGAACGCGGACAAGTGGTGTTCCTCGACACCCCCGGGGTCCACCGCGGCAAAAAGGCGCTCAACAAGCAGATGAACAAAGTCGCGCGCGGGGCCACCGAAGGCACCGACGCGGTGATGCTCGTCATCGACCGCGCCAGCGCCCCCGCCCTGGAGGTGGATGGATGGATGCGAAAACTGCGTCAACCCGAGATTCCGCCGGTGCTCATCGTACTCAACAAATGCGATTGCCACGACAACCACGAAAAAGAGATCCGCGATCTCTTCGCGACCATTGCCGCCGAACTTCCCGAAGGTCCGGAACCCGAATGGCACGTCACCTCCGCCGAAACCGGCGCCGGGGTGGACGAACTGTTGAGCCGCCTGTTTGCGCATTCCCCCGTGGGTCCGGCCCTGTTCCCGGAGGACATCGTCTCCGATTTTCCCCGCAAACTGGCCATCGGAGATGTGATCCGGGAAAAATATTTCATGCGCCTGCATCAGGAATTGCCCCACTCCCTCGCGGTTTGGGTGGAACATCTCCAGGAAACCCCGGGCGAGTGGAAAATCGAGGCCCACGTGTACGTCCTCCAAAACTCCCAAAAAGGCATGGTCATCGGCAACAAGGGCCGATTGATGAAAGAAGTGCGCGGCGAGGCCGCCTCCGAAATCGCGGAAATCTACGGCGTACGCGTCAAACTCACCCTCGTCATCAAAGTCCTCAAGGATTGGGACAAAAACTTTTGGATTCTCAGAAAGCTTGGATATGCATAATTCTCCCCTCGAAACATGGATCAAAACCTTCACCTCCCATCCCGAAGGCGGACGCTTTCGCGAGTTGTGGCGTTCTCCGCAGGGCGTGAAAACCGATGACGGACGCGACCGTTCCGCCCTGACCCACATCCATTTTCATTTGGCCTACGGAGAGTTCAGCCGTTTTCACCGCGTGGCCCAGGACGAAGTCTGGAACCTCTACCACGGACGTCTCTGCCTTTGGATGCTGACCGAAGACGGGGACCTCACCCGAACCGAACTCACGCCCGCCACCGCCACCTTTTCCGCCGTGGTTCCCGCCGGGGTCTGGCAAGCCGCCGAACCCATGGAAGACGAAGCCTTGGTCGGCTGCAGCGTGGCCCCCGGATTTGACTTCGCCGATTTCACCCTCATCTCCGAAACCCATCCCGTCCGCACCCAAGTCATCCGCCACGGCCTGGATCGCTTTTTGTAATGATCCGTGCTTCATTCCCGGCGGATTTCGCAAATCGAATGAATGCGCCGAAGTCCCGACTTTAGTCGGATGGTCTTCGAGCGCCCTTCAGGGTGCGATTTCCAAAACCAAAGGTAAACAGGGGTTACCCAAAGCCGCCCCCTCCCGGCGTTTCCACCCGCAGGACGTCCCCGGGCGACAACTGCCCACTCCCCTTCCCCGGCAAGGGACGGATTTCCCCGGAAGCCATTCGAATTTCCTGACGTCCCGGTTTTCCGGCATCTCCGCCGCCCGACCCCTTCGGCCCCACTCGTCTCCGCTCCGTCAGCACCGTCACCTCCATCGGTGCCAATGCCTCCCATTCCCGCACCAGACCGTCGCCGCCGGGAAACGTGCCCGCGCCACCACTGCCGTGCCGAATTTCCAGACGCCGCACCCGCAACGGATAAGCGAACTCAATCGCCTCCACCGGCGTATTCAAGGTATTGGTCATATGCGTCTGCAACGCCGAGGCCCCCGGCACTCCCGGCCCGCCGCCCGCGCCGCCGCCCAGGGTCTCGTAATACGCAAACCCACCCCCGGGAATTCTCCCGCCCAAAATTCCGCCAAGCGTCACATTGTTCATGGTACCTTGTGACTGAGCGGGGACAGACCCCGGCAGCGCCTGATCCAACAATCCCAACACCAAATCCACCACCCGTTGCGAGGTTTCCACATTCCCCCCCGCCACCGCCGCCGGCCATTGCGCGTCCAAAACCGACCCCGGACGCGTCTGCAAATCGATGCACCGAAAACAGCCGCCATTGATCGGTAGACTCGCGCCCCCGGAATCCCGGCACATCCAACACAAAAACACATAACACACCGCCGACTCCGTGATCGCCCGCACCGCGTTGAGACTGCCCGGCACCCGGTCATCGCTCCCGCGCACATCCACGCAAACCCCCAACTCCGAAACCGTCAGCGTCCCCCGCAACACCGCCGCCACACCCGTCCCGGCTTCGTCTTCAATCTCCTCCTCGCAAGACCAACGGCCATGCGGCAGTTGCACCAAGGCCGCGCGCATCCGACGATCCGCGTAGTCCATCAACGCCTCATTCATCTCGCGAAGTTTCCCGAAACCCACCCGTTTTCCCAGTTCCAGCCAGCGGGTTTCGCCGATATGATGCGCATGAAGCTGTGCCCGCATGTCCCCGCGGCGCTCGCCGGGATTCCGACTGTTCGCGCAGAAAATCCGCATCAAATCCTCTTCCATTTCCCCGCCCCGGACCAAACGCACCGGTGGAATCCGCAGCCCTTCCTGATGAATGGTCCGACTGTTGGGCAACGACCCGGGGGTCATCCCCCCCACATCCGCATGATGGGCCCGGGTGGCCGCGTAGCCGACACAGTCCGACCCCGCGAACACCGGACTCACCAGAGTCACGTCCGGCAAATGCGTGCCCCCTTCGAAAGGATCGTTCAACATCACCACATCCCCCGGCCCCATCCGGGGAAACGCCTTGCAAGCGGCGGCCACGCTGCGCGGCATCGCCCCCAGATGCACGGGGATATGGGCCGCCTGGGCCAACAGACGTCCCTGCTCATCGAACAAAGCGCAACTGAAATCCTTGCGCTCCTTGATGTTCGGCGAATACGCCGTACGCGCCAACACCGCCCCCATTTCATCGGCAATGGACGTGTACAGATGATGAAACACGGAAAGATCCGTCGCCGAAACCCCTTCGTCCATCCGCGAATGCATGGCCGGATCCGTACTCATATGCGTTCCCCCACCAAATTGCCCACCCGATCCGGAAAGACCCGCCACCCGGCGGGCACAAGAATCGTGGAAAAATCCTCCAAAATCAGCGCCGGGCCTTCCACCACGTCCCTTCTTCGCAACCGATCCCGACGCACCACCCCCGACGAAACCTCCGGGAGCGAATCACCCTCACGTCTTTCCGCCAGCTCCGGCAGCGGCACCTCGGGATTCGGGGCCTGTCCCCGTAATCGCAGGGTCACCACCTCCACGGGTTCATCGGGATCGGCGTGCCCGTACCGCTTGCGATGCAATTTGTGGAAAGCCTCGGCGGCCTCCGACAATTCCCCGGAACCCAAGCTCACGCACAGCTCGTGCGATTGACCCCGGTACCGCATTTCCAGCATGGGCACGAAATCAAGCACCGACACATCCACCCCATCCGCGGAAAAACGGTCCACCAAATCATTTTTCAACCCATCCAGAATCCCCTGCAAATCCGCCACCGTCTCCGGGGTCCAAGCTTGCATCACCGTTTGACTCGTTTCGTGCCGCATCGGCGTGGCCACCGCCCCCAACGCGCTGAGCACGCCGGGATGACACGGCACCAGCACCCGTTTCATGTTCAACGCTTCCGCCAGGGCAAACACATGCAATCCGCCCGCCCCGCCAAAACCCACCAAGGTGAAATCAACCGGATCGTGCCCGCGCTGCACCGAAATCACCCGAATCGCCGCCTCCATGGTGGTGTTCACCAAACGAAGCACATCCCGGGCCGCAGCCTCGGCATCGAGCGACCCCATGTGTTCCCCGAGCTTCGCCAATGCGGTCCGCGAACGCGCCGCATCCAAGTGCATGCGCCCCTGCAAAAAAGCCTCCGGACGCAGATGCCCCAACACCACATGCGCGTCCGTCACCGTCGGATCCTCCGCGTTCCCATAACAGGCCGGACCCGGATATGCCCCCGCGCTTCCCGGCCCCACCGTCAACGCGCCCCCGGAATCCACCGCCGCGATCGATCCCCCGCCCGCCCCCACCGTATGCACGTCCACCATCGGCACCCCCACCGGAAATCCGCCCAGCACCTGCTCGGTGGACACCACGGGCTCGCCGCGAATCAGGGCCACGTCCGTGGAGGTTCCCCCCATGTCAAAGGTTATCAAATTCAAGTCCTGACCGCCTGCCTTGGCGGCGGTACACGCCCCCAACACCCCCGCCGCCGGACCCGACAACAGCGTTTGCACCGCCTCCGACCCGGCGCGTTCCGGCGTCAAACATCCCCCATTCGATTGCACGATACGCAGGCTTTTCGCCCCCAACTGCCCCGCCCCCTCCGCCAATTGCTTCAGATAGACCTCCATGACCGGGCGCACATACGCGTTCACCACCGTGGTCGATCCCCGCTCCACTTCCCGAAATTCCGGTAACACCCGATGGGACAGCGAAACCGAAAACCCAGCCGCCTCCAGTTTCTCTCCCACGCGGCACTCATGTTCCGGCGCCAAAAACGAAAACAAAAACAATACCGCCACGGACGCCACCTGTTCGCGCCGGAGGGTGGCAATGATTTCGTTCAGCGGGTCCAAATCCAGCGGCACCAGAACCGACCCGTCCGCCCCCACTCGTTCCGGCAACTCGAAGCGCAACTCCCGGGGGACCAAAGGTGCCACCGGACGGGGCATGAGGTCATATAACTTGGGACGAGCCTGCCGTCCGATTTCCAACAAATCCTTGAATCCGCCCGTGGTAATGAGCGCGGTTTTCGCCCCCTTTCGCTCCAGCAGCGCGTTGGTGGCCACGGTGGTGCTGTGCACCAAATCGAAAGCTTCTCCCCGCGTCACTTCTCCCGCGCCCTCCAAAACCGCTTGTTCAAAATTTCCGGGGGTGGAACTCAACTTATAGGACCGCAGGACCCCGTCCTCCAACGCCAACACATCCGTAAACGTGCCGCCGGTGTCCACCCCCACCCGAAGCCGCGCGCCCGCCATCGCTCAGACCTCCTCCGCCGAAGCCTGTGTTTTCGACTGGGGACGGTATTGCGTCACCTTCACAAAATCGCTGATTTTGTTTTCAATTTCCGCCCATTCGGCGGCAGGATCCGAGCCCTCGACAATCCCGGCACCCGAATAGACATTCACCCGATGGTCCCGCACCAGGCCCGAACGAATGGCCACCGCAAACTCGGCCGCATCCGGCCCGAACCACCCCACCGGCGCCGCGTACCAGCCCCGCGAAAAAGGTTCCAGCCGCGGAATTTCCTTGAGCGCGTTCCCCCGGGGCGATCCTCCCACCGCCGGAGTCGGATGCAGGGCCCGCAACAAATCGGCATCCCCCACCTCCGCCCGCAAATGGGCGCGAATCCGGCTGATCAAATGCTGCTTGCGCTCCAAGCGCAGCAACGACGGCGTTTCATCCGCGTCCACACTTGTCGACAGCAAATGCAACTGACGCAGCACATCCCGGCGCACCAGCTCCTGTTCCCGGCGTTCCTTGGGATTTTCCATCAACTGCGCCGCCAGGGCCGCGTCTTTTTCTTCATCCTTTTCCCGGGGACGGGTCCCCGCAAGCGCTTCGGTATTCAATTCGCGCCCCACGCGGCGATAGAGACATTCCGGGGTGGTCCCCATAAAAGCCGCCTCCGCGGAAGGCTGAAACAAAAAGTGATAACAGTTCGATGTCACCGGACGCAGCACCGAGAGAATATGAATGGGATCCACCCGTTCCGCGAAGCTGTACACCGCCTTTCGGGCCAGCACCACCTTGTCGAGAATGCCCGAAGCAATCAGATCCAGTCCCGCCCGCACATTCGCCTCCCATCCCACCTGATTCGGAAAATCCGCGCGACCCGTGATCGGCGGCAGCGCCTCTGGCGGCACGACCCGCGAAACCAACGCATCCAATTCCGCCAAAAGCTGTTCCCGGTCCAAATGCACGTGACGCTGGAAAAGCAGATTGCAGACCAAAGAGGTCTGTCCCTTTTTCCGCACCAACTCAAAACGCGGGATCAAAAAACGCGACCGACCGAACCTCGGCCAAGGTGCTTCATCCACCGAGGCGGACGAAAACGAAAATCCGCCAAAATAACGGGGACAGACCCCTTCAAAATCCGCCAAAATTTCCCGCCCCCGCTCCAGCAAACGACCCGGATCCTCCACCGAAGCGCCGTTCAGCAAGTGACAGCACCCCACCCCGGCGGTGATATCCCCGCTGTCCCGACAAGACCAGAGGGCTTTCTCAAGATGGGGTTGCGCCAGAAGCCAATGAAAGGGATCCACCTCCCCCAGGGAAATTTCCAGACGCCGCCCGCGGCGGTCGATGTGCTCGGGGGCATTTTCCGAGTCTCGGAAGGCTTGCAAAATTTTGTTCCGAAGCTCGGAAACCGCTTCGGTCATGCTTGGGCACCCCGCGGGAGGCGCTTCCGCGTTTGCTTCCGTCTTCACGCCGCGTCCTCCGGTTTCGTTCCGATATACAAGGTGGCCACGCCGAAGGTCATGGGCTCCGCCTTCACCTCCGCGAAATCGGCATCCCGCATCAATTGACAAAACGCTTCCCCGCAGGGAAAGGTTTCCACGGTTTTGTTGAGGTAATTGTAGGCATGGCTGTCCCCGCTCACCATCCCGCCAAGCTTGGGCAGAATATGACGGAAATACAGCAGGTAGGCTTTGCGCATGAACCGGTTTTCCGGGAGAGAGCATTCCAGAATCAACAGTTTGCCGCCCGGTTTCAGGGTGCGGCGCATGTCCGCCAGGGCCGTGGGCACATCCTCGACATTGCGGATGCCGAAGCTGATGGTAATCACGTCGGCGGTGCCGTCCGGCTGCGGGGATTTCATCGCGTCCCCGGTGTGCAGGCTGACAATCTCCCCCAACCCTTTCTTGGCAATTTTTTCGCGCCCGATGGACAGCATTTCCTCGGACAAGTCGTAGCCTTTGGCTTCGGCAATGTTGGCGGGACCATCCAACAAAAACAGAATTTGATCGGCGGTGCCCGTGGCCAAATCCACCAACAGCAAATCCCGGTCCGTGGGCAAATGTTTGCGCAGACGTTTACGCCAGGCCACGTCCCGTCCAAAGGATAGGGAACGGTTGAGCACATCATATCGATGCGCGATCCGGTCAAACATTTTCCAGACTTCTTTGCGGCTGGGCGGGTCGGTTTCTTCGGCGGGGGTCGTGTTCATAATTGTTGGCGAAGAACTTACCCGAATTCCGGCGGGATGCAATGGGATTTGAACATCGAACTTCCAACACCGAACGTTGAAAGAAGGGGCGAAGGGGGAAAGAAGCGCCGATCGCCGCATCGGCTGGGGCAAAGGGGGGACGAAAGGGGATGTCGTTTTTTGCCGTATTCGTTACGCCGCCTCCGTGCTTGCCACGGTGGGGCGACGACTCTGTGCACGAATCATTTCCCACGGGAAGTTTGCCGCCCCCGTGCTTGCCGCGGGGGTGTCGCAACGACTGACGGCGCTTAGGCCAAAAGTCTGCTCTTATAAAACCTCTCGTGGTTCCTTTTTCAACCACGAAAAGCACGAAATTTCACGAAATCAAAAAGCTCACACATCTTGAGAACCTTTTTCGTGCCCTTTCGTGCCTTTCGTGGTTCTTCCATCATTTGAGGCCCGGTGGTTGGTCGAAGCCATGCGTGGTTTCTTCAAAAAATCAACCGTGAGCAGGACAAGCTCGCGCGGCTCTCGATCCATGAAACTCCATATCGAAATCACTGTATAACTTTCGAATATACACGACTGTTTCAAGGCGACGAACTTACAAAACAACGGGTTTCTGAAATATTTGAACATTGACGAACGCCCCCAAAAACCCGAAGAATGCCCCATGCAAACCTCCGCCCACCTTTTCCCGGACATCACCGCCACGCCCCGGCAATTGGTGTCCGCCCTTCCCGACCCAAGCCGTCATCTCTGGATTGTGGACCTGCCCCGGCAACGCATGCAGATTTTCAGCCTGGGCGAGTGCACGGAAATTCAACCCGTGTCCACCAGCCGCTTCGGATTGGGCAACACCCCGGATTCAGGGCAGACGCCCTTGGGCTGGCACGAGGTCACCGAAGTGATCGGACGCGGCGGACCCTTGGGACAACCTTTTGTTTCCCGAAAACCCGTGGGGTCCCCGTTCGAGATCTGGACCAAAGGCGAGGGCGACGCCATTCTCACCCGGGTCCTGCCCCTGCGTGGGCTTGTGCCCACAATGAACGGCAACAGCCTGAAGCGCCATATCTACATTCACGGCACCCATCAGGAGGAACGGCTCGGACAGCCCGCCTCCCACGGTTGCATCCGCATGGCCAACGAAGCGCTGGCCCGACTCGCGGACACCGCCGCTGATCATCCGCCCTTTGTTTGGGTGGGGTCGGTGTCTGGGTCCCGAAGCATTTGAAGGTCCAAAAGGTCTTTCTGCCTGCCGGAAGCCTCTTTGTTTTGCATCAACTTCCCGATACTCATCACGGGAACTTCCATCTCACCAACCTTCAACACCTCGCGTGAGTCCCAGCATTCTTCAAAGCTCACCCCGCTGATCTCGTTGAGAATTTCCAACCGCATTGGAGGCAGACCAAAGCGGAGAATGTTTCCTGGTGTAAGAAAAAGGGCCGGGTTAACGGTTGACCCCAAACCGAACGCCACACAAGCATCAACAAGTTTTTCAGCGTTCTCTTCCGAACATTCCACGAAAACATCCAAATCACCCGTGGTGCGGACGTAACCATGATAAGCCACCGCATACCCGCCAATCAACAGGTATTTAACGCGGTGATCGGTCAAGCACTTCAAAAACGCGAGGAAGTCGTGCGGTATCGGGATCATAATCGTACATGGCCTGTCTAAGTGCTTCAAGTCCCATCATCCGCTCGATCGGCGGGCGTGAACGCCAATAGTCCACATCCTCACGATCATCCAAATCGTGAAGCGTTCGGACCTCCATCACGGAACGGTCAATTCTCAATTGGTCGGAAATTCGCATAAGCAAGGTGGGGGGTTGGGTTCGTAAATCATTCTACACCATTTTGGGATGCCTCACCCGGGCATTTTCACCCATTTTTGTTTGGAGTTGCTGCTTTTGACCACGGTTTCGACGAAGGCCATGCCGCGAACCCCATCCTCGATGGTGGGGAAATCCAAATCCTGTTTTTTGGGCTTTTTGCCTTCGAGGCGGGCCGCCAGGGCATCGGCATAGTTGCGGTACAGGTTTGCAAACGCCTCCAAAAAGGCCTCGGGATGTCCGGCGGGGAGCCGGGTGTTATGTTGGGCGGTTTTGGAAAGATGTCCGTGATTCAACCCGGGCTTGAGAATTTGCATGGGTTTGTCGAGCCACAACAGGGTGAGGGTGTTCGGTTCGGCCTGCACCCATTTGAGTCCGCCTTTGGTGCCGTACACCCTGATGTTGAGGCCGTTTTCTTCCCCCACGCTGATCTGGCTGGCGTGCAGCACGCCCCGGGCGCCATTTTCAAATCGCAACAAGACGTTGCCGTCGTCTTCCAACAAACGCCCCGGCACGAAGGTGGTCAGATCGGCGCAAAGTTCGGTGATTTTCAGCCCGGTGATGTATTCGGCCAGGTTTTCGGCGTGGGTCCCGATATCGCCCATGCAGCAGGAGATGCCCGCCCGGGCCGGGTCGGTGCGCCAATCCGCCTGCTTCTGCCCATCCGCTTCCAAAGCCGTGGCCAGCCAACCCTGCGGATATTCGACCACGACCTTGCGGATCTCGCCGAGCTTGCCTTTGCGAACCATGTTGCGGGCTTCTTTCACCAACGGATAGCCGGTGTAGTTGTGGGTAAGCCCGTACTGCAATCCCGATTTCTCCACCAGCTTCTGCAATTGACGGGCCTCGGCCAGACTGAAGGTGGCGGGCTTGTCGGACATTACGTGAAAGCCGTTTTGCAAGGCCAGCTTGGCCACCGGAAAATGGGTGACGTTGGGGGTGACGATGGACACGAACTGCATACGTTCGTCCTCGGGCAGCGCGGCCTCGCTTTTGAACATCTCTTCAAAACTGCCGTACACGCGATCGGGATCCAAGCCCAGGGCCTCGCCGGAGGCTTTGGAACGCTTGGCATTGGAACTGAACGCCCCGCACACCAATTCGATGCGGCCATCCAACCGAGCGGCCATGCGGTGAACTTCACCAATAAACGCGCCTTCACCCCCGCCAACCATGCCCATGCGAATTTTCCGTGTTTTCATGATTCAGTCTCCTAAAGTAAGTGTTGAAAGTTCGAGTTCGGGTTACATATCCCGTGCGGTTCCGTTGATCATCTTCGCGGGAGGCTACCCCAAGCCTGGACAACAGACAAGCGGAAATTCAGGGGAAAGTGCTGGTTTTCGAGTTGTGAAGAATCAGAAGGGGAGAAGGAAAGAGGGAGAGAGCCTCTACTAAGGGTCTGAATCAAGCATTAAAAAATGTAAAATTCTTTTGACTTTGTGTTGCAGATGCAACACAATGAAAGCATGAAAACAGCAGTAGTACACAGTCGTATCCAGCCAGAAATCAAAGAACAAGCCGAACGCATTTTGCATCGACTCGGCCTCAGCCCCACGGAGGCGATCCGTATGTTCTATGCACAAATCACTCTAAGGAACGGCCTCCCCTTCGATGTCGAATTACCGAACGAAACAACCATTCAGGCGCTGAATGACTCCAGAAGCGGTAAAGTTTTCCGCGTTCAGGATGACACCCTTTTTCTCGAAAGAACCGGTAGCCACAGCGATCTGTTTTAAATTCCCCCTTACTCTTGCCCGCCCCCTTTCGAAAATCCTTACGGTTTGACAAAGACAGCCCCCTTCGCCCCTGCCGGTGCGGCGACCGGCGCTCCCGTCCCCCTTCGCCCCACCAATTCGGCGATTGGCGCTCCTGTCCCCGTGGCCCCGTCAAAGCCATGCCCCAAACTAACCCAGACAAGCATCCAGCTTTTCCCGGATGGCGGTTTCATCCAAATCGATGCCGATCAGCACGATCTCCTGGCGACGGTCGCCGTGGACATCGTCCCACACCCGCCGCACGGTTTCGGGCATCTCTTCTTCGGTAGACTCCCCCGCTTCCATGAAATCGAGAAACCACTTGCCCATCAGGTCGGCGCGCAACAAGTGACCGGCCAGGGAAAGCATGCCGCAGCGGTCGGGATGTTCCGCCACCCAGTAAAATCCCTTGGCCCGCAGCACTTCCGGAAGCTCCGTACGCATCACTCGGAAAAAATCGCGCTCCCGAAAAGGTTTGCGGGCGGTGTAGGTGAATGCCGTCAATCCAAACCCGGCGTGATGGTCGGCAGGTGGTTTTTGCCCGGGCAACATTTCCAAGCGGGAACGCAGCAGACTGCCGCGCTGCGTGTCCTTGAGGGAAAACCGGGACGTCTCCAACAACGGTTCCGTTTCCAGACATCCCTCCACCGTGGTGAAAAGATCGGCGCGGGGATTGATCCCCCGGAGCAGGTTGACCGCTTTTTCGAGTTCTTCCGGACTCAACACGTCGGTTTTGTTGAGCACCAGCACGTCTGCCAATTCCACCTGTTCCATCATCAGTTCCGACAGCGGACGACGGGGATCCTGAAAAAAGATGTGCTGCCGCCGTTTCCGAGTTTGCCGCATGCCCGCCCACTGCTCCAGAAATTCGGGGCCGCCCACCACCGTGACCATGTTGAAGATCCGCACCAGCTCCAAGGCGTGATGACCCGCGAGATTGCGGCGACACAGGGTCTCCAGAATATTGCGGGGCTCGGCCACACCACTGGACTCCACCAAAATGTGGTCGGGTTTGACGTTGCGCACCAAATGAAGCAGCGCGTCCCCCAGTTCGTTGGTGATGGAACAGCAGATGCATCCCCGGGTCAATTCCCGCATGCCCCCCACAACGCCCTCCCCTTCGGGAAAGTGACGCCGCAACAGATCGGCGTCCAAATTCACACTGCCCACGTCATTGACGATCAACCCCAGCCGTTTTCCACCGCTGTTTGCAAGCAGATGCCGCATCAAAGACGTTTTTCCGGCTCCCAAAAATCCGGAAAGAATCGTCACGGGCGTCTTGTCCGCTTCGGCGATGGGGGCGTCAGGCTTCCAGCCTAAAAATTGAAATTGGGAATCGGTCATGGTTACGGAATAATAAAAAGGGTTGTAAAGCAGAAAGGCGCATCATGCGAGAAAAATGGAGCAGGGTCACACGCTTTGAAGGAATTCCAGCCCGAATTCGCCCCTTTGCCCAGCCAATGCGGCGATTGGCGCTCCCGTCCACCCCGAATTCCTATAAAGCGCATGACCCTATCCAGCTCCCAAGGTTAAGACATTTCCCAAGACAATCTCCGAAATTCCTCCGCCATGCCCCGCCAGGTCATCGACATTTCATCGGCGGGAATGGCGTGTGTGTTCCGATGCCAGGCGTTCACGCTTTTTTCCCGGAACGCCAGCCCCGCACGCGGGAGTACCCAAGCTTCATAGTCAGCGAAAAATTCCGCCAATCGCGTCATCATGGAAAGACAGGCCCAACAATCTCCACTACCCCGTGGCGAGGAAAAACGCGGCAATTCCTTCAGGCTCCAACAATCGACATCCAATGCATATTCGGACCGCATTTGCGGAAAAAAGCCATATCGACGCAGGAAAACCGCCCCGTTTTTTTCAACACATACGGCATTCGAATACGGATGGTGTCCGAATTCATGGCTTGATCGTGTGAAGGGGTTTGAAGAGCGAGGTGCATTTTATGAGAATGCATTATCATTACAAAAAATCAAGTATGAAGAGTGCGGAGTTCGGAGTGCGGAGTTTCACCTCATCATTCTGTCATCCCATCATTCTGTCCCCTACCCTCCTCGTCATCAGTCTGCCTGCGTGTTTGCGGCATGGCCGCGAGAAGAGCGCGCGTATAAGGGTGCTCGGGATGGACCAGGACCTTCCGGGTGGGGCCGCTTTCCAACATTTCTCCCGTGCGCATCACCGCAACTTCATCGGCGACGTGCCGCACCACGGCCAGGTCGTGGGAAATGAAAAGCATGGTCAGCCCGAGTTCCCGTTTCATGTCGCGGAGCAAATTGAGAATCTGCGCCTGAATGGAGACGTCCAGAGAGGACACGGGTTCGTCGGCGATGACAAAAGCGGGTTCGAGGATCAGGGCACGGGCGATGGCGATGCGCTGACGCTGTCCACCGGAAAATTCGTGGGGATATTTGCCGCGCCAGGCGTCGGCCAATCCGGTGAGGTCCATGATGCGCCGCACCCGGGTCGCGCGTTGGGTCCGCTTCCATTGAAAATGGACCCACAGGGGTTCGTGCAGGGTTTGCTCCACGGTGAAACGGGGATTGAGCGAGGCGTAGGGATCCTGAAAGATCAACTGCATTTTTTGGCGCATTTCCCGGCCCGATTTCCGCCAATCCACCCGTTTCCCCTGCAAATAAATGCTTCCTTCGCAGGGAATCAACCCCAACAAGGCCCGGGACAAGGTGGTTTTGCCACAGCCGGATTCGCCCACCAGCCCCAGGGTCTTGCCCGGCGGAATCGCAAACGACACGTCCCGCACCGCCCGCACCGGCTCTCGGCGGCCTTGGGCAAAGCTGACCCGCATGTTTTCCACGCGGAGCATGTCCTCGGGAGGAACGTCGCGAGTGGTTTCGCGCGATTCGATCATTCCATTTCCTCCGCCGCCATCCATTCCTCCAGGGTCTGCAGGCGTTCGCCGGCTTCGTGCAGGGCCGGATGGCATTTCAATAGTCCGCGCGTGTAGGGATGTTTGGGGTTCCGCATGATGTCCACGGTCGTACCCTGCTCCACCATGACCCCGTTGCGCATCACCGCCAAATGTCGGCACACCTCCGCGACCACGGCGAGGTCATGGCTGATGAAAATCACGGCGGTGCCGTGTTCCCGCTGGAGAGTTTGAATCAAATCCAGAATTTGCCGCTGCACGGTCACGTCCAAGGCCGTGGTGGGTTCGTCGGCGATGAGCAATTCCGGTTCCGTGATCATGGCCATGGCAATCATCACCCGTTGCCTCATGCCGCCGGAGAATTCGTGGGGATGACAACGGGCGCGGCGGGCGGCATCGGGAATACCCACCGCCTCCAATGCCGCGACCGCTCGTTTTCTCGCGGCGGCGGCGGACAGCTTTTGATGGATCCGCAAGGGTTCGGCCACCTGATCCACCACTCGCTGATAGGGATTCAGGGAGGTCATCGGATCCTGGAAAATCATGGAAATTTTTCGCCCCCGGATCTTGCGCAGGGTCGCCGGGGGACAGGACAGCAAATCCGTTCCGGCAAAGCGCGCACGCCCGGATACCCGCGCCGGCGGTGTCGGCAACAGGCCCATCAAACTGGAGACCGTCACCGACTTTCCGCTGCCGCTTTCGCCCACGATGCCCAGGGTTTCGCCGGCTTTCAATTGAAAGCCCACATGGTCCACGGCCAGCAACTCCCCCTCGCGGGTGGGAAAGGTGACGCACAGGTCCTCGACTTCGAGCAAATTCATGTGCGGTTCTCCCGTTGGCGGGGATCGAGGGCATCCCGCAGTCCGTCCCCGAGAAAATTCAGCGCGAACAAGGTCAACGACAACGCCATTCCGGGACCCATCAACATCCAAGGCGAATCCTCCATCTGTCCCACCCCGTCCTTGATCAGTCCGCCCCAGGAGGGGGTGGGCGGTTGCACGCCCAGCCCCAGAAAGCTCAAAAACGCCTCCAACAACATGATCCCGGGAATGGTGAGGGTCATGTAAATAATAATGGTGCCCAGCGTGTTGGGCAACAAATGGCGAAACAGGATGCGAATTTTCCCGTATCCCAACACCATACAGGCTTCGATGAATTCCTGTTTGCGCAGGCCCATCACCTGACCCCGCACGATCCGGGCCATGGTCAACCACTCCACCGCACCAATGGCCACGAACAGCAGGAGCAGACTGCGCCCGAACACACTGATCAGCAAAATCACGAACAACGTAAACGGCAGCCCGTAAAGCACGTCCACCACCCGCATCATGAACACATCCAAACGTCCGCCCATATACCCGCTGATTCCGCCGTAGGTCACGCCAATGACCAGCGAAACGGCGGTGGCCGCCAAGGCCACGGCAAACGACACCCGTCCCCCCACGAGGATACGGGTCAGCATGTCGCGCCCCAAATCATCCGTTCCCAACCAATGGGCGCGACTGGGCGGCATGTAGGTATGGTCCAAATTTTGTTGACGATAGGAGTACGGGGTTAAAATCGGTTCCGCCAAACACGCCACAACCATGAGTACGAGAATCACCAGCCCCAGCCGCGCCCCCGGATTGCGCATGAGGCGGGCAAAGGCGTCCTTGCCCAAGGAATATGAAGGAGTCGACTTCGACTTCAAACCGACCCTCCCTGTTCGCGGATGCGGGGATTGAGAAACGCCAAAACCACGTCCACCAAGGTATTGAAAATGACCATGAGTCCGCCAAACAACAGCACGCAGCCAAGAATCATGAACTGATCCCGATTCTGCGCCGCATTGACAATTTCCTCCCCAAGTCCCGGAATTTGGAAGATTTTCTCCACCACAAAAGCCCCTGTCAGCAGTCCCGCGGCGGCGGGACCCAGAAAACTGACCACCGGTTGCACGCCGCCGCGCAAGGCGTGCTTGAGAATGACCGAAGCTTCGGAAAGGCCTTTGGCTCTGGCGGTGCGGATATAGTCCCGCGACAATTCCTCCAGCATGCCCCCGCGGGCCAAACGGGCAATATAGGCCGCGTATGTGGAGCCGAGGGTAATCACCGGCAGCACCAGATTTTCAGGACGCCCCCACCCCACCACCGGCAGCCAGCCCAGTTCCAAGCCGAAAATCAGAACCAGAATCGGTCCCATGACCATGCTGGGCAGGCAAATGCCGATCAGCGCCACCGCCATGGCCAAACGGTCCCCGCGCCCATTCGGTTTCACCGCCGCCAAAATTCCCAAGGCCAGCCCCACCAGGAGTCCGAACCCCAAAGCCAACGAACCCAGTACCAAGGAGACCGGGAGCGTATTGCCGATCAATTCGGCCACGCTGCGGCCCGGTTTGCTCATGCTCGGTCCCAAATCTCCCCTGAGCACCCCCGATAAATAGCGGACGTACTGCACCGGGATCGGCTGATCCAAACCATAGGCGCGATTCAAAGCGTCCACGGTTTGTTGCGGCAACTCCCTTTCACTGGCAAACGGACTCCCCGGTGCCAAACGCACCAACAAAAAGCTCAGCATGCTCAGCGCCAACAAAGTGGGCAAAGCTTGCAGAAACAAACGATGGAAGAGAAATCGGATCACGCCGTTCTAGTGCACCGCCGCTTCCCTCTCGTCAAGCCTCGATTGAAAGAGGGCAACGATCCGTCCAAGCGGAAATATGGGATAATCGCGAGGCAAGCTCGCTGGATAAGGGATGGGAGAAGGGTGTTGCCGCTTGTGGGGGGCCATTAAGGATCAATCCGGGTGAAGGGTCCGGCCCGATTTGAAGAATGCTTTGCCCTTTTGGGGCAAAACATCTTCTTCCAAGCCCTCCTTGAATATGCAGGGAGACGGGACCTACTGACAAGCCTCGCACTCGCCGCCGTTCAAAAGGGCATCGAGGCTGCAGGCGGCTTTTTGGGCTTCGGTGTAGACGGGTTTTTCGCCTTCCCCGGGTGTACCGCCGGGCGCGGCCACCTGTTTTTTCACGCTCACGGTGGCTTTCTCAATGTTGGAGGCCCCCAGGGTGCGCAAATAATAGGTGGTCTTCAGCCCTTGTCTCCAAGCGGCGCGGTACATGTGACTCAGGGTCTTCATGTCGGGACTGCCGAGGAACAGGTTCACGGATTGGGATTGGTCGATCCATTTCTGACGTCGCGCGGCCGCACGAATGATGTATTCGTAGCTGATGCCAAAGGCGGTGGCGTATTTGCGCTTCAAGTCTTCGGGCATGTTGGGAATGTCGGTCAGTTCGCCGTCGAAATACTTGAGGTCGTCACGCATCTCTTTGATCCAAAGCCCGCGGTCTTTCAAATCGCGCACCAATTCCGCGTTCAGGACGATGAAATCGCCGGACAGGTTGCTCTTCACGAAGAGGTTTTTGTACACGGGTTCGATGCAGGGGCTGGTGCCCATGATGTTGCTGATGGTGGCCGTGGGGGCGATGGCGAGCACGTTGCTGTTGCGCATGCCGTGCTTGGCGATTTTTTCGCGGACGGGTTTCCAATCCATTTTCCCACCCCGCGGCACTTCCACGGGAACCCCGCGCTCTTTTTCGAGGATCTCAAGGGTATCCTGCGGCAACAGTCCGCGGTCCCATTTGGATCCGGTGTGGCTGCTGTAGGTGCCCCGCTCCTTGGCGAGATCGCTGGAGGTTTCGTAGGCGTAATAGGCGATCGCTTCCATGAACTCGTCGTTAAAGGCCACGGCTTCCTCGGAGGCAAAGCTGATGTCCTTTTTGTAGAGCGCGTTCGCCAAGCCCATGATGCCGAGCCCGATGGGACGGTGACGCAAGTTGGAGGTGCGCGCCGCTTCGGTGGGATAAAAATTGATGTCGATGACGTTGTCGAGGGCCCGAACGGCCACGCGAATGGTGTCGCGCAGTTTGTCGTGGTCCAGGGTGCCGTCGGCCTTGAGATGCTGGTCGAGCACCACGGAACCCAAATTGCACACCGCGGTTTCGTCGGCGCCGGTGTTCAGGGTGATTTCCGTGCACAAGTTCGAGGAATGAATGACCCCGCAGTGATCCTGGGGACTCCGCAAATTGCAGGGATCCTTGAAGGTGATCCAGGGATGCCCGGTTTCAAAGAGCATTTTCAGCATCGATTTCCACAATTCGATCGCGGGGACCGACCGGGAGAATATTTTACCGGCGGCGGCCAGTTTTTCGTAATGCAAATAGCGTTCTTCGAAGGCCTTGCCGTAGAGATCATGCAGATCCGGGGTTTCATTGGCGCGGAAGAGGGTCCAGTTTTCCCGGGCCTCCATGCGTTTCATGAACAAGTCGGGAATCCAGTTGGCGGTGTTCATGTCGTGGGTGCGGCGACGTTCGTCCCCGGTGTTCTTGCGCAATTCCAAAAAGTCGAACACATCGTTGTGCCAGGTTTCCAGATAGGCGCAACCGGAACCGCGGCGTTTGCCGCCCTGATTCACGGCCACCAACTGATCGTTGTGCAATTTGAGGAAAGGAATCACGCCCTGGCTCTCGCCGTTGGTGCCTTTGATGTATCCGCCCGTGCCCCGCACCGACGTCCAGGAGCCGCCGAGTCCGCCCGCCCATTTGGACAGGAAGGCGTTTTCGGCGATGCCGCGGGTCATGATGCTCTCAATGCTGTCGTCCACTTTGTAAAGATAGCAGGAGGACAACTGGCTGTGCAGGGTGCCGGAGTTGAACAGGGTCGGAGTGCTGCTGCAAAAGCGGCGGTTTTTGTACAGTTCGTACAAACGCACCACCCAGCCCTCGCGGTCCTCCGGCTCCTGTTGAAAAAGGCCCATGGCCACGCGCATCCAGAAAAACTGCGGCGTTTCCAGACGGCGGACGGGTCCGCTTTTGTCGATAATCAAATACCGGTCGTAGAGGGTTTGAATGCCAAGATAATCAAAGCCAAGGTCGGCGCTGGGGTCCAAGGAATCGGCCAGACGATCCAGATCGTAATCCAACAATTTGGGAGAAAGGCGTTCCAAGGAAATGGCCCGCTCCAGATAGGTGCGGAATCCTTTGCGATGGGCTTCGCGCAAAGCGCCGACCCCGTCATGGACAATATCCCAGTCCAACACTTCTTCGTACAGATACGTCAGCAACATGCGTCCGGCGAATTTCGCGAAATCGGCGTCCCGTTCGATCAGCGCCTTGGCGTTCAACAAAATCGTTTTCTTGAGATCGGATTCGGAAAGCTCGTCAAATACCGAGCGGCGCAATTCGTCGTTGATCTCTTCGACGCTCAATTCCAGATCCAAGCCAATGGACGCGTATTGAATGCGGGCCTTGAGGTCGGCGCCGTTCCAAAGAAAGGAGGTGCCGTCTTTGCGGGTAACGGATACCAAAACTTCCTGATGTTCGGTGCTTTCCACGGGTGCCTGCAGGCTACGCTGCTCGGCGCGGCGGGCGCGGTAGAGGATGTAGGCTTCGGCCACCTTGAAATGACCGGCTTTCATCAGTTCTTCCTGCACCATGTCCTGCACGTCCTCGATGTGGATGAAGGCGGCCTTGGTGTTGCGGACCCGGTCGCTCACGGCCCGGGCGATCTCTTTGGCGGGATCGGAGTCCATGTGCAGGGCCAAAAACGACTTGCGTACCGCGATTTCCACTTTGTTGGGAATCCAAGGCACCACTTGCCCGTTGCGGCGCAGCAATTGGGTCCCGACGCTGCCAATGCCCACGCCTTCCCGAAGGTCGCCGCGCAGATCCCCGCGAAGGTCCTCGCGCACTTCTCCACGCATCTCCCCATGCATTTCGTGGGCGCGATTGGTCACCAAACTGCGGGCAACGTCATAAGCATCCTGCCGGATCAAGGCTTTTTCGATGGCCAAGTGCAATTCCTGACGGCTGATGCGATTCCCCTCGCGCTTCTGGGCCAATGCCTGCAACATCTCGGTCACCCCCAGGGAAATGTCGGCCACCAAACGACGGTTTTCCTCGCTGTAAATTTCCTGCTCCTGCTCACGGGACATCAGCAGGGTGGTCAGCGCCTCCCCGACAATCTCGGCGACATCGGCGGGCGAAAAATCTTTCTCCGACCCGAAGGCGGACAACTTCAGGGTGGAGTCCTGCTCGTGGCCGGCGACCACTTCCGCCCAATCAAATCGGACGGTGGTGTCACGGCTGCGGGAGGCGAATTGCTTGAGCAATTGATCTTCTTCGAGGGTATTGGCGCGGATCATAATGGTTTCGGGGAATGGGATTGCTGGTTGCTGGTTGCGGGTTGCTGGTTGCGGGTTGCTGGTTGCGGGTTGCTGGTTGCTGGTTGCGGGTTGCTGGTTGCGGGTTGCTGGTTGGGGGTTGCGGTTCGGGGGTGGTTGGTTTGGTGTTGGTGGTGGGGGTTTGGGGGTTGCGTGTGGGGGGTTGCGGGTTGCGGGTTGCTTGTTGGGGGTGGCCGGTTGCGGGTTGTGGGGTGCCGGTTGGGCGTGTTTAGAGTTCGTCGTCGCTGACGGCGGCGAGGGCGGAGGATTTTTGATATTCAGTCACGCGGCCTTCGAAGAAGTTCTGCTCTTTCTGAATATCCATCATTTCCGCCAGCCAGGGGAAGGGATTGCCCACCCCCGGCATGAGGGGCGCCAACTCACAGCCTTCCAGTCGCCGGTCGGCGATATAATCAATGTATTGGGAAAATTCGTCCACACTCAGGCCCACCGCGTTGACGGGCAGACAATCCGCAATGAAACTCTTTTCCAATTCCTTGGCTTCGCCCATGATGGCCCGCAATTCCTCTTTGAATTCGGGGGTCCAAATCTCGGGGTTTTCCTCTTTCAACGCCATCAGCAAACTGCGCAGCAGTTCGATGTGGTTGGATTCGTCCCGCAGCGTGTACCGGAACATCTGGCCGATGCCCGGAAATTTGTTCTGCCGATACAACGCCAAAATCATCCCGAACAGCCCGTAAAACTGGGTGCCTTCCATGCATTGGCCGAACAAAAACATGTTTTTGGCAAACAACTGCTTGTTTTCCAACAGGGTCAGGTCCAAATCCCGGCGCAATTGACGGGATACCTTCATCACGAATTCGTTTTTGCGGGTGATGGTGGGCACGTCTTCGAACATGGCCTCGCACTCGTGGGGATTGATGCCCAAAGAACTGATCATGTACAGGAGACTGTCGGCGTGAATGTTTTCCTCGTGGGCATGACGACCCAGCACCAGCTTCAATTCCGGTGCCGTGACCCGCTCGCGAATCACGTGCAGCACATTGTCCCCGACAATCCCCTCCGCCGCGCTGAAATAGCCGATGCCCATGCGAATGATCCACCGCTCCACGTCGCTCAGTTCATCCGAACTCTGCCACTGCTCGATGTCCTTCTGCATGGGAATGTCTTCCGGTTCCCAGTGGTTGGTCTTCATGGTCCGATACAAATCGTAGGCCCACGGATACTTCAAGGGCAGCAGATTGAAAAACACGGATTCCCGACCATTGATCACCTTCTTGTCTGCAAAGGCCTGCTCGGCCTTTTCGCGGTCCAACATGAAAGTCCGCGCGCCTACTGTAAATGCTTTCTCATTGGCCATGGTCCTGTTTTCTCCTCTGAATGTTTGTTTTTGAAATGGGGGATACGAATCGCAAATGGATTTTCGACTTAAACCCAACACAGGCCCCCTGTCAACACAGAACCACTATATATTGTGTGATTCACCTCAAAAAGGTCATTTTTCATCATCCCATAGTGGTTGTTTTTCTTCATAAACCCATGACAAATCGCAGGTTTCGGGTCGATATACCCACCGAAAAAATAATTTTGCAACCGGTGTGCCATAGGAAATCCCATTTGCTTTGATCGACAAATCGACCTCGTCCGACATGGCAGCCGAAAAGCAAAAAGGCCCACATGATGCTACGTCAATCAAGTGAACCAGATGTGACCTCTAAAAACTAAGCGTCGCGGCGAGGGTGATGAGACGGGGGTGGCCGAGGGTGGTGAGGTCGTCGCCAATGATGCCGTCGGCGTAGCGGCGGTCGAGTAGGTTTTCGACGCCGGCGCGCAGTTGGAGGGTTTCGCCAAGGGTGTGGCGGTAATGAAGATCGACGACATAAAATCCGGCCAGTCGGCGGGTGTTGGTGTCGTTTTCGTAACGGGCGCTTTCGTAGCGGATTTGCGCGGTGAGGCGGGCGCGTTCCGTGACCTCGGCCCGCAGACCGACGGTTCCCTGATGCCGGGGGACCTGCGCGATCCGGTTGCCTTCCAACTCGGGTTGCCGGGGGACGCGGCGGATTTCCGAATCGAGAATGGCATGGCGGGAGAAAAATTCCAAGGGGGCGACGGGGCGGTAGCGACCCTCCCACTCGATGCCGCGCACGCGGGTGCGGTCCAAGTTCTGTCGCTGGCGGTCCTCCCCGCCAAGGGGATTGGCTTCGAGGGTGACGTTGGCGACGGCGTCTTGTATCTCATTCCAGAACAGGGTCAGATCCGAGGAGACGGATTCGTTGGGGGTCCAGGTCCATCCGATTTCCGCGCCGGTGAGCTTTTCGGGGTCGAGGTTTTCATTGGCAAAGGTCCGGTCCGCGCCAACTTGAAAGGGACGGTAGAGTTCGTTCAGGGTGGGCGCGCGAAAACCCTGATAAACGGAGCCCCGCAGGCGGTTGGTTGGGTTCACTGCGGTGACGAGCCCGAGCCGGGGACTGAAGAGCCATTCGGTGCGGTCCTCGAAATCCTCGCGGGATCCGCTTCCGGGCCGTTCAAAGGGGCGGGTGGAAAGAAAGCCGTCCCGGTTGTGCCACAGATCCGCCCGCAGACCGGAGATGAGAGTGGTTTGGGCGGTGAGGTGGGAATTGTTTTCGGCAAAAAATCCCGCGAAAACTTGCTCGCCTCCGGCTTTCCGCAGCAGGTCGGGGATGATGACGCGCTCCCGGGTTTCGCCCCGAATCCAGCGGACGTCCGTGCCGAGGGTGGCCCGTTGGTCCGTTCCCCAGGCGCGTTCGTGGGTGAGGCCGCTGCCAACCGTGATGGCGGGCACGCGGAACTGGTCCAGCACCAATTGTTCGGAGCTTCGGTCTTCGGAAACACTGGAAAAGGTGCTGGCGTAGCGCGACGATTCGGCGAAACCGGTCCAGGTGGTGATCCCGTCTCCGTCAGGTTCAAACCGGTAGCGGTGCTGCCAGCGCCAGGATTCGGTGTCGTTGGCGGTGAGCGGGGTGCCGTTGTTTCGACGTTCGGTGAAGTAGGAGAGACGGCCCCGGAAAAACGCGCCCTCGGGGGAACGGTGTTCGAGGAGGGCGGAGAGGCTTTCATGTCTGCTGTCGGCGGGAGTGTCGATTTCCCCGCGCCGGTCGCCGCGGATGCGGACATATCCGTCGGTCCGAAAGGCGCGGCCTTCGACGGCAGCGGCCCAGTTGCCTTGTTGTGCCTGGGTACGCCCCCGGGTTTCGAGGGTGCCGCGGTTGCCGGCCCGCATGGAGACGTTGCCGCCGGTGTGATCGATGGGGGCGGGAAGTATCTGCACCACCCCGCTCAAGGCGGCGTGTCCCCAAGCGGTGCTGCCGCCACCCCGCACCACTTCGATGCGCTCGGCGTTTTGCAAATCGATTTTGCTCCAGGCGACCCAGCCGCCGAAGGCGTCATTCAGCGGCGCGCCATCGTAAAGTACCAGCCCGCGACTGGTGCCCGAGGGTCCGATGCCGCGCAGGGTGAAGCCCTGTGCGGTGGGATTGGCGGTGAGGCTGCCGGTGCGGCGGAAGAGGCTGAATCCGGGAACCTGCCGCAGAAAATCGTCGGCGGTCAGGGCCGGAGAAGCTTGTATGTCCGTCGAATCCAAAACGGTCAATCCAACCGGAACGTCTTCCGGCGTCTGGGCATGGCGGCTGGCGGTCACCACCAGCGGGGCCATGGGAGGCGCGGGAGGCGGGTCGTCCGATTCCGCCCGGGACCATGCGGACAGCAGAAAAAAGACCGCGCATGAACACCGATGCAGGACCCCGCGTTTTTCGGGGAGGTTCATTCGGCGGGGCGCAGGTGGTAGCGTGAATGGAATTTTATCATAATGGGTCCAATATTCAGGATTAACAGTACAGGGTTACACTAAATCGGATTCATGATGTCGCAACCCAAAGCGGCAATTTTTTGCATTGTCCGGGGAGAGGAGGGGTCAGGTAATTGTTTATTTGAATTTGTATTACCAGTTTTTGCAGAAATGGGTCCAGACTTGAATGGCGCTATCTTTAGGTATTATGGAAGCCCCGGAGGGGGCTAACGCGGTAAGCCCGGGGTAAGCGACGGAGGAGCGCAACCCCGGGAATCACGATAAAATAAATGATGGGCCCCGAAGGGGTCCGGGCGGTACGGAGACTCAAACGAAACCCTTTAACCACTGGTCGCCCGCACCCCTTCGGGGCGCCTCAAATGGGTACGCAAAAACCCGGGGCCTGTATTTGGATACCACCCCACCGAAATTTCACGACAAGATCATTCTGGCCATTCGACGATGGATTCGTCGCTGAACGGAAAATCCAGGGGAAAAGCGGATCGAATTGCCGAACCCCATGGAAAAACCCAGCGATCCACTCGGAAATACTTTTCTTGACATTGATACCAATAGTGATACTTTTTTATTATGTCGAAAATTGATGACATCATCGATCAGATGCGTCGAAACCCCAAAGGAATCCGGTTTGTGGACGCCTGCCGTGTCTGCGATCATTACTTTGGCGAATCCCGCCAGAACAAATCAAGCCACAAGGTCTACAAGACACCTTGGCAGGGAGACCCCAGGGTCAATATCCAAAACGCCAAAGGCAAAGCAAAAGCCTATCAAGTAAAACAGATTCTGAAAGCTATCGAGAGGTTGGAATATGAAAACCATTCAAAATGATCGTTATACCTATCGAGTGACTTGGTCGGAAGATGACCAGGAATATGTGGGCCTGTGTGCGGAATTCCCAAGCCTAAGTTGGTTGTCGAACTCACCCGAAGCCGCACTGCGGGGAATCAGAGGTGTCGTTGCCGAGGTTGTGGCTGATTTGGAAGCATCACATGATCCGGTTCCGAAACCACTTGCCAGTCGCAAGTTCAGCGGAAAATTTATGGTGAGGATACCTCCTGATGTGCATCGTGATCTTACGGTTGAGGCGGCGGAGGCGGGTGTGAGCCTGAATCGCTTGGCAACCGTGAAACTCGCCCACTGAAACGGGAAACAGCCCAAACCCATTTCATTTGTGCGGGTCGGCAAAATTGTTGTATAGTCCTGTCCATGCAGCTCCCCGAACCCCTCAAGACCAAACTGGCCGAACTTCCGGCAAAACCGGGCGTGTATCTCATGCGCGACCGGAATGGACGGGTGGTCTATGTGGGCAAAGCCAAATCCCTGCGAAACCGGGTGCGCAATTACTTTCAACAAGCCACCAAACGCCGGGCCGATCCGAAAATCAGGGGACTCATCAACAGCATCGCCGATCTGGACGTCATCGTCGTGCACAACGAGGCGGAGGCGATTCTCACCGAGGGCCGCCTGATCAAGGAATACAAACCCTACTACAACACCCTCTTCAAGGATGACAAACGCTTTATCCTCCTGCGCATTCACCTCGAGGATCCCGTCCCAGCCATCAAAGTGGTCCGCCTGCGCAAAAACGACGGCGCCACCTATTTGGGCCCCTACGCCTCCGCAACCGCGGCCCGCACCGCGAAAGAATTCGCGGAACGACACTTCGGACTGCGCCGCTGCGCCCCCACCCTTCCCGGACCCGAACAGCATCGCCATTGCCTCGCGGACATCATCAGCTTTTGCTCCGCCCCCTGCATCGCCAAAATTTCCCTGGAAGCCTACCGCGAACGGGCCACCGAAGCGGTGGCGTTTTTGCGGGGGGAACGTCCGAATATCCTCAAAGACCTCCAGCGCGAAATGGAAGCCGCCGCCCAAAAACTGGATTTCGAAAAAGCGGCGCACTTGCGGGACACCCTGACCCAACTCCGCCGGGCCGTGCGGCAGCGGGCCTCCGGCACCCGCGATCTGGACCGGGACCGCGAAGACGCCCGACAGGGCCTGCGCGAACTGCGCGAAGCCCTCCATCTCAAGGTCACCCCCCGGGTCATCGAAACCTTCGACATCTCCAATACCATGGGCCTCCAAGCCGTCGCCTCCATGGTCTGCGCCGTGGACGGACGCCCCAACCGCACCCGCTACAAACGCTTCAAAATGAAGTTCACCGAGGGACCCGACGACCCGGCCATGATCGCCGAGGCCGCGCACCGCCGCTATGCCCGCCTGCTCAAGGAAAACAAACCCATGCCCGATTTGGTCGTCTTTGACGGCGGAATCACCCAACTCCGCGCCGGACGCAAGGCCCTCGACGATTTGGGGCTGACCGATCTGCCCGCCGTGGGACTCGCCAAACGATTCGAGGAAATCGTCTGGGACGTCACCAACCGCGAACCCCCGGTACGATTGCCCATGAATTCCCCCGGACTCCGGGTCTTGCGCGGCATTCGGGACGAAGCCCACCGCTTCGCCCTCACCTATCATCGCTCCCTCCGGGATCGCCGCATCCGCGAATCGCTGTTGGACGACATCCCCGGCATCGGCGAAAAGCGCAAACGGATTTTGCTACAACATTTCGGCTCCGTACAGCGTCTGCAGAAAGCCACCCGGGAGGAAATCACCCTCGCCCCCGGCATCGGCCCCTCCTTTGCGGAAACCGTGTACGCGGCCCTGCACCGCGCCGCTAAAAAACCCCAAGATCCCGCGCTTTGAGGAAATTCGGGGCAGACGGGAGCGCCGATCTCCGCATCGGCAGGGGCGAAGGGGGACGGGAGCGCCGATCTCCGCATCGGCAGGGGCGAAGGGGGACGGGAGCGCCGATCTCCGCATCGGCAGGGGCGAAGGGGGAAATGAAACCGAACGCCGAACATTGAACGTCCAACTTCGAACTTCGAACTTCGAACGAATACGGGCGGGGCAAAAGGTTGTAATCCCGTCCCAAGACTGGTAAGTGCAAACCCCATTTCGTGGACTTTCATAGGAAAGTCACCCCTCCCCTACCCAATAAACCACAAGGAAAACCATGGATTTAACCGCATTGCCCAAACCCGTACTCGAAACCCTCAGCTATCAGGAAGGCTTCTCCCAGGGCACCCAAATGGCCGAAAAGATTCCCGAAGAACTGCGCGGAAAATTTCTCGAAGGATTCCGGGCCGCCACCACCTCCACCCTCGATGAAGAAGCCATGCTGTACGCCGCCGGCGGACACAGCGCCCGGCAGGCCATGCAACAGGGTCTCGACGCCCCCAAAATGTTGCAAGGCATGGAAGATCAGCTCTCCGAAAAACCCGCCGCCTATTCCCAAGAGGAAATTGCCGCCGCCTTCCAAGCCTTTCAGGCCCTGCAACAGCAAGCACAATCCGGCGCGGGCAACGACAACAACGCCCAAGCCGCCCAAGACAATTTGGAAATGGGCCAGGCCTTCCTCAAAAGCAATGCCGACAAAGAAGCCGTGACCACCACCGACAGCGGATTGCAGTTCGAGATCCTCGAATCCGGCGTCGGCGACAAGCCCAATGCCACCGACGAAGTCACCGTCCACTACACCGGACGCCTCCTGGATGGCACCGTATTCGACAGCTCCGTACAACGCGGCGAACCCGTCAACTTCCCCCTCGACCGCGTCATTTCCGGCTGGACCGAAGGCCTGCAACTCATGTCCCCCGGCGCCAAATACCGCTTCTGGATTCCCGCCAACCTCGCCTACGGCCAAAACGCCCCGCCCGCCATCGGCCCCAACCAAGTGCTCGATTTCGAGGTCGAACTCATCAAAGTCGGCAGCTAAACGAAACCCGCGTCAAAGTCCCGACTTGAGTCGGAAGTCTAGAGTACCGTTCACGGTCCGGGATTTCAGAGCCAGAGGCCTTCGCCTGCATGGTTTTTCATTCTATCGCCCTATCTCCCCAAAACTTTCTATGACCGTTCACGGTCCGGGATTTCAGAGCCAGAGGTCATTGTTCGCGTGGATTCGATCTCTATCTCCTCGGAAGTCGAGAGGAATACAGAGAATGATGAAGATAGAGGCTATGGCTTCCCTGTTCGACCTCTACCGCCGCGTATCGCACCCTGAAGGGTGCTCGTAGACTTCCGACTAAAGTCGGGACTTTGGCCTTTACTCGCCTGTCGTTTCGGAAAATTCCTGTTGTGATATTGGATCCTTCAGACTTCATATAAATATCAAAACGCAAGGTGCGCTTTTGAAAATTATGCGGCATAGGAAGTGAAGAGAGTCAGACGGATCCGTCCGATCCGTCGGATCGGACCGATACCCCCTCCCCCCCTTCCGTGATGGAGATAAAAAGCCCGCTTGCCCATTCGCACATCCCATGTTAAATTCCCACTATAAAATTTGACAGCGGATATCATCCTCTGAAAATTGTCAGTCATGCCGACTCAGTCTCCCATCCCGTTTTTTTTATCACTCATTTGTGCCCTGATTCTGTTGGTGCACAATGGCTGTTCTCCTCGCCCCCAACTCTCTGAAGAAGAGTATCATGCCGGCGAAAACTCGGATGATGGAGCGTTTCATGCCACCGAAAACCCGGATGGCACGTGGACCATATATAAATTTTGCGGGCAACGGAAGAACGAATCCAGGAAATCCTTGAGGTGGTATTCTACTTGGATGATCCGGTTTGGCGTTCGGAAGAATGAACCATTCATATTTCGCATTTCCAGCGCGAACTTCTGACTGAAAGTATCACTCCAAATCATCTTGTGATTTTCCAACCGCCCACTTACACTCTGCTTTGAAACCTCCAAAACTTTCCAAGGAGAAATAGAATGATTTTCAGCTTACTGCCATACCTGCCCTTACTGATGTTCATAGGAATCATCGGATTCATCTGGTTCTTGTGCAAGGTCTGGTTCAGGGCATTGACCAGTGTCATGGTATCAGAGGACGATCAGTTCCCCGCAAAGCATGACAAGATCTTGTGGGTTGTGCTGTTCCTTTGTGCGCCTGTCTTTGCCCCATTCGTCTACATCGCCAGTGTGGAACGGTTCAATGCCCAAAGAAATTTATAATATTCGAATGGGCGGATGAAATGTTTGGGTGCCCCTTCCAGCCCCAAAGCGGTAGCTTCGCAGAGCTCGCTACACGCACTCCAAAGCGGCTTCGCCGCGCTCGTTACTCCGAAAACAAATCATCGGCAAGGGACTGCCGATCTACGGTTTTCAACCGGCAACTGGCAACCAGCAACTGGCAACCCACAACCCCTCACCCAACCACATGTTTTTGAATCGAAACCTCGTTCCCCGATTTCCCGTCCCGCTCCACTTTTTGAATGTTCGCCAAGGTGGTGTCCACGATCCCATGTAGGGCCTCCTCGGTGAAAAAGGCCTGATGTCCGGTGATGATCACGTTGGGAAAGGTCAGCAATCGGGCCAGTTGATCATCCTGAAGCACGGTATTGGACAGATTTCGAAAAAAGAAATCGCCCTCTTCTTCGTACACATCCAGACCAACGCTGCCTATTTTTCCTTTTTTGAGCGCCTCGATCACCGCCGCCGTGTCCACCACCGCCCCCCGGCTGGTGTTGAGAATTTGCACACCGTCTTTCATGGTGGCAATCGCCTCCGCATCGATGAGATGTTTGGTGTCGGGAGTCAGCGGACAGTGCAGACTGATGATGTCGGACTCGGCGAACAGCGTTTTCAGGTCCACGTATTCCATGCCCAGGGCTTGGCATGCGGGATTCACATACGGATCGAATCCCAGCAATCGACAGCCGAAGCCCTTGAGAATCGTGGCCGCGCATTCCCCGATTTTGCCGGTGCCGACAATCCCGACGGTTTTGCCATGCACATCGAACCCCATCAATCCGTGCAGTTGAAAATTCCCTTCCCGCACCCGGTTGTAGGCCCGGTGAACTTTCCGGTTCAAGGACATCATCAGACAAATGGCATGTTCGGCCACCGCGTGGGGCGAATAGGCCGGGACCCGCACCACTTGCAGCCCCAAGCGTTCGGCGGCTTCCAAATCCACGTGATTGAACCCGGCGCTCCGCAGGGCGATCAGGCGGGTGCCCCCCTCGGAAAGCTTTTCGAGGATCTCCGCGTTCAAGCGGTCATTCACAAACGCACAGACGCAATCGATCCCCTTGGCCAGGCTCACCGTGTCCGCATTGAGCTGGGCCTCGATAAAGCCCAGATCATGACCGTATGCCGCATTGATCCGCTCAAAAAAAGGCCGTTCATAAGACTCCGCGCTGAAGACGATGGTTTTCATGTTTTTCTGTAGGTTGACGGGTTGCGTGTAGAGGTACGAGTTCTCCATTCAAACTTCACAAAAAATATCAAAAAGCAAGGTGCGCTTTTGAAAATCGGGATTTTTGAACAGGAGGCCGCGGAGGGAGCAGAGCCAGCACGATGGAAAAACCTTCGCTCCCTTTGCGTGCTTCTGTTCGAATCCTCCGTGTTTTGAGGTTAGCCCAGATCCATTTTTGCCTCTGACTTCTTTTTCCGAAACCGCCCCGGCGTGATCCCGGTTTCTTTTTTGAATTTCTCGCACAAATGGTAGGCGCTGGAAAACCCGGCGGCCTCCGCGATCTCCGTGAGGGTTCGGGGCGTGGTGAGCAACAATTCCTTGGCCCGGTCCATCCGCAGCTTCCAAATGTGACGGGAAATACCCATATCGGTCACCTCCGAAAACCGGACTTCCAGGGAACGGCGCGAACACCCCGTGTCCCGCGCGAGTTGGTCGATGCTGTAGTCGCGGTCGAAGGCGTGCTGACGAATCAACTGTCCGGCCCGCTCCACCAACGCGTCCTCTGTCGCGAGGGCATCCGTGGAAGAGCCTTCGACGACGCCGGCGGGCCGCACGCGCTCCACCCGGTCCGCGGGCACATGGCCGGGCCGGTCGATCATGCGTCCCAGGAGTTCAATGGCCCGCTCCCCGATCCGTTCCGGGGCGGAATCAATGCTGGTCAAATCCACCGGACAGCTCAGGCCGACCAGTTCATCCGCATCCACCCCCATCACCGACAGATCCCCCGGCACCTTGCGGGCGCTGTGTTCGAGGACCGTCAGCACCATGCGCGCAAACACATCATTGGCGCAGAACACCGCCGTTTGCGGCGGAAGCCGTTCCAAATCCCTCCGCAGATCCCGCAGCCGCACCTCAAGGGCGACCCCCTCCCGCAGGTGCAACACCCTCACCGGCTCCGGGGTCAGGGCCCGCGCGAAGGCCTGCTGACGGGCCACGCCGAAGGCGACATTGTCGGGGCCCAAATACGCAAACGACCGGTAGAACCTTTCCCGAAAGTGGGTGGCGGCCAGTTCTCCGATCGCCTGGTCATCCGTCACCACGCAGGGGAAGCCATCTTTCAAATGCCGGGTGCTGGTGGCCACCACCGGCAGACCGCAGTCCCGAACCAGAGCCAAGGCGTCTGGATTCACCGCAAACATCACAATGCCGTTACAATCTTTTGAAATATCCTCATCGAGCTTGGCCCCCCACCTCAGCCTCCAACGGGGGTTTTGCGCCCGCGCGAAGCGGGCCATGCCCCGCAAAATCCGCTCCTCAAACGAGGTCGTCATGTTCACCAGAAAATAGATCTGTTTGCCACTCATCCCGACAAACTACCTGATTTGCGCTGAAACACAATAAGTTTTTCGCTGGGGCGGATTGTCAGAATCCGGGTTTTGTGGGACACTTTATCATGTAAACATCAAGAAACGGACACATTGCTCAAGTCAATCCGACCCACATCCATCCCCACGCAACAGTGTAAACCGAAGAATACCCAAAACCAGGAGAAAAAGAACATGAAAACAAGAATCATCACACTTCTCGCGGCACTGACCGCCCTGACCACCGCCTCCGCAACCTTGATTTTTGAAGAGTATTTCCATCCCGATGATTTTGAGGCCAATGATTCCAACTTGGCGAACGGAACGAATTGGGGCGGTGGAACGAATCAACTTCGTTTTGTGGACACTGTGAATCTCAGCTTTTCAAACGCAAACTACAACCCCCAGGGGAATGCGGACACTGGGGCTGCCAGGACGAATGCAAGTGAAGCGAACGGCCGAGGCTCATACACCACGGTTTCAGGCACCGCCTTGTCCGGGGAGTTCTGGTTTAGTGCCCTGCACCAACGGAATGTAAACGATACCGTTGATAGCTACTCGATCTTTAACCTTGGAACGGTTAATAGCATAGAACCCACCAACACCAGTTTCAACACTTCCACTTCCTTTGGCTTGCACAATGAAGGTTCCACACTGCGTCCTTTCATTGCCACCGGGAATGCCTCGACATGGTCGGCCCCAACGACCGGTTCGGCAACCGCCGACATCACCTATCTCTTCCTTGCCCGTGGCAATACCACAACCAACAGTTTGGATGTCTGGATTTTTGAAGAATCGGACACCATTCCCTTAACCGCCGGAGATTTGGGAGCCCCAACCGTCAGTACCTCTTCGGCCCTTCTGAGTGATGTGACCACCCTTTGGATCGGAAAACGCGGCAACACCGGAGGCACAACCTATTTTGATGCCCTGCGCCTGAGCACGCTTTCAGGAGACGCGGGTCTTGAAGCGGTCACCGTCATCCCCGAACCCGGCACTTTGATGCTGCTGGGAATCGCGTTAGGTGCGCTGGCCCTCTTCCATCGCCGGAAGTAAGCGCCTCTTTCCCCGAAACCAAACACCCGGCACGGATCTCCCCTGCCGGGTGTTTTTTTCCGACCCTCGGAAAAAGTTTTTGGCGCGCTTCCGACACTCGGAAACGCGCACTCATCCGACGGATCAGACCGATCCGACTGATCCGTCTGATCGGCACTCCGCATTCCTCACTCCGCACTCCTCACTCCCCATGTTTCGCATCACCGCCTATTCCAACCGTCTCATCCGCTTCCAGTATCATCCGCAGGGCTCCTTTGACGACCGTCCCTCGTTTTTCGCCCAACACCGCGAGCACGGGCGGGAACTGACTGCGGACGCGGACGGCGTGTACCGCACCGACGCCGTGGAAATCCGGGTAAACGGTGACGGCCCCTTCACCGCCGAAAACACCGAGGTGAAATTCCCCATGGGCACCTGGCGGCCGGGCATGACCCCGCTCGGCGCCCTCGGCGGTACCACCCGCACCCTCGACGGCACCGCCGGCGATCCGCCCACATCCCCCGGCTATCTCTCCCGGGACGGCTGGGCGGTGGTGGACGATTCGGGGACGGTCCGATTTGCCTCACGCGATCCCGCCCCCCCGGCCCCTGCCGATACGGCGATCGGCGCTCCCGTCACTCGTCACTCGTCATTCGTCATTAGTCCTGGCGATCCCAGGGGGCAGGATTTCTATCTGCTTCTTCATGGCCACGACTTCGCGGGGGCGCTTGCGGATGTGATCAAACTTTCCGGTCGCCCCCCGCCGCCGCCTCGCGCGGTGCTGGGCATGTGGTGGAGCCGTTACTGGCGCTACAGCGATCAGGATCTGAAGGACATCGTGGCGGAATTCCGCGCCCACGATTTCCCCTTGGATGTGTTGGTGCTGGACATGGACTGGCATCTGGCCAAGGATTGGTCGGGCTACACCTGGAACAAAGACCTCTTTCCCGATCCGCCCGCCTTTCTTCAATGGTGTCACCGCCAGGAACTCAAGGTCACCCTCAATCTGCATCCCTCCAACGGCGTGCAGGCTTTTGAGGCGGATTATGCCGACTTCGCCAAGGCGCTGGGGCATCCGGCGGACGGCTCTCGCGTGGCGTTCCGCTGCTCCGACCCCGCCTTTATGGAGCAGTATTTCCGTCGTCTCCACCATCCCCGCGAGGACGAAGGCGTGGATTTCTGGTGGATGGACTGGCAACAGGGCGATGTCTGTGAAATGCACGGCCTTGATCCGCTGGCCTGGCTGAACCATCTGCATCACCTCGATCACGACCGCGCCGACCGCCGCGGGGTGATGCTTTCCCGCTGGGGCGGTCTGGGCGGGCACCGCTATCCGATTCAATTTTCGGGCGACACCCACACCAAATGGGAAACCCTGGCCTCACAGGTGGATTTCACCGCCAACAGCGCCGCCTCCATGGCGGGCTGGTGGAGTCATGACATCGGCGGTCACCTGCAGCCCACCCCGCCGGAACTTTACACCCGCTGGGTGCAGTGGGGCTGCTGGTCGCCCACCCTACGCCTGCATTCCTCCAACAATCCCAAACACGAACGCCGTCCCTGGGCCTACAGTCCCGAGGTGGAGACGGCCTGCCGGGTGGCCGTGGAAATGCGCCTGCGCTATTTCCCGGTTTGGATCGCCGCCAGTCATCGCTTTACCGAAACCGGCGTAGCCCCGCTCGCCCCCATGTGGTTCGCGCACCCGACCGCCCCGGCCGCCCACGCGGCCCGCCATCAGGCGATGCTGGGCGAAGACCTGCTCATCGCCCCCATCGTCGCGCCCATGACGGGCGGACGCGCCGAACGCAGCGTCTGGCTGCCGCCGGGTGCTTGGGTCGATCTGCAAACCGGCCTGCGGCACGAGGGCGACACCTTTGTCGTGGTCGAGGGCGACCTGAACCGCGTTCCGGTTTTTGTCCGCGAGGGCGCGGTGCTCCCCATCGATCCGCGTCCGCGCGGGGCCATCGCCGATCTCGACCCCTCCGAACTTCATTTCGAGTGTTGGCCCGGATCGGGTCAAGGCGTGGCCATCGAAGACGCCGGCGAGGGCGACGGCTGGCAACGCGGCGAGATCGCCCGCACCCGCCTACAACAGGCGCGCACCGGCGATGAGGTCACCCTGACCCTGCACGGCACCGAGGGGCGTTTCCCCGGACTGCCCGCGCGGCGCGCCACTCACATTCATCTGCGTAACACCGGCAAACCGAAGCGCGTTGAGGGTCCGGAGGGCATGGAGTGGACATGGGCGGACAGAACCTTGCATCTTGTCTTGCCGACGCGGTTGGTGTCGGAAGGGGCGGAAATCCGCATTCACGCAACGGTTGCAGCCAGTTCGAACGCACCGGTTGCGCTGCGCGAGCCCCGCACCGAATTGAGTCCCCGCTACGACCGCCGCCAGGCGCGGGTTTCCCTCGCGGATCTGGTGCTCCTGCCCCCGGCGGACGGCGCGGAGGCGGTGGTGACCTGGACCGCGCAACAGGTACGCACGGAGCGGATCAGCCAATGCACCGGCTCGATTTCCCGCCCGGTGGTCATGCCCTGTCCCTTTTCCTGGAACGAAGAGGCGGGGGCGATCCGCTGGGAGGTGGAAGTCACCTGGACCTGGGGCAAAGAGGAACGCACCGACAAAAGCGCCTGCGCCTGGGATCTCTACACGGGTCTGGGGGAATGGGACATCGCCCTGCTGAGGAACCCGGATGCGGCCCAGGTCACGGACCTGGACCCGCAAAGACCGGTTCTCGGCGCCTCCGAATGGTTCCCGCAACGCTACCGCGACTTGCGCGAGGAATCGTTGCTGGACGGTCCCCGGCTCTGGTGCGACTCAAAGCTGGCCCACCGGTTTGGCCGAAACATCGGCATGTTCGCCCCCAACGGCAAAATGCAGGAGGATGCGCTGCGGGAGGAGTTGATTCATGTGGCCGCGGTCACGGAAGTCGAGGTGGTCGAAACTGTTCGTGTGAAGTTCCAGGCCAAAGCCCTGACCAAGACCCTGAGCATCGCCGTGAATGGACGGGAACTCCCGCTGGACGAGAAAAACTTCACCCCCGTGATCGAACTGCAACCGGGCCATCACCGGATTCAAGCCAAGCTGGTGGATTTGGATGTCGCCCAAGCCATCCGCTATTTTCGCATGTTGACCCTGATTCCGTTTGAGGAAGATGGCACCCCCCTGACCGGCCTCGGCGAACCCCGGGAACGGTCTATTCCGGAGAACGCCTGATATGAAAACGCCAAACGCCACAATCCCCACTCCGCATTCGCAACGCACCTCCAGCCCCCTTCGCCCCTGCCGATGCGGCGATCGGCGCTCCTGTCCCCCCCCACTCCGCACTCCGAACTCCGAACTCCGCACTCGCAAAGGTTCCGCCCTACTGGTGACCTTGCTGGTGATCAGCCTGCTGCTGGTCATGGTTCTGACCTTTGTGACGGTGGTTCGCATGGAACTGCGGAACGTGGTGCAGCATCAACAACAGTTGCAAGCACGGGCGCACGCCCGCCTGGGCGGGGAGCTGGCGATCGCGCGTTTGCAGGAGCTTGCCGGACCGGACACGCGGGCATCCTTTCCTCCGGATGCCTTCGGCGCGGGGACACCGCATGAGAACAACCGGTTTTGGACCGGGATTGTGGACACCGCCAGGTTCCGGAGAGATGACGAAGCTTCGCTGTTGCTGAATCCGGACTATGCAACTCCACTTGGCTGGCTGGTTTCGGGCGAAAACCCGGACCCAGAGGCGGCGACGTTTCACGCGCCTTTCCAGCCGCTTCCGGGACACGTCCTGCTGGTGGGGCCGGGATCGGTCAACGCCCCGGAGGATGCCATCGCGCTTCCGGAGCAGGCAGTGCGGGGCCCCGATCAAGAACTTCGGGGGAGTTTTGCCTACTGGGTGGGACAGGAGAACACCAAAGCGCAGATGAATTTGGTGGATCCGTTCCATCTGGACGGGCAGCCCGAGACCACGCCCTGGCGCTCGCACACGGCGCAACGCACCGCCGCGGAGGTCTTTCTTCCCGGCGCGGATCCGGACAACGCGCTTCATCAAACGGATTTGATGCGGGCCCTGACCCGTTCGCAGTTCCACCTGGCCCGCTTGGACGCGCCGTCCGATGTGCGGAACCATTTCCATGATTTCGCGCTGTTGGCGCACGGACTGCCCACCCAGCCGGCCCGGGGAGGGCTGAAGCGGGATTTGACCGCGGTCTTTGACGAGACGCTGGGGAATGCGAACCGTTTGCCCGGCGGCCCCCAGTTTGAGGCCCTGCTCGACTTTCACGGGGAGCGGATGCAGCGGATGGCCGCCGAGCAGGACGCGCTGCCCGCCGCAAACCCGGGACTACTTCCCGCCCATGAGTGGAACGCGCTCAACGCCATCGGGACGCGGGCGGATCAGCGGGGGAACGCGCATCGGGTCCAGCTCTTTCCGCCTTTTTCCGATTTGACGGTGGCCCGGGATCCGGGAGGTCCCCGCTGGGAACAGTTGATGTCCTGGGCGAGTGTACATGCCCGGCAATCGCAAGGCCAGGGGGTGCTGCCCGCGCGCCAGACCGCGACCGTGAGCAACCCCATGCCGGTGATCGCGAAATTCAATCTCGGGGTCTACCACACCATGGATTTCCCCCGCATCCGTCTGCATCTTGTGCCGTCGGTGATCCTGTGGAATCCCTATTCGGTGCCGCTGTCCGCCCGGGATTACTTTCTGGTGGCGGAAATGGCGCCCGAAAGCACGCACGGGGGTGGCTTCAGTTTGAGTTTTCAAGTCAGCCATCCCAACTGGAACAGCGGGAGCCGGTTCTGGACTCCGCCCTACAAGATGGAATTCCATGTGGAGGGGGAACACTCCTTCCGTTTCCGCCTGGCCGCCACGGAAATTCCGGCGGGGGGCGCGGTCATTTTCAGTCTTCCCGCGCACGAACGGTTCGAGGTGGTCCGCAACGACGGACAGGCCGGCTACACCTTCTGGCCGCACCGGATCGACACCGGGGTTCTGGGACATGTGGAGAACAAATGGATTCAGCTCACCCCGGGCCTGCATGACGGGGGCGGATACAGTTTCTATGTGGAGGAGCCCGACATCCGGCCCAAAATCATCAACTCCGCCTCCACGCAGGACAGCGGCTACGCGCAGGGGCATTACAACTGGTGGGACCACGCCGGAGCCCCTCTGTACTTTTCCGATCCTGACGCGACCTGGACCAACGCCGTCACGGACGCCAACGGGGGGCTGGATCCCGCCTACCGCGCGATGTGCTTCAACGAGGGGGGGCTGGACCTGAACAACGGATGGGAAATCCACCGCACCGCCGCCATCATGATCCGCGGCATGGGATCCCCGCGCCGGGCGGCAAACCTCGTGAGCCACACCAGCCTCGGGCAGGCACACCTGATGCTGGGGGGAAACACGCTGGAGACCAACGCCAACTCCAACGACATTACCCGCCGTCCCTGGACCTACACCCACAGTCTGCACAATAACGTTCCCAAGGTTCTGCACCACGCCACCCCCCATTTCCATCCCGGTCTCTTTCCGGAGATCGTGGGGCCCCCGCCTTCGTTCAACCCCTCCGCGCCCTTCCGCTTCAATTCCCCCGGATTTTCACCGGGATTCCCCATGTGGGGGCTCTCCTGGGGTTTGCGGCTGCCGGACAACATCTATGAATACGCCGCCGCCTCCGGGGGCGGGGACCGCCTGAATTTGGAGGCGCCCGTCGCTTGGCTGGCCCATTCCAATCCCGCCGCCGCCCACCAAACGCGCAGCGGTCTCGGACGGGAACAGGGCTATGACCGGGGCAGTTTCGAGTTCGACGCCCCCGCGAATTATATCGGCGGTTTCACCATCGATCCCTCCTACTTTGACCTGGCGGAGCACACGCCTGACGACCGTCACGCCTTCATCGGCCACAGCGACGGCGTGTCAGGCGGGTTGGCCACGGGAGAAATCCCCCGTGCCGTCCTGTATGAGATCCCCCGCTCCGCGGACGAGGTGGTCAGCGTGGCCTCACTCGCGCACGCCAATCCGCAGTCCCACGGAAACCCGGGCAACGGGATCGATCTGGACAGCCGCCTCACCCGCCAGCACTGGCTGAACAACGCCGCCGCGCCGGCGTACGCGTTCGGGAACTCCCTGCAGCCCCCCCTGATGCACGCCCATCGGGTGGTCCGCTCGTTTTTCGCGACCCCGCATTATCCCGGCGATGAGGAGACCCCGCCCGCCTCCATCCCCTACACCCGGGAGCATTTGAGCGGTTCCGACGGTTTCGGAGGCAGCGGCAACGATGTTTTTGTCACTTTCCGCGCCTTCTACGACCATTCCTGGATTTTGAACCATCTGTTTTGGGACGACTTCTTTTTCACGCCCGCGTCCAACAGCCGCGTCGTCTGGGGGAACGGCGTTGCGGAACGGGACCTCGACCTTTCCGGAACCCGGGCACACATCGCGGGGGCGTTCAATGTGAACTCCACGTCCGTGGACGCCTGGCGGGCCCTGCTCTACAGCCTGCTGGACGTGGAGATCCCGAACCAGGCCGGGCGGGCCGAGGCCGCGCCCGACGAGGAGCGGATTCCCTTCGCGCGCTTCCTCCGTCCCCATGGCCCCGCCTTCAGCCCCGCCGCCGGCGACCGCTACGACGACACGGAAAACTACAGCGGCTACCGGCGGCTCTCCCCGACGGAGATTGACGCGCTTGCCGCGGAAATTGTGCGGGAGGTGCAAAGCCGCGGCCCCTTTCTTTCGTTGGGGGATTTCGTGAACCGCCGCCTGCTGCGTCCCGAACAGGATCCGCGGGGACACCGACTGATGGGCGCGTTGCAGGCCGCCATCGAGCGTTCCGGCATCAATGACAGCCAGCAACACCCCGCCGATCCTTCCTCGCGAATCGTGTCCGCCGATTTTCCAGGAACCCATACCAACGGTCAGCCCATATTCCGGGGGTACGATCTCACCGCCGCCTCGGTGGCCCGCAATCACTCCGCGCCCGGATCGTTCACCCAGGCCGATCTCCTCGCCCGCATTGGGGCCGTGCTGACGACACGCTCCGACACGTTCACGGTCCGGGCCCAAGGCCGCCACCATTCCGGTGCCGTCGCGTATTGTGAGTTCATTGTGCGCCGTTCGGGTGATTATTTGGATCCGGAGGATTCCCCGGAAACGCATCCGGAAAACGTCAACCCCGTGAACCGGAATTTCGGCAGGCGCTTCGAGGTGATATCCTTCCGATGGCTGAACCCGGAGGAGGTATGATGCACCCTCGTTTTGCGCTCTTGGCTTTCGTCCTGCTCGGGTTGTTGCCGGCAAGGCCGGAGGTGGAACCCGAAGAGGAACCGCCGCCGCCCACCTACGATCTTACCCTGGTGGTGTACACGTGGCCGGTGACGGGGATTTTGCATGGCGACGCGGACTTGCAGGGACTGCCTCCCGTGTTCGTCCGGGATCTCAACGGCATGCGGCGGGTGGGATTGCAACGCTCGGGCTTCAGTCCGCCGCTGCGGTATCAGGGCATGGAGCCTCCGGTGCTGTTCCGCGTGGAAACGCAGGACCGGGAGGAAGGCCCGCCGCGGCAACGGGCGGTGCCCCTGATCCGGGCAAACATCGATCCCTCCTGGACGGAAGCCACGGTAATTGTCTACCCCGAGCGACGGGAGAGCGACGGGACCTGGGCCACGCTGGCGGTTCCCAGCTCCCGGATGGAGATCCCCGACGGAGCCTCTCGCTTTCTGAACCTCACCGACCAGGCGCTGGTCATTGAAATGGCGGGGAATGTCCATGCGATCCCCCCCGGGGGTGAAATTTTACTTCCCCCGCCCCCGCGAAGTGCCGGGGACCGCTTCCGACTCAATATCCATGCCCGGGATGACCAACGCGATGACGTCCGGATGATACACACCACGGCGGTCTGGCGGGAAAACACCGCGGGAAATCTCTATCTTATCCATGCCCAGGCCAACGGCAGACCCCGGGTCCTGCACCTCTCGCACCCGCGTGAATAGCCCCGTCTACTGCATCCCCACAAAGGTTTGAAAACATCGGCGAACAGAATAAGCATCTATCATGTCTCCGTCATCACCCTGTTCATTCCCGCGTTTTGATTTTTCCGGCCTTGTGCTCGAAGCCAAGGACCTCCGTTACGCCCCCCATCCGGATATCATCCATCCTTCGGTGCTGTCCACTGCCGGGCGCATTCCGAACGCGGTCGCGCCATACCTGATGTATTACGCCCCGCACGACGCCCCCGGCGGCATTTGCCTGGCCCTGGCCGATCGGCCGGAAGGCCCCTGGCGGGAAGTGGACGGCAATCCGTTGATTCACGCCGCCTGGCCCCCGCATCATGCCGTCTCCCATGTCAGCAGCCCCCATGCGGTCTGGCATGAAAAGGAACAACGCGTCTTCCTCTATTATCACGGTGAAAACGACACCACCCGCTATGCGGTCTCCGTCGACGGGGTGCATTTCACCTACGGCGGCATTGCCGTCGACACCGCCATGCTGGAATCCGGGGTCACCGAGGCCTCCTATGCGCGGGTTTTCCCCTGGCGGGACGGCTATGTGATGTTCCTCATGGGCAATCACCAGGGCACCCGCAAAATATACAAAGCCTTTTCCGAGGACGCGCGCCGTTGGCGGACCGCCCCGGAAGCCTGGATCTCCCCGCCCCCCGGCTACGGCCAGATGGGCCCCGGCTCGCTGATGGAATGGAACCACAGCCCCTGGCTCATCTGCTTCGGCAATGTGTCCGACGCACCCGAATTCGAACCCGTCTCCGACCTGCTGCTCTACCAGCTCAGCCCCGATCTTGCCCAGGTTGACTACCAAGGCATCCTCCTCCCCCACACCGCCGCCGGTCCGGAAAACCGACGCATCAATGATCCCTGTCTGCTGGAGATGGAGGGAAAACGCTATCTCTATGTCAACGTGGGCCGTCGGCTCCAGCAAAACATCGGATTGGTGCTTGAAACAGCAAGTCGATCAGTCGGATCCGACCGATCCGACCGATCCGTCTGATCGGTCGGATCAGTCTGTCCTTGATTTCACGCCAAAAAAACACAACGATGGCCATCATGAGTTCACGCCCCAACTTTCTCGTTTTTTTCACCGACCAGCAACGCTGGGACACCTTGGGACTGAACGGGGTTTGTCCGGGCTTGACCCCGCATTTTGACCGACTGGCCAGACAGGGGACGTTTTTTCGTCAGGCGGTCACCCCCCAACCCGTGTGCGGTCCGGCGCGAAGCTGTCTGCAAACCGGCCAATACGCCACCACCACCGGGGTGTGGAAAAACGGGCCGGGCCTCAAAGCGGACAGCCCCCGCCTCGCGGAATTGTTCAACCAGGCGGGCTATCACACCGGGTACATCGGCAAATGGCATCTGTCCGAAAAAACCGGCGAAGGCCCGGTGCCCCGAGAGAACCGGGGCGGCTACCGGGACTGGCTGGGGGCGAACTGCGTGGAATTGGTCAGCGGACCCTACAACAGCGTGCTGTGGGACGAAGAAGACAAGGAGGTGCGCCTGCCCGGCTACCGGGTGGACGCGCAGGTGGATGCCTCGATTCGCTGGCTGACCGAACGGGCCGCCTCGCCCACCCAACCCTTTTTACTCTTTCATTCCCTCCTGGAACCGCATCACCAAAACACCAGCGACTCCGATCCCGCCCCCCGCGGAGTCGAGAACCTGGTGCGCCACATTCCCCCTCCCCCCGATCTCCAGGCCCTGGGCGGCACCACCGCCCAACATTGGCCCGGTTACTGCGGCATGATCCGGCGCATCGACGAAGCCCTCGGACGCACCATGGATGCCCTGGAGTCGTTGGGCTTGGCCGACAACACCGTAGTGGTGTTCCTCAGCGACCACGGCTGCCATTTCAAGACCCGCAACGCCGAATACAAACGCAGTCCCCACGAAAGTTCGGTCAGGGTTCCCTTCGCCTTTTGGGGGCCGGGCTGGAACGGCGGCGGACAACGGGAAGAATGCGTCAGCCTCGTCGACCTGATGCCCTCCCTGCTCGACAGCGCCGGCATCGAAATTCCGCCCGAAGTGCAGGGCCGCTCCCTCAAACCGCTCACCCGCAACCCGACGGAACCCTGGCCGGAGGACAGTCTCATTCAGTTTGGCGATAGCTGGCTGCCGCCCGGACGCGCCCTGCGAACCCCGCGCTGGAAATACGCGGTCACCGCGCCCGAACAATTTGCCGGCCCCCCCCACGCGCCCCGCTACGAGGAAACCCACCTCTACGATCTGCAAAACGACCCCTACGAACTGAGCAACCTCGTGCATCTCTCCGTCTATCGGCCCGTCACCGCAACCCTGCGCGCCCGCCTGCTGGAACGCATGGCGGAAATCGGCGAGGCGGAAACCGAAATTGTCTCCACGGACGCCAACCACTCCTCCGGCCAACGCACCGTGGACGACCCGGGCGGATCGGGCCCCGCCGCGGATTGAGGGGGCTACTCGATCCGTCGGATCAGTCGGATCAGTCGGATCGGTCGGATCGGTCTGATCAGACGGATCGGTCGGATCGGTCGGATCGGTCGGATCCCCAGCCTCACCTCCGCCGCAGTTCGGTGGGGGTTTTCCCGGTGGCTTGGCGGATGGCGCGGCTGAGGGCGGACTGGAGTCCGTAGCCGGCGGCATCGGCGATGGCCGCGAAACTCTGGTCGGTGTGGAGAATCAGGTCGATGGCATGTTCCACCCGCAACTGGGCCAGTTCGGCGGAAGGCGTGCGTCCGCGATGCTCCCGAAAACGGCGCAGCAGGGTGGCCCGCGAGACGAAGGCATGGCGGGCGATTTCATCCATGCTCGGGTTCTCGGCCAAGGTGTCGCGCATATACGCCAAGGCCCGGGCGACCACGGGGTCCTCACTGAAAACCCGGGCGGTGCTGTCCCGATGCACCACCCGCAACGGCGCGATCAGGGTTTCGCAAGGGGTGCGCTCCCCATCGATCAGCGCCCGCAAATCCCGGGCGCAGACGCGTCCGATTTCCGTGCTGTTTTCCGGAATCCCGGAGACCGAAGGACTGGCCATCTCCAACAACACCGGATCGTCCCCTACCGCCAACAGGAGCACCTCCTCGGGAAGACGCCGCCCGGCCAGCTTCAAGGCCTTCCAGGCGCCCCAGGCGAAATAGATGTTCACGGCGGCAACGGCCAGACTTTTCGGAGCGGTGCGAAACCACGCGGCCAATTGGTCCACCGCCTGCGGGGTCAGCCAACGCTGATCATGGGCAAAGCTGGGAATTTCCACCAGGGTCCCCTCTCCTTCCCCGATCTTGCGTTCAAAGCCCTTCCGCTTCAACTCCATGGTGGGATTCCCGCGGTTCCCGCAGCCCAGAAATGCCAGATTCGCCACCCCCCTGGCCAGCAAGACTTCAGCCGCTTGTTCCCCCATTTTCAGATAATCGCTGCGAACCACCCGCTCCCCCGCGCGACAATCCCGGGGAAGCACCTGATTCAGCAACACGCAGGGGATGTTGGCGTGCAGGCAGCGCCGCCACCGGGGCTCGTAATCGGTAATGACCCCGGCGGGCGCGGCACGCGTCGGCAAGAACACGTCATCCGGATGCGCCAAGGCATGACCATGATAGGTCGTGAGACGAATATCCATCTCCGCCATTTCCTCGGAAAGCGAAAAAGCGCGATAAATATCCGCTACCCATGGGTTCATGGGATCGGCGTCAAAATAGATGAGGGAAGAGGTAGACATGAGCAACCGGCGTGCATCTTAAGGATAAAAGCTTAACGCTATGCGTCAAGCACCATAATAGCTCGTAAATGAAAAGAAAAATCACGGCAACCCTCTCTAAAAAACCAAAAAATAGGCTCTGAAAGGCAAATTTTTCATCCTCAATAAGGCCCGAAAACCACAAAAGCGGACAAATGGGCTCGCAGTCACCATTCAAATCCAGATTTGATGCGAAATGTTAAATGTTTGCTTTTCTGCGTCAATCACTCCGAGTCATTTTTTGTTACCGTGATCCAAAATTTCGAATGACGACAGCAGCAACCCCACATTCCAACCGGAGAACCCTATGAAGAAATTAACGATCCTCGCCCTCACCGGCCTGATTCCCTTGCAAATTTTTGCGGGGCCCATGACGATTTCCAACCCCAGTTTTGAAGACTCCACTGTTGGCCCTGATTCAGGTTCAATCTGGGACACTGTCATCGACAATTGGTTTATGGAAAACCACGATGGGTCTGACTTCACCGCGAATAACACTGAAGTTGCACAACGTCGCAACGAGAACAATATGCCTACAGTTCCCGATGGAGATCAATGGGCCAATTTGAATCAGTCGAGTGCAACCGCTGGGATTTACCAAGCTGTGGGTACCTACAGTGAAGATTGGGCCTACACGTTTAATGACTTTACGGTCAGCCAACGAAGCAATCAGCCTTTTGTTGGCGTGACTGTCGCGATCTATGCCGGTGATTTTAGTGGTGAAAATAATACGCCCCTGAATGCCACATTTCTGGATTCTGAAACAATCAATCAGAATGTTTTCAGTGCCGCTGGTGTTGCGGAAAATTATGTGGTGCCCAGCTTCACATTGAATTCAGGCAATGTAAGTGCACTTGTTGGAGAAACCCTTTGGTTGCGCATCAGCACCACTGGAGAAGGTCACCACTTGGTTGATAATCTCAACGTCACCGCCATCCCCGAGCCAAGCACCATTCTCTTGTTGGGAATCACGCTGGGCTCTCTGGCGATCTTCCGCCGACGCCGCTAACCCAGGCGAAAATCGGGCTTCCTCCGGGTTGCTCCGACACCTCCGACCGATCAGACGAATCCGTCTGATCGGTCGTTTTTTTGCCAGCATGTAGTAGTCCCGACTTCAGTCGGAAGTCCTGAGGACTGTTCACGGTCCGGGATTCCAGAGCCCAAGGTAAAAAGAATATACCGAAATAAAAGAAAACACCTGTGGCTACACTTTTTATTAACTTAAATTTATTAAATATCAGTGTGAATCAGTGTTATCAGTGGTTAATTTTTATTCGTGCTGGAAAAAAGAAAATACCTGTTGCTATACTCTTATACTCCAGTTCGGTCACTTCCCGGCTTACGACGAATCAGTCCGATCCGTCAGATCCGTCGGAGACGCGCTGCTTTCAATACCGCCAATGCTCATGCCGCACCGGCAGGCGGTTGAGCTGCTCCCTTGCCAACCGCCAGCGGGGATAATGCAGGTCCATCAGGGTGCGGAAACGCTCGTTGTGGGTCGGCTCCAGCAGGTGGATCATCTCGTGCACGAGAATGTACTCCAAACAGGCGACGGGTTTTTTGGCCAACTCGGTGTTCAGCAAAATGCTCCCCTTGGCCGGGGTGCAACTTCCCCAGCGGGTTTTCATGCGGCGTACCTGAACCCGCGCCAGGTTCACGTGTAGTTTCGGCTCCCAAGTTTGAATGTTCGCGGGAACTTTTTCGTGCAACTGACTCCGGTACCACGCCTCCATCACTTCGGCTTTTTTGTTGGCGTCCGCCCCGGGACGCACCCGCAGGATCAAGGTCTTGTGTTGGCGCAAAACTTCCGGGACCGCGTCCACTTCCTCGATCTCCAGCAAATACCGCCGCCCCCACAGCCAATGGCTTTCGCGCTCCAGATATTCCCGGGGCGTATCCCGTTCCTGGGCCAGAATCTTGCGCTGCTGCTGCCGAATCCAACTCAGCTTGGAAATGGCATACAGCCGAAGCGTTTCCAGCTTCATATGCGACGGAGCCGAAATCCGCACCCGCCCCGCCGGCGGATACACACTCAGGTGCACGTTCTTGATGTCCTTGCGCACCACCTCGATCTCCAGATCGCCAAGTTGCAGATGATCGGACATCAATACTCCTTTTGCGCCACAATGATGCCGAACACATCCTCCACCTGCCGGTCATCCCGCAGGATTCCGTACAGCGCCGCTTTGACCACCCGCTCTTTGCTCTTGTTGCCCCGGAAGTCGTCCGGTTTCACCTTCCGCACGGTTTCATCAATGCGCAGGGTCAGTTCCTCCGCCTCCTTTTCGCCCGCCCGAAGCAATTCCGGATCCGGCTCCGCCGCCAGACGCGCCTGCACGGGCTGCAAAAGTCGGTTGTACAAGGCTTTTTTGCCGGGACTGCTGAGACGGGGCGACAAATCCTCCCGATGACCCCGCTGCGTGTCGCGGGCGATTTTTTCGATTTCCTTGAGGTAGGCCTCGTAGTCCAACGCCTGCCGCCGCCGTTTTTGAATGACCTCCTCCAGCAGCGCCGACATGCGGTCGTAAAAAACGGGATCGAGCATGTGCTCCCGCACGATTTTGCTGCGGATGTTGTTCTCAATGGTTTCCGCCACCGCCTCCCGGTTTTGCCCTTTGTCGCCCATCTTCTCGGCAATCGCATCCGCAACCCCGGATTTCACAATCAACTCCAGCAGGGAAGCGTTGCCGAACTCGGACAGAACCCGCGGGGCGCTGGCCTCGAGGTAGGTGTCGATCAAATGCCGCATGTCCGCCTCAAACGGCTTCAAATCCAACGTCTCGTTCGCGGCCAGCTTCACCGCGTCCCGCAGGGAAACCGTCTCGTTGATTTTGTGCCGCATGGCCGTGATCTCTTCCGGCGTATATCCCGCGCGTTCCAGGTCGTCCGACACATTGGCGAAGGCCCGCACCAGCGAGGCCACGGCTTTGTAGAGGCTGACCCGCTGGGGCTCCCGCTCCACCTGATCGGTGGGGATCTCGGTGTTGCCGCAGAAATACTGAATCCATTCCAACTCCCGTTTGGGCGGGGCGATGGGCTCGCAAATCAGGGCCAACTGCTCGAAGGCGTCCTCCAGCTTGTCCCGGCCTTTTTTGAGGCGGTCCTTGAGGAGAATGTTGGGATCGCTCTCCCCCTGGGTTTGCGCGAGTTCGGAGGTGTACACCGCCATGGCGTCCTCCACGCTGGTGAACAAATCCTTGTAATCCACGATGTAGCCGAATTCCTTGTCGTCGCCGTCCAGACGGTTGGTGCGGCAGATGGCCTGGAAGAGTCCGTGATCCCGCATGGTCTTGTCGATGTACAAATAGGTGCAACTCGGCGCGTCGAAACCGGTCAGCAACTTGTCCACCACAATCAGCAGTTTCATCTGACCGGGGTTGTCGATAAACCGCGCCTTGCACTGGTCCTCGTAGGTTTCCGCCTTCGATTTGCCCGCAGCGGGCTTGACCTTTTCCAGCAGTGCCTCGTAAATTTCGAAGACCCGCTTTTTGTCCGTGGAACTCATTTCCCCGGTTTCCTCTTTGCTCAAATCGCCCACATACGGATCGTAGGAGGTCACCAACCCGCAACACCCCCGCAGCGGATTGGAGCCGTCCTGAAACAATTCGTAATAGCGGCAGGCCTCGTAGATGCTGGACGCGACCAGCATGGCGTTGCCCCGGTCCGAGGCGAGCCGGGGTTTGGTGCCGAAATCGCACGCGATGTCCGCCACCACCCGCTGCATGCGCGAACGCGAACTGCGCAGCTTTTGCAGGGTCCCCCAGCGTTTCATCAGCTCATCCTTCTGCCAGGCGTTCAGTCCCCGGGTCTTGGCGTCGAACCAAGCGTCGATCTTTTCCTGCGAACCCATCTCCTGATCCACGTCCCGGGCCTCGTACACCAGATCGAGGACCACGCCGTCGTCCACCGCCTCGTCAAACTTGTAGGTGTGAATGTATTTGCCGAACACCTCCACCGAGGTTTTCTCATCCGCCTTCAACAGCGGCGTGCCCGTGAAACCCACGAACACCGCGTGCGGCATCACCGCCTTCATCAGACGGTGTAGCTTGCCGCTCTGGGTACGGTGACACTCGTCCACAAACACGAACACCTCCCCTTGGGTCACACTCGGCTTGCCCGCCAGCGATTGCAAAAAGGCCTCGTAGTCCTTTTCCGAGGACAAATCCCGCCGACCGAACTTGTGCACCAGCGAACAGATCAGGCGCGGGCTCGGCCGACCCAGTTGCTTCATCAGTTCCTTCCCGCTGCGACAGCGGGAAATCGTTTCCCCCGCATCCCGGAACACCCGCTCGATCTGCTTGTCCAGTTCGTCCCGGTCCGTGACAATTGCCACCCGCGCGTGCGGATGGTTTTCCAGAATCCACCGCGCCAGCATCACCATCACGATGCTCTTGCCGCTCCCCTGGGTGTGCCAGATGATCCCGCCCTCCCGCCGCCGCACAAAGTCCCGTGCCGCCTGGATGCCGAAATACTGGTGCACCCGCGGCAGCTTTTTGGTGTCGCCGTCGAAGAGCACGAAATCATGCATCAGCTCCAGCAGACGCGTTTTGTCGCAGAGCTTGCGCAGATACTTGTCCAGCTTGTAGCCCTCGTTGTCCGCCTCGTCCTCTTTCCAGGTCAGATAATATTTCGCCGGGGTACCCACGCTGCCGTAGCGCAGTCCCTGGGAATTGTTGCCCGCCATCAGGAGTTGCGCGGTGCTGAAAAAATCCGCGTGAAAGCGTTCGTCCTGATTGGAGCACAACTGGCGGATGCCCTCGCCCACGTCCTTGGAGCCCCGCTTCAGTTCCAGCACCCCCACCGCAATGCCGTTCACATACAGCACCACATCCGGACGCCGTTCCGCCACACCCGGCAGCGTCACCTCCTCCGCCACCGCGAAATCGTTGCGCTCCGGATGCGCCCAATCCACCAGATGCACCGTGTCCGTCAGTTCCCCCGCCTTGGTTTTCACCGGCACCCCGTATCGCAGCAAATCGTACACCTCCCGATTGCGCCGCATCAGCGACATCCCCGGGTTCTCCGCCGCCAGCCGCAGCAGATAGATCCCCCGCCCGCAAGTCTCCGCACGAACCCCCCGCGCCTGCAAATTGGCCGACAGCAACCCCTCCTCAATACAGGAATTGCCCTCCCGCGCCCGCCAGTCGCCCAAGGAACGGTAGCCCAGTTCTTGCTCGAACAGCGCCAGCACCCGCTTCTGGGTTTTCATTTCGGATTCGGTCATGGGTTTTGCTCCAATCGAGGGGTCAGGGTTGCGGTTCCAACTGGTTGATCGCCAGTTCCAGTTGTCCAAGCCCCTTTAAGATACGATCCCAAGGCGGCGGTTCCGAGAAAAACATAGGGCGCATTCGACGGTAATCCGCCGCCAGTTCACGCCCCCCTTTTTCTGTGGGCAGCAGACGGAAACTGCCCGGCTTTGCCAATTCATATAGAGCCCAGCCGGAACGGTAAAACCGCTGCTTGAAGCGTATCACATCCGCCAGTAAATCAAGATCCTTTATGGCCGAAGCAGCCACCGGATGGGACCTCATTTGAAACAAGTCATAATAGTGGCGTGAATACCTCTTGGGTGTGATGCCGACACGGTGGGCTTCCCGATGCAAAATGGTCGCCTTCTCCCAAAAGGTGCGCTCACCCCGAATCGCGGTTACGTGGCAGTCGGGATCGTCGAATACCTTCGGAAATTCCTCCGCCGCATAGGGTCGAATCACCGCCCGCCGCGAAGGAACCCGGGATGCCAGCGGACCGATTTCCAGTTTCACATCCGGGCGCAAAGCCTCCAACCCGAAAACTTCAGGATAATGGATATTGATCGTCAATTGCTCATGGGGTGAAACCGATGCCCGCAGCCCTGGAATATCCCCCATGTTCTCATTGAGGAGCGGGCAAAGGGTTTGTTCCAAATACTCCCCGGCATGAGCATTGATTTCCTTGCTCAGCTTGTCCAGTTTTGTGTTGGAGGCTTGCGGTTCCCAGGGATCGGCCCCGCCGCCCCCGTACCCCAACAGTTCCCAATCCAGTACCAAATCGATATCCTCCGAAAACCGTTCGATCAGGCCATCCACCTTTGCCAGCGCGGTCCCTCCCTTAAACACCAAATGCTCAGCCAATCCGGGAAGAGAAAAGAGACGCTTCAATGACCAGCACACCCAAAAATCTTTTTCCACCACCGCCGGATGCAGGCCCCGCTTTGCGGCGGCGGCTTCGAAAAGATCCCGCCGATTAGCTGGAGAAAGCTTTGCGACCTTATCCATCGTTCTCTTCCCGGCAGATTTGCTTCAGTGCGTCGTACACCCAGTCCGTGGCCCCCTTGGCGTCCCGCAGCACCTGCGCCCGCTTCCCGGACGGCAACCAGTCGCGCATGCGTGCGATCACCTTCTCCGTAACCCCGTTCGCCCCCAGTTCCTTCAGCCCCTGCACCAGCACCGCGCTGGCCTCGTGCTTCAAACCCGCGTCCTTCAAGGCCTGGTGACGGAACCGTAAGCCGGTGTTGCCCACCTTGTATTCCCGGTCCGGCCCATCCGACAGATATTCGATCCGACCCGGAACTTGGGTGGAAAGATCCAACAGATTCAAAGCCGCCGCACCGCCGGGCTGAATCCGCCAACCGAATTTTCGGGCCAACGCCATCGCCACCTGATGAAGATCCGGCGGCATCGTCTGCTCAAGCAGCTTGCTGTGGCGAGGGTAATCGTAAATCCCCCTCAACACCCGACGAATCGTGTCTGCCTGGGCAAGTTCATACAACGCCCAATGAATGGTCGGGGTCTTGGCCAGGTCCACGAAATCTTTCTGGGAAAAGGCCCAACCCCTCCCATTTCCATATATTCGCGCAGATATTTTGTTTTCAAGTGTTTGCGTCATTTGGTTCACCAGTCTTCACCAAGGAAAAATAGCCTGTTTTCCTTGGCAAACGCAAGCGGGAAATTCGTAATTCTTCCACCAAGTCTTCCGGGAAATGCGCTCTCACCTCCCGTTGCCATTTATCCGCCAAACGGAGCAACAGGTCGCAAACGGACTGATTCGCCAGCACGCAGGCATCCAGGCAGACCTTGAAATCAGCGGTCATCCCTCACCCGTGTAGTCTGAATCATACAGATCCGCCTCCAGCAGCTCCTCGTTCAACGCGTCCATCGCTTCCCGGCGGTCACGGTCCCGCTGTTTCTGATAGGAGAGAAGATCCCGCAGATAGATGCGCCGGTGCGAACCCACCATGTGATAAGGCATGGCCCCCTCCTCCAACAGTTTGACCACATGCGGACGGGAGGCCCCCAACTGATTTGCGGCCGCCTGGGTAGTCAGTTCCTCGTTTTCCGGCAGCAGGACAACAGACTGACCCCGGTGCATCTTGCGAACGATTTCCGTCAGCAGATGGAATACCGGCTCCGGGAACTGCACATGCGCCCCCTCGCGCCCCAGCAGCACCGGGCGCTCTTCCCCGTTGATCACATCGTACAGCTTCTCCAGCAACTCCCGGTCCTCACGGGAACCGGGGGATTTTGTTTTGCTTTCTGTTTTCATCATGCAACCACCGTAAACGAAATATTCGAAACATTCAAGGAGGTTTTCACGGTATTTACCGCTGGTTTATACCCAAATATAACCATCTATAAGCGGATCAGGCTATAGATGGTTATACTTTATATATTGCCTTCATAGGTACCTCTTGGGTCCGACGGATCGGTCTGATCAGACGGATCAGTCAGATCCGTCGGATCGGACCGATACGCCGCGGTCTCCCGGCACGAAGGAAACTCCGAGCATCCCCAAAACCGACTGCCCGCGTTACGGCCCCTACGCGCCGTTTGCAGGCGCATGGGCTTGCCGCATTTTGCGCAGATACCCGCCCCCCGGCCGAATCCGACGGTATTCCCCCGCAACTTCCGCAACCTCCTCCGTCCAGGCACTCAGCTCGATGGGGTAAAAATCCTCTTCCATGGTTGAACTCCTTTCTTTGGTTTCTTTCTCGGGTTCTTTCTCGGACTGATCCGACTGATCGGTCGGATCAGTCCGAGCAGAGAGTTGCAGATGCAACCCGTATGTACAGGAAACCCCGAATCCATCCGCAAATCAAGCCATAGATTGCGATAACTCCCTATTTTTACCCCAACCGCCCGGAAAATCCGGCGGATCGGAGCGATCCGCTCTCTCCCGTCTCACGGCGCGCCCGCAGCGTTCTGCAACTCTGCGGCGAATGGGTACAGGAGTGCCACAGTAACGCTTCCCTTCTTTCGCGTCCTCCTGTTCAAAAAATTCGGTTGACCAAATCAGACGATAGGTGCATAGTGGAAGCAACTTCAAGGTACAAACTAAATGGTACAACTTCATCCCCAATTTGTCATCGACAATCAAAAACAACCCCAAGCGGTGCTTTTGACTCTGACCGAGTGGACGCAGATCGTGGATGAACTTGAAGAACTCGACGACATTCGCGCCTATGATCAGGCAAAATCCGTTCCGGAGGAAATCTTGCCCTTCGCGCAAGCGGTCCGTGAAATCGGGGAAAAGTACGAGGCGTGATGTACACGGTCCAGATCCTGCGCTCCGCGCAGAAAGAGCTGGCGGGAATCGACTATCGGATCATCTACGAAATCCATGACGACAAGCTTGTCGTCTTGGTGGTTACCATCGGACACAGGCGTAATGTTTACAAATGACCCAATGGGTAAAACGCGTCGCGTAGCGACACAATATCTGAAAGGGATCTGAACGGACGGTACATCCGCGTCTTCCCTTCGCCCGCCACTCCTCGACCCACCAAGAGCCCTCATCCCTCTCATGAAGCCCCTTCATCTTATACAAACTTTCTCTTTGATGAACATGCTCCCTACACGATATTGATAAGGGAGCCTCAAGCGGTCTATCCCACAGCCCCCGCCGAAAGATCCGCCACCCGGTTAAGCAAAAAGAAGCAAACCCAGCTGAAGAGCCGCATGGCGGAGCTGAGGAAAAACTGCAGACGAAATTTTGAAGCCGCCCAAGCGGATCGGCACCGACTTCGCACCCGGGAGAATTCGGAAGAACTGGCCGATGTCACCGACTGGCTCGATCACCTGGCTGGACCGAATTTCCCCGCCGAAGGGGCCACGGTGCATTTTTCGGATGACGTATGGAAATCGGCCAGTCGGAGGGGAGAGGTTTTTGACGACATTTCCGGATGACAGCATTCAACAAATGATCGACGGGGACTGGTGGGAAGTCGACCCAGCCAAAACCATGACCCGCGGTGCCCTGGTGATGTGCCATGTGCCCTTCTTTAGTTCGGGCCGAAGGTCCGAGCCGATACCAGCCCGGTCCGAAAACGGACTGTAAGTCCGTTT
>JAFIGC010000148.1 GCA_020831635.1 Verrucomicrobiota bacterium | reverse complement strand
CGCGGTCGGCGGCGGGTCGGGCGGCGGGGCGCACTTCATTTAAATGGGCCCCGGACCATTGTGGGGCCACCAAATAGAGGGCGCTTTCGGGGGAGGCGGGGGGACTGCCGGGATGGTAGGCGGGGCCATGTTCCGGGGAAAAGCATTGGGCCAGCCATTGTTGTCCACGTTCTCGGGCGCGGGCGGCGCCGGGGACACCCAGGTTGCGGGCGTCGTGGAGGAGGTCGCAAATCCACCAGGTGACGGCGCTGTTGGCGCGGGTGCGGCTGTCCATGCCGTATCCCATGGGGGTATCCAGGGTGTAGCCCCAGCCGCCTTCGGAATGTTGCTGCCGAATGGTGTGGGCCAGGGTGGCCCTCAGTTCGGCGGCCAAATCGGGATGGGGATAGCGGTTTTGAATCTCCAGCAGGGCTTTTAGGGTCAGCAGGTGATTGTAAAGTTCCGGGCCTTCCCGATGGAAGGGGGCGTGGCTTGCCAGTTGACTGCGGAGATATTCGGTGGCCTTGGGAATGGCGTCGCCGGTGTTGCCGTCGGGGGCGTGCAACAGGGCGAGGGTGGCCAGGGCGGTGACGCCGGAGGAAAAGCGGGCATGGCCGCCCCAGGCTTCGGGGGCCCAGGCGCCATTGGCTTCTTGGTGGGCGACCAGCCAGCCGGTGCCCGCAATGGCGGAGGCCATGGTGGCTTCCGAACCCCTGTGAACGCTGAAGGGCAGGCGATCCTGTTGGATACGGGACCGCGTCAGCAGTCCGCCCCCCACAATCATGGCCAAGACGAAGTGGATGGCCATGAGTTTCGCGGTTTGGCGGCGGTGTCGGATGCGGTGGACTTGCCGCAGCACTCCGAGGGTGAAGTCGTCCCGGGGCTCCACCTGTTTGGCGGGCAGTTCTTTGAGAAAGTCAAATTCGGAGGGGTCGTTCTCGAAGGGGTCATCCTTGGGGGCGTTCATGGTTGTTCTCCTGCAAAAATTTCACGCAATTTGCGAAGGGCGTGGTGCAGACGGCTTTTCACGGTGCCCTCCGGGATGTCCATGATTTCGGCGATTTCCTCGTGTGAGAGCTGATCGAACACCGAGTAGACCACCACATCGCGATGGGGGGGCGACAATTGGGACAGGGCCCAATCGACATCGTGGCCGTGCATGTCGGGGGCATCGCCGGACTCCGGACGCGGCTCGTCGCGAAAAGCGGTTTCGCGTCGGGTTTTGCGGCTGGATTTGCGCACGTGGTCCACCCACACCCGATGGGCGATGTGGTAGAGGTAGGTGCGGAACTTCGCGCGCACCCGGTAGCGTTTCCGGGCTTTGTAGAGGCGTACGAAGGTTTCTTGGGCGAGGTCTTCATACTCGTGTTGAACGCCGCGGCGCATGAAATGGTTCACCAGAGGCCCCCGATATTTTTCAATCAAAGCCACCAAAGCCTCTTCGTGGTCCTTCCGGGCCACGCGCATCATCAATTCTTCGTCCGTTTCCTGCATTGAAGGGCTTTTATCCGCTTTTGTCCCCGATGGAAGCAGAAATGTTGCTTGCGATTTTCCATGGCTCTGACATGTTCGCTCCCATGATGAACCGATCCCCGCTGATACAGGAATATTTGGAACGCATCCTCAAGGCCAGAGTCTACGACGTCGCCAGGGAAACACCCTTGGACTGGGCTCCGCGTCTGAGCCGTCGTTTGGACGCGGAGGTGTACTTGAAGCGCGAAGATCTTCAGCCCGTGTTTTCTTTCAAATTGCGCGGGGCCTACAACCGGATGCGTTCGCTTTCGGCGGAGGCGTTGGCCCGGGGGGTGATTTGTTCTTCGGCGGGCAATCATGCCCAGGGCGTGGCCTTGTCCGCCCGCAAACTCGGCTGCCGGGCGGTGATTGTCATGCCCCGCACCACCCCCGGCATCAAGGTCGAGGCGGTGCGGGCCTTGGGCGGCGAGGTGATTTTGCACGGCGACTCTTATCAGGAGGCCCAAGAGGAGGCCAAACGACGGGTGGCGGAAAGCGGGCTGGTTTATGTGCATCCTTATGATGACGAGGAAGTGATCGCGGGGCAGGGCACCATCGCCATGGAAATTCTGCGGCAGCACAATGAATACATCGACGCCATTTTCGTGCCCATCGGCGGCGGCGGTCTGATTTCCGGAATCGGGGCCTACATCAAGGCCCTTCACCCCGACATCAAAATCATTGGCGTCGAACCCGTGGACGCGGCCGGAATGCAGGCTTCTCTCCTGGCCGGGAAACGGGTCTTGCTCGATGAAGTGGGGTTGTTCGCCGATGGCGTGGCCGTGAAACACGTCGGCGAGAAAACTTTTGCCCTCTGTCAGGAAGTCGTGGATGAGATCATCACCGTGGACACCGAAGCGATGTGCGCGGCCATCAAGGATGTGTACGAGGACACCCGTTCGATCATGGAGCCCGCCGGAGCCCTGGCCACGGCAGGGCTGAAATCCTGGCGGCGGGATCATCCCGAGGGTCATCCGGTCTTGGTGGCCCTGGCCTGTGGCGCGAACATGAATTTCGACCGGCTGCGGCACGTGGCCGAACGCGCGGAAATCGGGGAGGAGCGGGAGGCGCTGCTCGCGGTCACCATTCCCGAACGTCCCGGCAGTTTCCGCGCCTTTTGTCAGGAACTCGGGGACCGCAGCATCACCGAATTCAATTACCGCATGGCCGACAAAGACGCGGCCCGCGTGTTTGCGGGCCTGGAGGTCAAAAACCGGGACGAGGCCCGTGAAGTGGCCGAACATTTGCGGAAAAAAGGGTACGAAACCCTGGACCTCACCGACAACGAGGTGGCGAAACTGCATTTGCGTCATGTCGTGGGCGGACGGGCCCACGCCGCCAGCGGGGAGCGGTTGTACCGCTTTGTGTTTCCCGAGCGTCCCGGCGCATTGGCCCGGTTTTTGGATTCCTTGCCCGAGGCATGTAACATTACCCTCTTTCATTACCGCAACCACGGCGCCGATGTCGGACGGGTGTTCGCGGGGCTGCAGGTGCCCGAAGCGTCGGTGACCGCCTTCGAGCGTTTCCTTTCCGAATTGGGCTACGGATACGTCGAGGAAACCGACAATCCGGTAGCCGGTCTATTTCTTTGACAGTTTCCGCAGTGTCGGCTATCTTTGTCTTGTGATCCACCCGATAAACGCCTCATGAAACGCACGTTCACCATTTTATTTGCCTGGGCGCTTTTGTTTCCGGTCGTGTTTCCGGCGCGGGAGGCCTTGGCCCAGCATCAGCGGGTCAACTGGGTGCATTTGGACAATGTTTCCTTGGTGGATCATCCCGCCAATGACGGGGACAGTTTTCATGCCAGCCGCAATCGGAGCCGGTATTTGTTACGGGTCTATTTCGTGGATACGCCGGAAACCGACGACCGGTTTCCGGACCGTTTGCAGGAACAGGCGGATTATTTCGGGGTGACGGTGCCGCAAATCGTCGAGGGCGGCAAAATGGCGGATGAGTACACGAAGGAACTCCTCGGGAGAGGCCCTTTCGATGTGTACACCAAATACCGGGATGCCCGGGGGGCCAGTCGTCAGCGGCGGATTTTTGCGATGATCAAGGTGGAGGATCGCTGGCTATGCGAATTATTGGTGGAAAACGGCTTCGCGCGTATCCATGGGGTGGGGGACGACTTGCCGGACAATGTCTCCGAACGCCGGCATTGGGCCCGGCTGCGGACTTTGGAAAACGAGGCGAAGCGCGAAAAACGCGGCATTTGGGGGATGAATACGCCCGAACAGGTCCTCGCCCGGGCCGGCGGCAAGGTGACGTTGAAACGCCAAACCCCGATTTTCAGCATTGAACCGCCCTTTGGCGTGGTGGGTCATTTGCCGGAAGGACACGAGGTGAAGGTGGGGGACGTGGCGCGTCCGGGGTTCCGGCGGGTGGAATTCGTGACGCCCGGGGGAACCGAGTTCACGGGGTTGATTCAAGAGGTGGCCTTGCAGTAAGGTCTCTCCGGAGGTGGTAGACGTCGTAGGTAGCGCCACGAAGGCGGAAGGCCCGGGGTTCGCGGGAAATGATTTCGTAGCCTGCGCACTGGTAGAGGTTCAGGGCGGCGGCGTTATGGATTTCCACGCAGAGCCTGCATTGGGTCAGGTGCCATTTTTCGCGGCTGAAACGGGCGCAATGCTCCAGCAAATGACGCGCGAACCCCAGACGGCGATATTCCGGGTACAGGTACATGCTGTAGATGAGGGCGTATTCTTCGGGGTACTTGCCCCTGCGTCCCAGACCGGTCATGCCGATCAATTTTTCATCCTCCCACAATCCGAGCAGGCATTCCCCGCGCCGGGTGGCGATTTTCAGGAGTTGCTTCCGGTAATCGCCGATGGTTTTGCACAGCTCGACTTCGGGGGAGGTGCCGAAGGCTTCCGGGCTTTGTCGGATGGCCGCGTGACGCAATTTCATCAGCTCCGTCGCATGGCGCGGCAGGAGGGGACGAATGTCGGGAAGGGTGGCGGTTTTGGTGGATTTCATGGGGCAATGCAAAGTTGTTGAATTCTTGAGAAGAAAACAACAAAAATGTTGGAAAATCGGATGGGGAACCCGTTCTTGTTAAAAAAATTCTTGTGGTTTAAAGGGCGCGGGTGTATTGGAAGGGGCCCACTTTTTCTTCCGGATCAATGGAAATTCCTATGGAAAAACCGCAGGAAACTCCCCCGTCCGGTTTTGGCGGCGCGAGGCCGTCAGGAACTTTTTACTCTTTATCGACAGGACCCAACATGGCAAACAACGAAACGCTTTATCCTCCCGGTTTCCCCGATGCGCAGGGGCTATATGATCCATCCCAAGAACGCGACGCCTGCGGCGTGGGCTTCATTTGCAATCTCAAGGGCGCCACCTCTCACGGCATCATTCACCAAGCCATGGAAATTCTGGTGCGGCTGACCCATCGTGGCGCGGAAAGCGCCGACAACCGCACCGGGGACGGCGCCGGGATTCTCATTCAGATTCCTGACGCGTTTTTCCGCCGGGTGGCCGGGGAAAACGGCTTTGAGTTGCCCAAAGCCGGCACCTACGGAACGGGTTTGGTGTTTTTGCCCAAAGACGAAGGGGAGCGGAAGATCATCAAGGAAGCCTTCGAGCGGGAAATCGCCGAAAACCATCAGCAGTTGCTGGGCTGGCGTACTTTGCCCGTGAATCGGGACGTGCTCGGGGACATGGCCAAAAAATCCGAACCCCACATCGAGCAAATTTTCATTGGCCGCGGCGAGGGCATCGATACCCGCCGGGCTTTCGAGCGCGAACTCTTCATTATTCGCAAGGGCGTCGAGCAATTCGTGGCCCAACACGACACCCTCAAGGACAAAGGGACGTTTTACGTGCCCAGTTTGTCCTCTCGGACCATGATTTACAAAGGCCTCCTCAAACCCGAGGATTTCGAGGCCTATTACTTGGATTTGCTGGAAAAAGACGTGGAAACCTGTCTGGCCTTGGTGCATCAGCGCTATTCCACCAACACCTTCCCGGCTTGGAAATTGGCCCAGCCCTTCCGCTTCGTCTGCCACAACGGAGAAATCAACACCGTGCGCGGCAACGCCAACTGGATGAACGCCCGTCAGTATCAATTCGAAAACGAAGCCTTTGGCGATCGGATTCGCAAATTGTTCCCCGTCTGTATTCCCGGCAACAGCGACTCGGCCACATTGGACAATACCCTGGAACTGCTCTACCACACCGGGCGCGATTTGCCGCACGGCATGATGATGATGGTGCCGGAAGCCTGGCAGAATCACAAAACCATGCACGATGAGAAGAAAGCTTTCTACGAATACCATTCCTGCATGATGGAGCCTTGGGACGGTCCGGCCCTGATGCCCTTCACCGACGGCACCTTCGTGGGGGCGATTCTGGACCGCAATGGTTTGCGTCCGGCCCGGTATGTGGTGACCTCCGACGATCAGGTGGTCATGGCCTCCGAAACCGGCGTGGTTGACATTGATCCGGCCAAGATCATCAAAAAAGGCCGATTGGAGCCGGGCCGCATGTTCCTGATCAACCTCGAAGAAGGCCGCATCGTCCAAGACGCGGAAGTCAAACAAGTGATCGCCAACCGCAAGCCCTACCGGGCCTGGTTGGACCAGCACATGCTCAGCATTCACGATTTGCCCCCGCAAGTGGACCCGATTCCCCTGCGCGGTCCCACCCTGCTCAAATATCAGCAACGCTTTGGTTATACCCTCGAAGATTTGCGCATCGTGCTCAAGCCCATGTACGAAAAGGGCGTGGAGGCCTTGGGCTCCATGGGCGTGGACATCCCGCTGGCGGTTTTGAGCGACCGGCCCCAATTGATGTACAACTACTTCAAACAATTGTTCGCGCAGGTGACCAATCCGCCTTTGGACGGCATCCGCGAGGAGATCGTCACTTCCCTGCTCACCAACCTGGGCAAGGAGCGCGATTTGTTTCAGGAGACGCCCCAGCACGCGCAAATGTTGAAGTTGGAGCAACCGATTCTCAACAGCCGCAACCTGGAGCGGATACGCCGTTCCACCCAACCGGGGGTGAAGGCCACCACCTTGAAAATGGAATTCGACGCCACGCGCGGCGGGAAAGCGCTCAGTGAAGCGGTGGACGCCCTGTGCGCGAACGCGGTGAAAGCCGTGGACGCGGGCAGCACCATTCTCATTTTGTCGGACCGTCACATTGAAGATTCGAAAATGCCGATTCCGGCCTTGTTGACCACCGCCGCCGTGCACCATCATTTGATTCGCGAAGGCAAGCGGACCCAGTGTGGTATCATCGTGGAAACCGCCGAAGCCCGGGAAGTGCATCATTTTTGCTGTCTCTTCGGCTTTGGGGCCGGGGCCGTGAATCCCTATGTGGCCTTGGCCACGGTGCGGAATCAGAAAGATCCCGGAGACCCCACCAGCCTTGCCGCCGACAAAGCGGTGCAGAATTACATCAAGGCTGTCAACAAAGGCATCCTCAAGGTGATGTCCAAAGTGGGTATCTCCACGTTGCACTCTTATCGCGGCGCCCAGATTTTCGAATGCCTGGGTCTGCAGCAGGAAGTCGTGGACCGCTATTTTTGGGGCACGCCCACCCGCATCGAAGGCGCCGACATGGATGCCTTGGCCAAAGATGTCCTGCGGCGTCACGAACAGGCTTTTCCGCCCCGGGACATTGCCGAAAACCTCAAACTCGACGTGGGGGGCGTGTATCAATGGCGTCGCCGCGGTGAGAATCACCTGATTTCCCCGATGCTGGTGGCGCTTTTGCAGAAAGCCAGCAAAGTGCGCAGCAAAGAGGACTACAAAGCCTACTCGCAAATGGTCAATGACCAAAGCAAGAAGCTTTATACCCTGCGCGGGCTGATGGAATTCAAGACCGGTGTGCGCGAGCCCGTGCCCCTGGAGGAAGTCGAGCCTTGGACGGATATCGTGAAGCGTTTCAAAACCGGGGCCATGTCCTACGGGTCCATCAGCCGCGAAGCCCACGAAACCCTGGCCGTGGCCATGAACCGCATTGGCGGCAAGTCCAACTCCGGGGAGGGCGGCGAGGAAGCCCATCGTTACAAACCCGACGCCAATGGCGACAGCCGTAGTTCCGCGATCAAACAGGTCGCGTCCGGACGCTTTGGGGTGACCAGTTATTATCTGACCCAGAGCAAGGAAATCCAGATCAAGATGGCCCAAGGCGCCAAGCCCGGTGAGGGCGGACAGCTCCCCGGCATCAAGGTCAACCAAACCATCGCCAAAGCGCGGTTCAGTACCCCGTATGTGGGTTTGGTTTCCCCGCCCCCGCACCATGACATTTATTCAATCGAGGATTTGGCCCAGCTCATCCACGACCTCAAGAACGCCAACAAATACGCCCGCATCAACGTGAAGCTGGTGTCCGAAGTAGGCGTGGGCGTGGTGGCGGCGGGCGTGGCCAAAGGCAAAGCCGACGTGGTGCTGATCAGCGGCTACGACGGCGGAACCGGCGCCTCCCCGGAAACCTCCCTCAAGCACGCGGGTCTGCCTTGGGAACTGGGGATTTCCGAAGCCCACCAAACCCTCCTGCTCAACAACCTGCGCAGCCGCATCACCGTGGAATGCGACGGGAAACTGTTGACCGGGCGGGACGTGGCCGTGGCCTGTCTGCTGGGGGCCGAGGAATTCGGCTTCAGCACCGCGCCGCTCATTGTCATGGGCTGCATCATGATGCGCGTCTGCCACTTGAACACCTGTCCGGTGGGGATTGCCACCCAAAATCCGGAACTCCGCAAGAAATTTACGGGCACGCCCGATTCCGTGATCAACTTCTTCCACCTGGTGGCCGAGGAGTTGCGCGAAATCATGGCGTCCCTCGGATTCCGCACCTTGGACGAAATGGTGGGCCACAGCGAATTGCTGGACAAGCGCGCGGCTCTCGAGCACTATCGCGCCCGCGGTCTGGATTTGAGCCGCATTTTCCACAAGCCCGACGTGCCCGCCGACCGTCCCCTGCACAAAACCATTGAGCAGGATCACGGACTCGACAAGGCCATGGACAACGAACTCATCGAAAAATGTACCGCATCCATTGAGACCTCCGAACCCGTGCGTTTCAACATGCGCATCGAGAACATCCACCGCACGGTCGGCACCATGCTCAGCGCGGAAATCAGCCGCAAGTATGGCGAGGCCGCGCTTCCCGAAAACACCATCACCATCGATTTCGACGGTCATGCCGGGCAGAGTTTCGGCGCCTTCTTGGTGCATGGGGTGGTCTTCCGTTTGGAAGGCGATGCCAACGATTACTTCGGCAAAGGCCTGAGCGGCGGCACCTTGGTGGTGCATCCGCCGCGCATCTCGCCCTTCCGTCCCGAGCAAAACGTCATCATCGGAAACGTCGCCCTCTTCGGCGGCACCCGGGGCGAAGCCTACATTCAGGGCCACGCCGGGGAACGCTTCTGCGTCCGCAACTCCGGCGTCAACGCCGTGGTGGAAGGCGTGGGAGACCACGGGTGCGAATACATGACCGGCGGTCGCGTGGTCGTGCTGGGTCCGACCGGACGCAATTTCGCCGCCGGAATGAGCGGCGGGGTCGCCTACGTGCTCGACCTGGCCGGCGATTTCGGCACCATTCGCTGCAACCGGGAATTGGTGGATTTGGAGGACGTGGTGGACCCCGACGATGTCGAGGAACTCCGCAACCTCATCGAGCAGCATTTGGTTCAAACCAAGTCCAATATCGCCCGCAAAGTGCTGGACGACTGGCCGGATTTCCTGCCGAAGTTCGTCAAAGTCATGCCACGCGATTACCGCCTGGCCCTGGAACGGCTGGCCCGCGAGCGCGAGGAGGCCCAACGACAGGCCGCCGAAGCCTCCGAGGAACTGCACGTCAAACAAAACTGATTGCCACAGGAAATACGATCATGGGAAAAATCACCGGATTCATGGAGTTCAACCGCGAACTCCCCAAAAAAAGAAGAGTCGACGAACGCATCAAAGACTACAAGGAAATCTATCTTCCCCAGCCGGAAGAGAAGAAGCGTGAACAGGCCGGACGCTGCATGAACTGCGGCATTCCGTTCTGTCACACCGGATGTCCCTTGGGCAACCTGATTCCCGATTGGAACGATTTGGTGTATGCGGGCGACTGGAAACAGGCGCTGGAAGAACTCCACGCCACCAACAATTTCCCCGAGTTCACCGGACGCCTTTGCCCGGCGCCTTGCGAGGAAGCCTGCGTGTTGGGCATCAACGAGCCCGCAGTGACCATCGAGGAAATCGAAAAATCCATCATCGAAAAAGGCTTTGCGGAGGGATGGGTCAAGGCCGATCCGCCCGCGCAACGCACGGGCAAAAAAGTGGCCGTGATTGGATCGGGTCCCTCGGGCCTTGCCGCCGCCCAACAACTCAACCGGGCCGGACACTTGGTGACCGTTTTCGAACGCGCCGACCGCATTGGCGGCCTCCTGCGGTACGGCATTCCCCACTTCAAGATGGAAAAGTGGGTGATTGACCGCCGTTTGGCGATCATGGAAGAAGAAGGCGTGGTCTTCAAAACCTGCGTGAAAGTTGGCATCGACATCACCCGCGAGGATTTGGACCAGGAATTCGATGCCGTGGTCTTTGCCGGCGGGTCCACCAAGTCCCGCGATCTCCCCATCGAAGGACGGGATTTGGACGGAGTGCATTTTGCCATGGATTTTCTGCCGCAATCCAACGCCCGCGTGGAAGGGGACGACGTCACCCAACGCTGGGGCAAGGAAATTCTCGCCACCGGCAAAAACGTGATTGTCATTGGCGGCGGGGACACCGGGTCCGACTGCATCGGCACCTCCATTCGCCAGGGCTGTGCCAACGTCGAAAACTTCGAATTGCTGCCCATGCCGCCCGTGGGACGTCCCGAAACCCAACCCTGGCCCTTTTGGCCCATGAAATACCGGAGCAGCAGCTCCCACGAGGAAGGCTGCGAGCGGCATTACAGCGTCATGACCAAGCGGTTCACCGGCGAAAATGGCAAGCTGACCGGCTTGGAAACCGTGCAGATCACCCTGGAACCGCCTCCCGGCGGCGGACGCCCGGAGATCAAGGAAATCCCCGACACCCAAAAATTCTGGCCCTGCGAACTGGCGGTTTTGGCCCTCGGTTTCGTCGGTCCGGAAACTGATTCGATCGTGGCCCAATACGGATGCGAACTGGATCCGCGCGGCAACGTCAAAGTCGACGACGACTGGATGAGCAGCACCCCCGGATTTTTTGCCGCCGGGGATGCCCAGCGGGGTCAGTCTCTGATCGTGTGGGCGATTTCCGACGGACGCGAGTGCGCGGCCTCGGTGGACGAATACCTGATGGGTCGTCCTTCCGAACTGCCCCGCAAGCTCGGCGCCGACCTTCCCCGCGTTTGATATTTATTGAATGCCCTCCGACTTCAAACTCCAAAGATTCAGTACCATGTCCAAAAGCCCCACCATCCTCTTCACCAAGACCGACGAAGCCCCGGCCCTGGCCACGTATTCCCTGCTCCCGATCGTGGAAGCATTCACCAAAGCCGCGGGAGTGTCCGTGGAAACCCGGGACATCTCCCTGTCGGGCCGCATTTTGGCGCTTTTCCCCGAATATTTGCGTGAGGACCAACGCATCGCCGATGATTTGGCCGAATTGGGGGCCTTGACCCTGGAGCCCGAGGCCAACATCATCAAGTTGCCCAACATCAGCGCTTCAATGCCCCAGCTCAAGGCCGCGATCACCGAATTGCAGACCCAAGGCTACGCGCTGCCCGACTATCCCGACCAGCCCAAGGACGACAAGGAAGCGGAAATCAAAGCCCGCTACGACAAGGTCAAGGGCAGTGCCGTGAATCCGGTCTTGCGGGAAGGGAATTCCGACCGCCGCGCCCCCAAGGCCGTCAAAGAATACGCAAAAAAATTCCCGCACAGAATGGGGAAATGGTCCCCCGATTCCAAGACCCGGGTCGCGTGCATGGACGGGGACGATTTCCGCGCCAACGAAACCTCCCACGTGGCCCGCGAAGCCACCACCGTGCGCATTGAGTTTGTGGACGCGAGCGGCAAAGTGGACGTGTTGAAAGGCGATTTCCCCTTGGAAGCCGATGAAATCATCGACGCCTCGGTGATGCGCAAACAGGCCTTGGTGTCGTTTCTGGAACGTCAGATTCAGGCGGCCAAGGAAGACGGGGTCTTGTTCTCCCTGCACATGAAAGCGACGATGATGAAGGTTTCCGACCCCATCATTTTCGGACATGCCGTCAAAACCTATTTCAAGGATCTGGTGACCCGCCATGGCGAAGCCCTCGCCGCGGCCCAAGTGGATTTCAACAACGGTTTGGGCGATTTGGTCGCCAAACTGGACCTTTTGCCCGAAGACGTGCGCAAGGAAGTGTCCGATGCCCTCGAAGCCGCCTACGCCAACGGCCCCGATCTGGCCATGGTCAATTCCGACAAGGGCATCACCAATTTGCACGTCCCAAGCGACGTCATCATCGACGCCTCCATGCCCGCCATGATTCGTGACGGCGGCAAAATGTGGAACAAAGAGGGGAACACCCAGGACACTCTGGCCGTGATTCCCGACAGTTCCTATGCGGGCGTTTATGACGCCGTGATCGAATTTTGCAAAGAGCAGGGTGCGCTCGACCCCACCACCATGGGTTCCGTCCCCAACGTGGGCCTGATGGCCCGCAAGGCCGAAGAATACGGCTCCCACGACAAAACCTTTGAAGTGCCCTCCGATGGCACCATCCGGGTGGTGGACGCGAAGGGGACGGTGTGCCTGAGTCATGCGGTATACGCCGGGGACATTTGGCGGGCCTGCCAAACCAAGGACGCGGCCGTGCGGGACTGGGTCAAGCTCGCCGTAACCCGCGCCCGCGACAGCCAAACCCCGGCCGTCTTCTGGCTGGATGAAACCCGGGCCCATGACGCGGTTTTGATTCAGAAGGTGAACGAATATCTCCTCGATCATGACACCGAGGGCTTGGAACTCCACATCATGGCACCCTCCAGAGCCTGTCGTTTCAGCCTGGAGCGCATTGTCAAAGGTCAGGACACCATTTCCGTGACCGGAAACGTGCTCCGCGACTATCTGACCGACCTGTTCCCCATTCTCGAAGTGGGCACCAGCGCGAAAATGCTGTCCATCGTGCCGCTCATGAAGGGGGGGGGATTGTTTGAAACAGGCGCCGGCGGGTCCGCCCCCAAGCACGTGCAGCAGTTTGTGCTGGAGAACTACCTGCGTTGGGATTCATTGGGCGAGTTTCTCGCCATCGCCGTGTCGCTGGAGCACCTTGCCAAAGTCTTTGATCTGCCCAAGGCCAAACTCTTGGGACGCACCCTGGACGCGGCCACCGGGAAACTGTTGGAAAACAACAAATCGCCCACCCGCAAATTGGGCGGCATCGATAACCGCGGCAGTCATTTTTATCTGGCGCTGTACTGGGCCGAAGCCCTCGCAACCCAAAGCGAAGACACCGAGTTGCAAGCGCATTTCAAAACCGTGGCCCAAGCCCTCTTAGAAGCCGAAGCCCGCATCGTCGAAGAGTTGTTGGAAGTGCAGGGCACCCCTGTGGACATCGGCGGATACTACCGACCCGATGACAACAAAGCCGCAGCCGCCATGCGCCCCAGCTCCACCCTGAACGAAATTGTGGAAGGGGTTTAAGTAACGCCTCCCGAACCGTTTTCCCCGCCGCGGCAGCCGTTTTTCAGCGGC
>JAFIGC010000147.1 GCA_020831635.1 Verrucomicrobiota bacterium | reverse complement strand
AAAATCTGCCGGGCTCAGAACCTTTGAAATGCCCCTTAAGTTAGTGCCATTCGGGGCTGAACTTTGTCCCAAGCTTTGTCGCGAACTTTGTCGATGGCAGACTCCAGACCTCAAATTATTGGACATTTTGGGAAAGGATAGCTGAATGGCCTCCGGTTTTCGTACGGCCCTTCGGGACGCTCAAAATTCTCATCCTTTTCCCCGGGGTTTGGAGGGCCTCGTTGAATTCGGCCCGCCAAACCCCGGGCTTCGTGCGTTCGCTCCTCCGGAGCGTGAATCACCCTGAAGATGCCCCGGGGCAGGGGGCAGACGGTCGTAGCTCGGGCCCAAATATCTGGGCTCCCCGGAGGGCCGCACGGAAAATGGGCGACAAGGGCATGGTTATGTTTTTGCCCGACAACATTCCGCAAAAATTCTTGGAAATATTTTGAAAGAATCCCTCTTCGAATGCGTCTTGCAGTGCATGACATCGTCACCGAAGCCACAAAAAGCCGTGTTTACGCCTCCGGAGCACCGCCGGATCGTCTTCCGTCCCGACCGGGGCAAGATGTACTGGTTTGAAAAGAAGAGTATTCGGGTGTTCGCCCCGGGTGAGGCTCGGTGCTGGATCAAGGGGGAGAAGCGTCCAATGTGGCGGGGGCATATCCCGAATGAAATGCCGAATCCGTATCGGGTGTCTACGAAAGGATGGGAGAAAATGTCCGAGGAGGATGTTTACTCGAAGGTTCGTCCGGCGCGGCACCGCAGGCATTGGGCCACTTGGCAATGGTTGCAGTCGTTTCCCGAATCCTACGAGGCGGAGTTGAGCAATGTGACCGACAGCATGTTCTGGGGGGCGCTGTCCATTTTTTCCAAGGTACCGGAGAGTCGTGAGCTGTTTCATGATAATCCCGCCTGGACCTTGATGTCCTATTATGGCTTTCACTGGTTTTCACGCCTTTTGGAACTTGGATCATTCCGAGATACCCGTCAGTCCCTGCGCAGACCGAAACGCGAATTATTGGATCGGCTCGGTCTTCCCTGCGAGGAGCTTGGGGTGCGACTTTTGGCGAAGATTCCCACGCAAAATTTGACATTTAACGAACTCAGTAATTTCATGAGTCTGTGGCATTTCAAAAGCCCTTGGGTCAAATACATGCAGCACATGGAACTGCTGGAGCCGTTCCGTCTGAAGTTGATGTGGGAGTGCTGGCGTCTGGAAGATGACGGGATTGTGAAACGTTTGTCACCCGCTTTCGTGATGACCTGCCCGGAGATCGTGGACGGAGATTATCCCATGGAGGTATTGTCCCTTTTTTTTGACACCCTGCGCATGGAAGACAACCTGAAGAGGTCGCTCTCAAAAGGGCTTTTGCCATCTTCAGTGAGCCGGGGCCTGGAGCGGGAGCGATGTTTTCAGACTGTGGAATCTCTGTTGAGCTGGCATGAGGTCTTGATTACGCACACGCTGACTGCCTGTCATAAAATAGATCTGTACCGAAACATTCCCCCGGCGCCATTGCCCCCTCATCGACTGGGAACGGAAGCCCATCCGATTCGTATTCGTCCGTTCGAGAAGGGGAAAGACATCTTCGAACACGCACTGCTTCAGCGGAACTGCATGGCATCGATGATCCGGGACGCGGCCGAGGGGGCGTTTCACCTCTATGCGGTGGAGTGTGATTTCGCCCCTTTGCATTCACTGATGCTGAAGCAGGTCGGCGGAGGATTGAGGTTGTTACAATTGTTAGGCCCCCGAAACCGGAAGGCGCACCCGGATGTCCATCGGGCGATATCCGGCTGGGTGGAAACCGCACGTCAGCATGGAGGCTTTGACGATACCCTGCGCCTGCGGCAAGATGAATTCGGCGGGAATATTTTGCAGACAGACGAGGTGACGGATGAATAATGCAGCTTCTTCATTTGCCGCACTCCAACGTTTTCTCGATGCCCAGGAGGGGATGATCGAGGTGGCGGTGGCGGAACTGGCAAGGGGGCGTAAGCAGTCTCACTGGATGTGGTTTGTGTTTCCTCAATTGGAAGGGCTGGGACAGAGTGATATGGCGCGGCGGTGGCGGAGGATTCGGCGCTCTTTGAGCGCGTGTTGGATCGGTTTTTCGGGGGGCATCGCGACTCGGAAACGCTGAAGAGGATTTCCGCAGACTGACCAGGTCCGCACCCTGCGCGCCGTGTTTCGCGGTGGAAAGTTCAGGGCTGGATTCGGAAAAACCAACCGATACGCATTAGTCCATCTCTTCGTCAACCAGCAACAATTCCCGGGAATGGCCTAAATCCATTCCGTGGCTTCGTACAGATTCTTTCCCGGAGCCGCATTTGGGTTTGCAATCAAAGTCCGTTAAAACAGCAACGTCCGTTTTTTTTTGTGATCTGCGTATGCACTTGACTCCACTTTTAATATCCTGTGGACGATTTGGCGTGAAGAAGAATGCCGCCGCCGGGCTCGTCCCGGTGGGGCGACGACTTTGGGCCCGAAGCCCGGGCGACAACCTCTGGCCGCCCCTCCGCTTGCCCTGTCTTTTATACACATCACATCTTGATCCCCGAAGGGGATATTCAACGTAGCCGTGGGCAAGGGGCGATCAAGCCCCGCCGCCAACGGAAAATCCATTCATCATTTGTTCACCCCAGCAAGGGTGATTCACACAGGCGCCCTTCCATTTGCCACCTGTACACCGGGGTGAGGCATCCTTTCAGGATGCACCTCATGTTCGCCCGAAACCCGGGGGTATTTCGCTCCGCTCGAACCCCCGGCTACGATGAATAGCCCTTTCAGGGCATGGAATAATATGAATAAAAGACAGTACTTGCGCGAAGGCGGCTTGGAGATTGGGATTGGAACAGAAGCAAGCAAAGGCAGCAAAGGCAATTCCACCGCCATTCCCCTCTGCTCCCTCTGCGTCCTCCTGTTTAAAAAATTTCGGTGGATTGGAACGGATGTTGCGATTATGATTAAGATTAGGAATAGGATTAGGATTTCAGTCAGCACCGTAAGTCGCGAATGCACAAGAAATGTGTATAAAAGACAGCGCTTGCCGGAGGGGTGTCGCCACGACTGGGGAGGAGCCAGGGGAAAAGGTCAAAGATCAGTCGTCGCGACACCCCCGCGACAAGCACGGGGGCGGCGTGAGAAGAGAATTGGCAATCGGGCGCAAAGTCGTCGCTCCCCTCTGGCAAGCAGAGGGGCGGCGCGCGTTGGCACAACGAAAAATGACCCTTTATATATCCATCCTTACCTTGCGGTGGAGTCAAGTGCATACCCAGATTTTGTGAAAGAAAGAAGACTTCATCCCGTCATGGGTACCATGTCCGCTCCAAAATTTTATCAACCATCCCGTCGAAATTACCATTGGGATCCCCATACTGGGAAAATGTACTGGTTTGAAAAAAACTGCGTTCGGGTCTTCGCCCCCGGCGAGGCGCGGTGTTGGATCAAAGGGGAATTGACCCCCTATTGGCGGGGACATTGGATGCGGGGCATGCCGAATCCTTGTCACTCTCCCGCGTTACGCTACGAGCAGATGCGTGAAAAACATGGCCATCCCAAGAGTTCGATGCGGGCGGTCACAAGAATGCAGTGGGCCACGCATGAATGGTTGAAGACGTTTCCGGAGGACTACAGCCACGAACTGTCCATGGTGTCGGGAGATTTTTTCTGGGGGACCTTGTCGCTGTTGACTCGCATTCCCGAGGGGCGGGAGATTTTCCTGCAGAATCCGGCCTGGGCGATTTTGGCGGTTTACGGATGGAAAACCCCTTGGGTACCCAAACAACCCTCAAATGTCTGGGAGACGTGCCGGGTCGTCTTCCGACACCGCAAGCGCGAGGTGCTGGGGAAGTTTGGGTTGCCCGAGGCGGAGCGCTGCGTGAAACTACTGGGGAAAGTGCGGACGCGACGGCTAACCTGGCTGCAACTGGTCGGGTTCGTGAACCTTTGGAAGGCTCAGTCTCCCTATCTGGCCATTCTTCAGCACATGGAGCACATCGACCCGCCTTTGATTCATCTTTTGGCCGTATTGGAGAATGGGCGGGCGAGGCAAAGTCCCCGGCGCTTGTCCACGGAATTCCTGATGCGTTTGCGAACGAGCTACTCCCAAACGAAAGCTTTGGATTTGTTGACCGACGTGACCTTGATGGAGGATCAGCTTGTGGCGGATCCGGGACTGGAGGCCTTGCCCCGGAAGATTGCGCATGAGATAGAACGGCGGAAGGTGTTTCGCTCTCTTATCGATCTGGAGGACTGGCACGATTTTCTGGTGCATTGGATCAGCAAAAACGTAACCAAGCAAAAACTCGCCACCCGGCTGCCGAACTCGCCGATCCCGGGGAATCGGGTGGACATGAAATCCGGTTGGGTGGAGGTTCGCGGTTTTCATGTCGCACAAGAAATTTGGGATCATTCCTTGCAACAGCAAAACTGCATGGGGATGATGATCGACGAGGTCTTGCATGGCAAATACGTCCTGTATGAGGTGATGAGTGACTTCGCCCCATTGCATTCCCTGCAAATTGTCCACGTACAGGGAGGATGGCGGATTGGGCAGCTTTGCGGGCCGGAAAACAGAAAGGCAAACCGGGAGGTGTATGCGGCGGTGGAGGATTGGCTCGGCCTCAAAGAGCAACGCTTGCAGCGTGAGCGCAAAGTCAAGCTGGTGAAGGATGTTTTCGGCGGCAAAGTGATCCGTGAGGCAAGTCAGGAGTCTTTTCCCTTTGACATTCAACCAGATTTCTAACGCGGATTTCATCCGCAACCAAACCTGTCTTTCCTCGTAATCGTACTCGTAATCCTAATCGACGAAAGCACCCATTTTTGATTGCGATTACGATCAGGATTACGATGAAGATAAACGCTTTTTTGTATCATCTTTTTTCGCAAGACTCTAAAATCCAAAATCTACATACCACTACAGGCTGATCCAACCCATGACCCACCCAAATCCAACCAGTATCAGCGACGGCACCAAGGTGATGCTCCTCGGCGACGTGCACCGTCAGTTTGAGGACGTGACCCGGCTGATTGAGGCGCAGCGTCCCTCCCTGATTTTGCAGGTGGGGGATTTGGGCTATTGGCCGAAGAAGGAACGCCGAATCTTGCGGGACGGCACGGTGCTGGGCGGGACACTGGACACGTTGGGGATTCCACTTCATTTCTGCGACGGCAATCATGAGGATCACGCCGCGCTGCGTGCATTGGAAGCTTTGGAGGTGTTTCCGAATGTGTTTTATCAGCCCCGCGGTAGCTTGCTCACGCTTCCAGATGGTCGTAAGGTCCTGTTCGCCGGCGGAGCGCGGTCGATTGACCGGGAATACCGGGTGGTCGGGGAGGACTGGTTCGCGGAGGAGGTGTTGCGTGAACATGAGCTGGAGGGATTTCCCGATACGGAGGTGGATATCGTGGTGAGTCACACCGCTCCGCGTGAGTTTGATCCCTTGGACTTGTGTCACCGGGACCGGGATCCCAGCCGCATTTGTCTGTCCTGGGTGCTGCACCGCATGCGTCCCAAACTTTGGGTCTTCGGCCATTTCCACCGCCAGGCCTGCGGAGAATGGCATGGCGTGAAGTGGATCAGCCTGGGCATGGCGGGTCAACCGCAGTGGTGGCAATGGCTGCCGGGGAGGGAGACGTGAGCAACGGGTTTCGTCCAGGCAGTCCGGGTTCGGTTGTGCACGCGGATTCCGGGAAAATGGTTTGGTTCAATGTGCACCAAGTGGATGTGTTTTCCGGGAAGGAGGTCCGTTGCTGGCGGCGTTCCAAGGCCATTCCAGAATGGCGGGGCTACGTGCCGACGAAATTCCCAAACCCTTGGCTCAATCACCTTCCGGGAGAAGAACCCCCTTTGGAAAACGTGTCACGCAGACAGGCTTTGGCTCGTCAGTGGCTGGAGCGGCTGGTGGGACTGGAAATCCGGGCCGCCTTGTTCGGGGTGCCGGATGAACTGACCTGGGGGGCGCTGATGATCATGACGCGGGTGCCGCACGGTGTCCAACTGTTCCGGGATCACCCGCTTTGGTGTCTTTGGGGCTATTACCATGGATATGGACCGGGCACGCGCCGACTGGGTCTGCCGTTTTCCCGCCTGCGCACCCTCCTGGGCCAGCCGCGAACCCGTCTCCTGGCGGCGATGGGCTTGCTGCCAGAACCACGGATCGCTCGCATTCTGGACAAGGTGGATCTGCACGGACTGAGTCCGGGCATTCTGCCGCTCTGTCGTGTGATCTTTCAAAGCGACAACCGGATGCTTCGCCATCTGCAACATGTACCCCGGATTTCCTCAGAGGTGCTGAGACTTTGCGCGAGGCAGGCGTCACTGGATTTGCTGCATGAGCCCGGAGGCGTTTCGGGTTCACTGATTTGGGAGCTTTCCCGCAAAGGAATCGCCCGCAGACGCGAGATTCTCAATGCTCATCAGGAAGCGTTGCACCTCAAAATGGAGCTGCGTCCCTTTCAGAAGATTCTGGCGGAGTATTCCGCCGGCGACCGCGCTTTGATTCGGATTCCGGAACTACAATGTTCCCGGCGGGTGATCCTTTGGCGAAACGAGCTTCGAGCTTTGCGCCGCATTTTCAGCGACGGACTGTTGGAGTTGAACTCCGAGTTGGAAATCCCCCCCGCTCCGTTTCCCGGGATGCAGGTGAACACCCCATCCGGCTGGGTGCGCATTGCGCCGCTGCAAACCGTGCAGGCACACTTTGAGCTAGCCGAACGCATGCAAAATTGCCTTGCTGGCGAAGTGGCCAACGTCATGGCAGGAAAGTCGTTTTTGTTTCATGTCGCGGGTGAATTTTGCGATGACCATTGTCTGGAGACCAAATGGGACGGACAGGACTGGGCTCTTCGCCTTTGCCGGGGGCCCCGTAACCGCATGCCGCACCCGTTGGTGGTGGAGGCCATCCGCTTGTGGGCGGAGGAGATGATGGTTTACATGGGCCGAGTCTGGCTGCGGGACCAAGATGAAACAGAGGACGGAATTGAAGTTGTACAGGAAAACGAAGAAGGCGGGGAGCTTCCGTTTTGAAAGGTTTTCAACCATGACCCAACACGTGAAATTTCCCAGAATCCTGCATCTGCCCTGGAGCGAGGCAGTCGATGAACAAACCGACCGGGTCATGTCGCAATCGGAGGTGGAAAGGTCATTTGCCGGCAGGGAAGTGGTGGTCACCGAAAAAATGGACGGGGAAAACATCAGCATGTACCGTGACGGGCTGCACGCCCGCTCGTTGGATGGGCGGCATCATCCCAGCCGAAACCGGGTCAAAGCTTTTCATGCGAGCCTCGCCCATTTGATTCCCGAAGGCTGGCGGATCTGCGGGGAGAATCTGTATGCCCGACATTCCATTGCCTACAGCGGACTTCCTTCCTATTTTCTCGCCTTCGCGGCGTATGACGCGCAAAACCGGATGCTGCCCTGGGACGCATTCGTACGGTTTTGCGGCGGGCTGGGGTTGGATCACGTTCCGTTGATATATCGGGGGATTTACGAAGAAGAAAAAGTGCGAGAATGTTACACGGGCCTGTCCTCCTTTGGCGGGTCTGTGCAGGAAGGATATGTGATTCGCCGTGCCGAGACCATTTCCTGGGACATGCATTCCCGGCACATCGCCAAATACGTCCGCAAGGGGCATGTGCAAACGGACAGTCAATGGATGCACCAGGCGGTGATTCCGAACGGATTGGCGGAGAACAAATGAAGAAAAAATTCATTCGGTGCCTACAACAATTTATCTGAGAGCGAGCGGGCGGTCGTATTCCAACCGATTGCTGACGCGACATGAACCGGACGGACCCTTGATCGAGGTGCGGTTGCCTCAGGGTTATTGGTGAATTTGATGTTCAAAACCCGCTTTCCCCTGTCCCATATCCAGCCCTGAGCTTGTCGAAGGGCGCGCTTATCCCTATTCCCTTATCCAGCAAGCTTGTGAGCCCATATCCCATATCCAGCGAGCCTGCGAGCGCATCTCCGCGCCGAAGGCGCTATCTTCGCCGCAAAGCGGCAATCCCCGCCAACAAACCAACCCCCACCAGCACCAGCGACCCCGGCTCCGGTATTGCAGTTACATAACGTGCATCTGCTTCAACCAAAACTGTTCCTACTTGAGTAGTTCCCGCCGGTTCCCCGAAGTCCTCGAAGAACGTGTTCGCCGACATCGCCATTTGCATTCCCGTGCTCAGGTCTCCAAACACGTAATCCCCCGAGTCCCCCGTGTTTGACAACAGCCCCGCGTAGATCTGGATCATCCCTCTCGCCGTGTGGTTCTCATTCGAATCCACGCTGTTGGTCCAGGTTTCAGCGATGTCAAACCCCGGAAATTCTTCAAAAACAGACATCCCCCCATTTGGGTTTAACGATGCAGTCCACCCACTGCTGACATAGCTGGCAGTATCGTCGAGGCCGATATAAAAATTCTTCCTATCCGTCAGATAATGATTCCCCTGCAGCATGTCGTCCAACGTGGCGTATTCAGACGAGTTGTTTCCAAATAGATGGATTTGCTCGAAGAGCGGGCGAAACAAATTTGCCTGAAACTCCACATATTGCGTGCCCTGATCGTTGTTTTCAAACGCAAAAGGAAGGATGACATACTTTTCAGACGGATCGAAATTAAACCCGCCCGCATCCGTCCCAACCCGAACCAAAGCCCCGTGCAACACCGGGACCGACAACGAGATCAACAGCAACAACCGAAAGTAAAAGCAGCGCATCCTATTCTCCAAATTAAAGTTTTCTATCCCCCCATACGACCCACAAAATAAGTCAATCCAATTCCTCCACTTCCGCAGATTTCGAACCCCGGATTTCCCTCTTTCCGTAAACACAACGCCCGGTGTGCCGGGATGGTTGTAATCCGTGCAAATCCACGGATTTAGGTCTTTCTAACTGATTTTTGGGCTTTACAGGCCTTGGTTGGGGTGATAGCATTGCAAATGCAATGAAAATAGACGATCTAAGCACTTTGGTGGTGGAGGCGCGGAAGGCGCAGGGTCTCAGTCAGCGCGAGCTGTCGGAGTTGTCGGGCGTGGGGGAGTCGGTGATTTACAAGCTTGAGTCGGGAAGGGGGGATGTGACGCTGTCGAGTTTCGCGGCGGTGCTTTCGGCCCTGGGTTTTGAGTTGCGCTGCCGGAGTCCTCTGGGCGGGGAGGTGTCGCTTGACCGATAAGTTGCGGGTCTATGTCGGGGGCGCGTTCGCGGGGATACTGGAGCGTCTGGACTCCGGGTATCGGTTTCGGTATCGGGCGGACTATGCGGGCCCGCCGGTGTTTCTGAATCTTCCTCTGCGCCAAGCGGAAAAAACCTGGGAGCGCTTTCCGCCTCCGTTTGACGGCCTGCTGCCCGAAGGGGTGTTGCTGGATCAACTTTTGGTGGCCGGCAAGCTGGACCGCTCGGACAAATGGGGTCAGTTGACGGCGGTGGGCCGGGATTTGACCGGGTTTTTGGCGGTGCTGCCGGACGGGATGGATCCCGAACCGTCCGTCTCCTGGAGGGTGGCGGAAAGGCGCAAGGCCCGGACGCGGATTCAGCCCGGTGAGGGTGCGCTGCCCTATAATTGGAGTGATCTGGTGACCTTTCACTCCCGGGAGGCCCCGAAAATGTCGCTGTCCGGGGTGCAGCCGAAGGTGTCGGCGGTGTTTTCCCGCAAGCAGCGTGAATTTCAAATGGTGGCGGAACGCGGCAGTTACATTCTGAAACCCGGTCCCCAGGCCTACCCGGAGGCCCCGATAAACGAGGCGTTGTCCATGATGTTGGCCCGTGACGCGGGAATCGATGTGCCGCATTGTGGTCTGGCGTGGACCCGGGACCGGTATCCGGTGTTCTGGATTGAACGCTTTGACCGACAGGGTCCGGCCAACCGGACGCGTCTGCGGGTGGAGGATGCCTGCCAGTTGTTGGAGGTTCCGTCCTCCTGGAAATATCTCGGCAATCTGGAAACCCTGGTGCGGGTGGTCCGCGAATTCGCCAGTAACCCAACTCTGCAGTCAGCCCTGTTGTTTGACCGGGTGCTGTTCAACTGGGTGATCGGGAACGGCGACATGCACTTGAAAAACTGGTCGCTCATCGAAAACGGGCCGCTCATTGAGCTGGCGCCGGCCTACGATTTTTTGAGCACGGTCCTTCTGGTTGACGACGAGGAGGAAAGCGCACTGGAACTGGCGGATCGGAAATCCGGATTCGACCATGAGCTGTTGCTGGAGGCGTTTGGACGGGAGCTTTGCGGACTGCAACCCGCGAGGATCGAGCGTTCTCTGCGTCAGTTGAAGCAGGTGGACTGGGCGGGGCGAATCAAGGACTGCGCGTTGTCGGAATCCTTGAAAACGGCTTATCTGGATTTGGTGAAGAATCGGATGGAACGACTGGAGTTGGCTGGGGCGTGCCGCTGCGAAATCTTCTCACGGATTCAGGAAGAAGAAACATGCGCGGAAGGTTGAAAGAAACCGGTCGGGTTTCCGTCATGAGTTCATGCTCTCCGCATCAGGCCGTATTCCCAATCAAGGTGAAGGAAAATGCGAAATCGAAAATGGAAAAAAGGAATTTTGTGGTTCACATGCTGGGTTGTGTCCATGGTCCTGGCCAGGAACGCGGGGCGCGGCATCCAGAGGTATGCCTTTCGGCAGATGGTGATGGGTTGGGAGCATTATCAGGGTGTGGAGCGCGAAAAGGACGCGGATAAGGCGTTGCTTCACACCCGGCGGGCGGCCAGACTCCGAAACCGCAGCGCCCAGAACAACCTCGGTATGTTTTATGCCATTGGCATCGGGGTGGAGCAGGACCTTGACCAGGCGCTCCGCTGGTTTCAACGGGCCGAGAAGGGGGCACGAACCGGAAATGCCCAATACAATCTGGGGTACATGCACTATCACGGGGAAGGGGTGCCGCAGGATGATGAACAGGCCCGTTTGTTTTTTGAAAAATCCGCCGAGAGAGATTTCCCGCTTTCGCATTGGTACTTGGGCGAAATTCATCGTTTGGGACGGGGGGTGGAGATCGATCCGGAAAAAGCCTTCCAACATTACTGGCAGGCGGCAATGCTTGGGCACGGGCCCGGATTCAGATCCGCAGGCTGGTCCTATTGGACCGGGGAGGGGGTGGAGCCGAACCCCGTGAAAGCCTATGCATTGACGTTGATCGCGGTGGCCTACTTTGGGGATGGCGTGCATACACAATTGGCGAAAATGCACCCTCAAATCACCCCCGAGCAAATTGGGGAGGCCGAGATCCTGTCCACACAACTCTACGAAGAGTATGCGGTAATGGACTTTGCCGATTTACATGGAGATCGATAAACATTGTTCGCGTTGAAATCATTCATCAACCTGAATCCGTGAGATATTTGCAAATATCTCATGGATTCAGGTGAAAGAAAGTGGAAATATGTCCGTCATGGGAACTATGTCCGTTCTAAAATTTCACCAACCATCCCGTCGAAATGATCATTGGGATCCCCATACCTGGAAAATGTACTGGTTTGAAAATGGGAATTCTCGCCCCTTGGGGCGCGGAAAGGAAATCGTCGAACATACACTGCCTCATCTGTTCCAGCAGGTTGGGGCTTTGAGGGTTCGGCCAAAAATACGGATGCTTCAGAATTCGGAAGGAGAACAAGCATGAAGTTGTTGCCGACCAGGAATCAATGGCTCTTGCGAAGGTCCGCTCGGATCGGGGTGGCTCCTGTATGGGTATGGATTCCCAACGGACGGAGGCAGGGTGAAATTAATTTTCATCGCCAAGACCGACGTCTGTTTGGGTGTTTCGATCCGGCCTTTGTCATTCCGTTTCGATATGAAGGAAGGCGATGGGCCAGTATCCTGCAATGGATTCAGGGCACCACCCCCGAAGTGTGGGAGCATCCTCCGCATTCACAGGAGGCCGTGTCCAAAGTCATGGAAGGACTTCGCACCCAATTCACGCAACACCCCGGATACCGGATGCAACTGATCTCCACCAAATATCGAGTTCTGCGCTACGACAACGCCCGGGATGCCTTTTGGGGCTGCGGTCCAACGGGTGCCGGCGAAAACCGATATGGACGGCTTTTGATGGCACTTCGCAAAGAATTCTCGAAAGAGGTGACCTCATGAGACAGGAAATTCAAAAAATAGAACCCCACCATGAAACGTCGTGACTTCGGAAAATATTTGATCTTATTCGTTACCATCTTTCTGATCACTTTCGCCTACATCGGCGGCTTGGACCGGCTGGGGCGTCTTTATTTGCGAAAAGGTTTGCAGGCGTTTGAGAACTATCGTCCCGGAGAATCGCTGGATCAAACCGTTCGGTATTTCCGGTTGTCGGCGTTGCTGGGCAATTTGTCTGGGAAAAACATACTCGCGCTGTTTTACGCAGAGGGAGAGGGCGTCCAACGGAATGAAGCCAAGGCGGTTCAGATGTTTGAAGACATCTTGAGAAAGGATCCCTTTCGTCCGAACACATGTTATAATCTGGGGAAGATGTATTTGTACGGGAAAGGGGTCAAGGCGAATGAGACCAACGCGTTTATCCTGTTTCGACGCGCCGCCACCGGAGGATTCCCCATCGCACAATATTATCTGGCAAAATGTTACGAATCCGGTGTGGATGGAAACCTCGATCCCGTGGAGGCGTACGCCTGGCACCTTGTGTCCGTCGCGAACGGCACGACTGCCGCTCACTCACGCATAAGGGATTTGAAGGACGTGCTCACCCCCGATCAGGTGGCGTTTGCGGAAAGCCGCTCGATTGAACTGGATGCGAATCTGCCGAGAACCTACGACTGGGATCGGTGAAAAAGAGGCTCTATCCGTTTCGAAAAATAAAATGCCAGCGGTATGATTTCATCAACTCCGTGCCGTCAACCTGGAAAAAATATAAGCGTATTGCGATAGAGCTTCCGTGGCTAGCCACCCCTAAGAAACAGACCTGAAATCCGGTATTCTTGGGTGTGGGCGTATCTCACATGGCCCGTGATCACGTCAGCTTCTGGGAGTGCTTAAGTTCATTCATTGGACCTCTCTCAGGGGGTGTACATCGATGATGTACTGGAAATCCCCGCCCTTTCCTCGTTATATATACCTGCACCCCTTCAGGTCGCGCACGGCTCCCTCACCCGGAGCCGTTTTTTTGTGACCCGATCCCAACCCCAACCGAAAGGAGCCGACCATGGCCATTATC
>JAFIGC010000146.1 GCA_020831635.1 Verrucomicrobiota bacterium | reverse complement strand
AAATCGGGCACCTTGTGTTTATAGGCCATTTCGTCACTTTCCCGAGGAAGTTAGGCTAATTTTTCGAATGCAGAAATCCGTTCACAACCGATCAGAAGGTGAACCAACGGATGGCTTCGCCGTCCAACGGATTCGATGGTTTGGGGGGAGGGACCAACGGATGGCTTTGCCAAATAAAATACCTGTTGCAATGTTGGAGCTGGATTGATGGGAAATTCAACCACTGATCACACTGATACACACACTGATCTTGGGTTGTGGATCAGGTTTTGTGCGGGGCAAGGCTGACAGGAGCGCTAATCTCCGAACGGGCGAGCTGTAAGCGGGGCGATGTCCTTGCCTGGCAAAACATCCCAGAGGTTACGATTACGTGTTTCCGACGCTCGGAAGCCACTTGGAAAATGTTTCCGACGTTCGGAAAACTTCGCACTCCGCACTCCGCATTCCCCACTCCGCACTCGTCACTCCCATTCAATGCTGGCGGGCGGTTTGGTGGAAATGTCGTAGAGGACGCGGTTGACGCCCTTGACGCCGTTGAGGATTTTGTTGGAGATTTCCCGGAGAACCGGGAAGGGGATTTCCACCCAGTCGGCGGTCATGGCGTCTTCGCTGATGACGGCCCGCAAGGAGATGGGATATTCGTAGGCTCGGACATCGCCTTTGACGCCCACGGATTTGGCGGAAAGCAAGGTGGTGCAGGCCTGCCAGATTTTGTCGTACCAGCCATGTTTGCGCAGGGTGGAAATGAAGATGTGGTCGGCTTCGCGGAGGATATCGAGTTTTTCTTGGGTGACCTCGCCGGGACAGCGCACCGCGAGTCCGGGTCCGGGAAAGGGATGCCGGTTGAGGGCGTAGGCGGGAATGCCGAGGGAGGTGCCGAGGGCGCGCACTTCGTCTTTGAACAATTCCGCCAGGGGTTCGAGCACGCGGCCTTCTTTTTTCAATTCGATGATGCGGTTGACGCGGTTGTGGTGGGTCTTGATGACCGAGGCGATGGACCCGCTGGTGGCGCTTTCGATGACATCGGGGTACAAGGTGCCCTGGGCAAATAATTCCACCTCTCCGGCATGGTCGAAAAACACGTCCAGAAACAGGTTGCCGATGATTTTGCGCTTCTCTTCGGGATCGGTTTTGCCCTTGAGCGCGTCCAAAAAGCGTTTTTCGGCGAAGACGGTTTCGATTTCCACGCCCACTTCGGCGAATTGTTTTTGCACTTCCAAGGCTTCGCCTTTGCGCAACATCCCGGTGTCCACGAATATGGGGTGGACCTTGACACCGGCCTCGTGCAGCAATACCGCTAAAACGGTACTGTCCACGCCGCCGGACACGCCGCAAACCACTTCGCGGTCCCCGACCTCGGCAATGATTTCGCGGATGACCTCGCGTTTAAAGGCTTCCACGTCAAATCCCGGGTCGGCGTCGAGTTGACGCAGGAAGTTTTGGAGGATGCCCCGGCCTTCGTGGCTGTGGGTCACTTCGGGGTGGAATTGGATGCCGAACCATCCCTCGCGAAATTGCAGGGCCACGGGAACGCCGTCCTCGTTGCGGGCGAGAATTTGCGCACCGGGGGGCAATTCGGAGACGGTGTCGCTGTGGCTCATCCACACTTGGGAATCGTTAGTGATGCCCGCGAAAAGGTGGTCGTCGTTTTCGATGCAGAGCCGGGCGGGTCCGTATTCGCTGGTGGAGGAGGGTTTGAGGTCGCCGCCCAGTTTTTTGTTGAGCAATTGCATGCCGTAGCAGACGCCGAGGACGGGGACGTCCAGGGCTTCCAGGGCCGCGAAATCGACGTCGGGGGAATCGGGATCGGAAACGCTGTTGGGTCCGCCGGAAAGAATCACCCCGGCGAGGCCGGACAACTCTTTGAGGACGTGGGGGGGGTATAATTTGGCGTGATAGCCCAACTCGCGCACGCGGCGCACGATGAGTTGGGAATACTGCGAACCGTAATCGAGGACGGCAATTTGAACTTCCATGTGGTACTTTTCCCGGTTGAAGGCTTTATGAAGCGCTGTAGTTGACCGGTTCCTCGGTCATGAAAACGTCGTGGGGATGGCTTTCGCGCAATCCACCGGCGGTGATGCGCACGAATTTGGCGTTGGCGCGCAGTTCTTCAAGATCGTGGGCGCCGACATAGCCCATGCCGGAGCGGAGTCCGCCCATGAGCTGGAAGACCACGGAGGCGAGATCGCCTTTGTAGGGGACCCGGGCTTCGACGCCTTCGGGTACGAGCTTGCCGGATGAGTTCTGTCCGTAGCGGTCGCCACTGCCTTTGCGCATGGCGCCGGTGCTGCCCATGCCGCGATATTCCTTGTAGTTCCGACCCTGCATGCGGACGAGCGCGCCCGGACTTTCGTCGGTGCCCGCAAGGAGGGAACCGACCATGACCACGTCCGCGCCCGCGGCCAAGGCTTTGACGATGTCACCGGAATAGCGCAGGCCGCCATCGGCGATGAGGGGAATGCCGGCTTCCCGGCAAACCGGAGCCACGTTTTGCACGGCAGTGAACTGGGGCATGCCCACGCCGGCGATGACCCGGGTGGTGCAAATCGAACCGGGGCCCACGCCCACTTTCACGGCGGCGGCGCCGGCGGCAATCAAATCGCGAGCCCCTTCGGGCGTGACCACGTTGCCCGCGACCACCACCGCCTGGGGCAGATGGTTTTTGATGCGGTCGAGCACGCCGAGGGTGGTTTCGGTATGTCCGGTGGCAGCATCGATAAAGAGGGCGTCGCAACCCGCCTCCAGCAGGGCGGTGGCGCGATCCAGGGCGTCGGGTCCCACGCCAATGGCGCCGCCCGCGAGCAGGTGGCCTTGATCGTCTTTGGCGGCATTTTGGTAGCGGGTGCTTTTTTCGATGTCGGCGCCGGTCATCATGCCCACCAAACGGCCTTCGCCATCGACCAAAGGCAGTTTTTCGATGCGGTGTTTGTAGAGAATGGCACGGGCATCTTCCAGGCTGTAGCCGGGTTTGCCGGTGACGAGCTTTTCGAGGGGGGTCATGACCTCATGCACTTTGATGGCGGCGGGATTGTCGTGATAGCCGATATCGCGGCTGGTGATAATCCCGACCAGGCGTCCGTTTTCTTCCACGACCGGGAAGCCGCTGACGCCGCGGCGGTCCATCAGTTCCAGCAGTTTCGCCAGCGTGGTGTTGGGGGTGGTGGTGACCGGAGTGTCGATGACGATGTTTTCACTGCGTTTGACGTTGCGCACCATTTGCGCCTGTTCTTCGATGGAATTGTTCCGATGGATGACCCCGAGACCGCCTTCGCGGGCGAGGGCAATGGCCAGACGGTCTTCCGTCACCGTGTCCATCGCCGAGGACACCATGGGAATGTTGAGCAGCAATTCGTTGGTGACGCGGGTATTGACCCGGGCCTCGGCGGGCAGGACGGCGCTGCGCTGGGGAACCAGCAGCACGTCGTCGTAGCTGAGGCCTTCCGGAATTTCGTGATGGAGATGATGGCTCATGGCGTGGATCCTCGATTAAACTTGTTTCGTGCCTGGCCGGTACACGGGGATGGCGGCCAGTTCCGGCGGAATTTCATCGGGCGCGTAGGTGGGAAATTGCACTTGGAGCAGTGACACCAGAGGCAAACCGTGCCAAGTTTCCGAGCCGGAACGATTGATTATGCAGAAAACGCCCAAAATGCGAGCGTTTTTCGCTTCCGCCATGGCACGAATTTCGTGCAGGGTGCCCCCGGTGGTGATGACATCCTCGACGAGCAACAGGTTTTCGCCCTCGCGAATTTCGAAACCGCGGCGCAATTCCATTTGGTTTTGGGCGTTGCGTTCCGCGAATACGGAGCGTTTTTCCAAACTCAGGCCCACCAATTGCCCCACCGGCAAGGCACCGATGGCGGGAAAGAAGACGGTGTCGATTTCACCCAGCGCCTCCAGCCGCGGACGGACGGCGATGAGGTGAGGCATCAGCCGATGCGGGTATTGGCTCAGTTGGGCCACTTGCACGTAGTGACCGCTGTGGCGTCCGCTGGCCAGCTTGAAGTGACCCTCTTTGAGGGCGCCGACTTTTTTGAGGAGGGGGAGAATGTCCGGGGATGTACTCATGGGGATTTGCTTATGGAAACTTGGGGAAAATCAATGGCGGTTGTCAATGGGAAGATAGAATGAATCATTCCTTCTTTCAAGTTCGGGGGGCAAGGTCAAGGAGATTGCGGGAAAGTTCGCGCCGAATCTCCCGGCGTCATGCACTTTGATGGAATTCCAACCCGAATTTGCCCCCTTCGCCCCTGCCGATGCGGCGATCGGCGCTCCTTTCTCCCCCGAATTCCTTCAAAGTGCATGAGGCGGTCACGCACCCTGCGCGGCCCATACATTTCTGAACCGTTGGCGGAGATCGGGGGGGATGCCGAAGAAAATCAGCTTCCGGCGCCCGCCTTTTTTGCCGGAGACTTGAATGCAGGCATGGGAAATGCCCGCCAATTCAGCCGCATTCGACACAGCGGTCAGCAACGATTGGGTGACTTTGCCCCGCGCGGCGTATGCCCGGCCCTCGCGAATGCAAATCGAACTGCGGCCCAGCGGCAACCTCGCCAGAATTTGAAACCATAAAGTGCGCATCATCATCCCCTTAGGAGGATACAGGGGAGATTCAAGCGGAATCGCATATGTGATATCACGCCAAAATATGTAATATTGCGTCCATCAAGGATTTGTGTTGATTGCATCCACTGGTTTGCTTAAAAAAGCCTCTCTTTTGGATTTGTAGAACTTCGCGGTCTGACTGGCTGCTCTCATAGAGAAAGAAGGTAATTTTATGAAATGGACGACAATCAAAGGGACCGAAGGATTTATTCGCGTTGCCCAAAACGAAGACGGGCAATGGTGGATGTTGGACGCGGAAGGCAATCCGTTTGTCACCAAAGCGGTGGCGGGGGTGAACCGCGCCGGAACCACGGGCGGACGCTTGGCCAAGCCGGGACCCTACGCGGACGCGGTGGACCGCTTGTACGATTACCAAACATCGCCGGATTTGTTCGTGGAAACCGAACTCAACCGCCTGCGGGAATGGGGCTTCAACACCCTGGGCTCTTGGGTGACGCCGGAATTTTTCGACCGGGGGATGTTTTATACCGACATCATCGATTTCCGTCCCCGTTTGCCGGAAGTGCTCATCAAGGTCCCGGGTTTCCACAATTCGGATGTGTTCGATCCGCGGTTTCAGGAGGGCGTGGATCGATTGACCGCCGAATTCTGCCCCCCGCGACGGGATCAAAAGGAGTTCATGGGTTGGTTTGTGGACAATGAAGCCGGTTGGGGACAGCCGGGGACGGACCATGTCTGGGGCGGAGACGAAAGTTTGAACGCGAAGGGGACCCCCACGCTGCTGCAAATCGCCATGGCCCTGGAGGAGGATCGTCCCCTGAAACGCGCGGCTTGGGATTTTGTGACCGAACGGTACGGAAAAGTCGCCAATATTGCCGGGGCCTGGAATTTTCCTTTTGAAGATGAAGCCGATTTCCGCGTCCGCACCGAAGCCGGGGCCCGGGCGAACCATCCCAAATATGGGGAGGACAATCATGTCTTCTCCAAAAAATACGCCACGGAATATTTCCGCATTACCGGAGAGTCGATTCGCCGGCATGATCCCAACCATTTGCTCCTGGGCTGCCGATTTGGGGCGCCTCCCGGACACGCGATTGCCGAAGCCTGCCGCGAATCCGAGTGGATTGACGTCATCAGCGCCAACAACTATCGCGAAACCATGAAAAGCCGCATGGATGAATTTTTCGGTCCCATGCAAAAACCCCTCTTGATCGGGGAATACGCCTGGTGTTCGGATTATCACGCCCTGCCCGGACGCGATCCGTCCCCGCTGGGCGATCCCGATTTTCCCGAAGACCTGCGCGTGGAAATCAAAGGCCGTGTCGCTCTGGAAGAGAGTTTCACCCATCCCGCCGTCATCGGCTACACCTGGTACCGCTGGATTCAGCGGGTGGAACCCGAACGGCCTTGGCGCAACTACAGTCTCGTGGGGATTGAAGACGAAGTGAATCCCTTTAACACCCGTTTGCTCAAGGAAATCAACCCCAAGGCCGAAGCCATCCGCAAAGGGGAGCTTGCCCCGGTCACCCGGGATGAGCTGCTGGCGCAGCACATTTGAACATTGCAAGTTTTCCGGGGCACGGGTAGAGAGGGCGGTATGGCCAATCAACCCAAGCCCTTCAAACCCACCCCGAAACGCTTTCATCCCCGGGGAACCGATATCGTCTACGAGGATCACGATCTGCTCGTGGTGGACAAACATGGCGGCCTGCTCACGGTGGCCTATGACGACCAGCCGGACGAAATCAGCGCCTACGAACTCCTGCTTAACTACGTGCGCAAGGGAAATCCCAAATCCCACGCCCAGCTTCATATGGTGCACCGCCTGGACCGGGACACCTCCGGCGTTCTCGTGTTTGCCAAAAACGAAGCCGCACGGGCGTACCTGATCGACGAGTGGGCCCAGTTCAGGAAAACCTATCAGGCCGTGGTCGCGGGGGTTTTACCCGAAAAAGAGGGGATCATCACCTCGTATTTGGCCGAGGATCCCCATGCCAACGGATACAAGATGATTTCCGTGAAAGATCCCGAACAAGGCGCGTACGCGTCCACTGGGTACAAAGTGTTGAGCGAAACCAAGACCCGCAGCCTGTTGGAACTGGATTTGCACACCGGTAAAAAGAACCAGATACGCGTGCATCTCTCGGAAATGGGTTTTCCGGTGATGGGGGACAAAAAATACGGGGACAAAACACCCGGCGCCGGCAAGCTGGCCCTGCACGCCGCCCGCATGCAGCTCAAACATCCCCACACCCACCAACCCATGACCTTCGAAGCCCCCGTGCCCCCGCATTTTGGGAAATATATGTCACGCTGAAGCAGGTTCTGATCCGGATTATTTGGAACCTTTCTCATGAAGAAAGGCGTAGGGCGAAGAATACTCGGCGGTATTCACCTTTTTTCTACGGGAGGATTTGTACTGGGGGAGGTCCCCATTCCGGGTGGTCATGAATTGAAACAGCACCCCGGCCGCAAACAGCCCCAAAAACAGCCATATGGTTGGCAATATGGCAAATGTCCGCAAAGCATCTCCATCCACGAAATCAGGCGCTTCCCTTTGAAAAAACATCAGGAGAATCATGACCACCTGTCCGGTGATGAGCGCGCCGGAAATGGAGGAAATGACAATGACGACCGGGCGCAAAAACTTCAAGAGCAGGAATCCAGAAATAACGGCCGCCACCAGGCTTGCAAGAATCAGCGCCGGTTCGGGAAGGTGTTCCGTCAAGAGTTGTGCGCTCACCCCCGCCCCGATCAGGGCCGCATAGAGAAACAGAAAAACTTTGTAGATGTAAAAAAAGAGAAAGCCCAAGGCCGCGGCGCCCAAAGCGGCACCTACGATCTGCAAGACCCAGTGCTCGGAAGCCAACGCGGAAGCAACCGCGAACCCAATGGCCGCTCCTAAAAAAACGCCATAAAACGTGATCAAAGGGCGCAACAATTTGTAGCCAAAGCCAAGGGTGGCCAAGCCGATGCATGTGTACAACCCTAAAAAGGCATAGATGAAGTAAATGAAGTATATTGGGTTCATGAACAATCTCTGACAGCAAATGAAAAGAAATCAAGACCAACAAGACCAAAATGACACACGGATTTTTAGGATGGCGAACCACGGATGGGGACGAATGGACTCGGATTATTTGGTAAGCATGGGCACTGAGGAATGAACCACTGAAACCACTGATTTTCACTGATCTTGGCTTTTGGCTTGGGATTTGGTTTGGGGAACCACGGATGGCACGGATGAACACGGATTATTTTGGGTAGGCATGGGAACTGAGGAATGAAACACTGAGAACACTGAAATACAATGATTTTGGGATATGGCATTGGGTTTGGATAGGGAAAGATCAATCCACACTCGTCGCTCCACACTCAGCTATTTTTAAGACTCATGGTCTCAACCCTATAAATTTTGGTATTTTCCGCTGGCGTTACTGACCTCTGACCTCTTTATTTCTCCCAGGGTTTGGCGGGCCTTGTTGATCTCGGTCCGACAAACCCCGGGCTAAGTGCGTTCGCTCCTCCAGAGCGTGAATGCCTCTGAAAATGCCCCGGAGGTGAAGATGGTGTTTCGGGGTGCGGGTTGAAGGGGAGTTCCACGACCCTCCAAACCGCACCCCGAGAACCGGGCCCCAAACATTAGGGGCGTCCCGGAGGGCCGCACGGAAAATGGGGCGATAGGCGCACGGTTAGGGTTGAACACTACGACTGAACCCGGTATGGGATCGTTATATTCATTCCGACACCCGAACCGCAACGAAAAAATTATGAAACTGATATTGTTTGCAACATTCTATTTCGCTTTATCCGTATGGGCGGAAACATACCAAGTGAATTCCAACCCATTTTTGACAGGAACCTTCAAACATGAGGTGGGTAATAGCTTAAAGGCGATTCCTTTGGTCGTTACCCACTCGGGTGCTCATAAAAGCGTAGAGTTTCTTTATGAAGGTGGGTTCCGTATTCCATTAACCGTTGTCGACTCGGAAAGTACCCGGCGGTTAGAACCTCCCGATGAAGGCCGGTTCCGGATTCCCTACACGGAAGGGGAAACGTTCATTTTGGGTACACATTTTATCCTGGAAGATGGGTACAAATATTACCATGGGTATATCGATACGGCTGCGCTTGAAGAAGACGTACTGGAGATCGGTTCGGTGACAAGAAAACCGGTTGAGCTTGATCTATCAGGCATTTCCGAATTGATTGCGGATAAAATACGTCCCGCTCTTTTCATTCGGCAAAAAGGCGTTGCCGCACTTTCGCAATCCATCAATATACCAGAGGGCATGAATGAGCTGCAATTGATGTTGGTTCCCGATGACTATGAAATCCATCTGATCTTTTTGGATGCCGACCCCGAAGCCGAAAGGGAAGAAGGGGATATGCCGGTCATTTTTGGCCTGGTCGGCACCGTTACATCGGAAGATATCGGAAAAAAGATTCATCTCGAAATGAAAGAACCGCCAAAACCGCAAAACATGTCCCTGATCTGGGAAAAGCTGCATAAAAATTGGCCTGGAAAACGGTTTCAAAGCAAATAAATATTGTGTAAAATTTATGATCCACGTACAACCCTTCTCATCAAGAATTAAAATGAAAACTAAAATTACCCTTGCTTTTTATATGATAGTCGTTGGAATAATGAATTCATTTTCCGAAGATATAGTAAATGATGAGCTACACTTACAAATTATTCAACTTGATAATCAAAATGAGGAGGAACTTCACCTCGCTTGGAAAAGAATTATATCTTTTCAAGCCGTTGAAAAAACGACCACACCTCCACAGTTAATCAAAGATGCATTTGATCTGTTAAAGAAATTTGGCCCTGCCGACTTTGATCCAATTTCAGTTGTTGAGTATAACTCTTTATTCTTTTTCTTAAGCGATGCCGCTGGCAATGGTGTTGCGGATTATACAAGAGGATATGGCGTTGTTCAAGGACAACACCGGATTTTTCGTTGGGATGTAAGTAGATTACCTGAAGTTTGGGTTCATCAGCCTGAATATGTTGATGTTGAAGGTGAATTAGAACAACATTTATCTAAAGTTTTAAATCGAATGAGCACAACGTTTTCAATTCGAGGAAAATTTGATCCGCCCCAAACCTCGGAAGAAGCAATTGAGGTTGTAAAAGGAAGTTCAAATTACCGTTTTCAACTTGCGATAACAAGGATCACAGAGCACGAAGGCGTGTATTTTATGTCGGTTGGAACTGCAAGACGCCCCATCTTTGATTTCAGCAGGGGTTACGCTATAATAAAGGGTGAAAGAGAGATTTATCAATGGAATTTTGTTGATGATCCTGTCGGCGATTTGAAGAGATCAGGAAGATTTAACATTCGACCCTGGGATGAAGAAGTGAAAGCGAAAATAGAGTCAGCGGTTCCTCGAATGAGGAAGCTTCGGGAAGTGAATGATCTTTTCACGGCCCCGAAAACGATACAGGATGCCATAATTTTTCTGAGAAGGCATATGGGTGAGGAATTTGCACATGTTGTCGGAGCAGAACATGATGGCGTGTTTTATTTTTCCGGTGATGCGAACGCTTGGAGACGCCCGTCTTTCAGTTTTGGCTATGCGGTCCGCAAAGGTCAACGAACAATTTTCGAATGGGACTATGTCGAGGAGCAAGTAGAGATAATAAACAGGGATGATTAATCGAGACGAGTCAGGAAAGGGGGCAGGTACCGGCGCTTGTATTTCATCCAAAGCTTGGTTGACATGACATCCTGATCAGAATATGCATGGATCATGCCTCGTTCAAAACGATCTGCGTATGCACTTGACTCCACCGCATGGTAATGATGGACTGCATAATGGGTCATTTTTCATTGTGCCACCGCGCGCCGCCCCTCCGCTTGCCGGAGGGGAGCGACGACTTTGCGCCCGATCGCCACTTCTCTTCTCACGTCGCCCCCGTGCTTGTCGCGGGGGTGTCGCGACGACTGTTCTTTGACCTTTTCCCCGACTCCTCCTCAGTCGTGGCTACACCCCTCCGGCAAGCGGAAGGGCGGCCAGAGGTTGTCGCCCGGGTTTCGGGCCCAAAGTCGTCGCCCCACCGGGACGAGCCCGGCGGCGGCATTTTTTTTCACGCCAAATTGTCCACAGTATATTGGAAGTGGAGTCAAGTGCATACCCATACAAAACGAATCGATTGCCAAGGAGCCTGTTATCATGCCCTGTGCAGAGGAAATCCATAGGGAGCGTAAAAAAATTTAAGGAGAGAATGAATAAAAGCAAGGCCACTCTCTTACAAAAATAATTATGAAAAAATACATATCAATCTATTTCATATTCCTTTGCAGTTTCCTTGCGAAAGGTGGGGATGCATCCACGGTCAATACTGTCGAACCAAATCAACAGCATGTGGATGATATCCCAACCCATGTGGACGCGATCCCATCGAATCTAAAAGTGATCTCATATGAGGGTGAAATTGAAGCCAGACTGACCCGCTACATGCCGCATTTTCAAGCAGATCGGTCTATTCCCCCAAGTGATCCGACTCCTAAAACAATACTTGAGGCCTATATTCTGTTAAGAAAATATGGCCCTCCTGAATTTCAACCGACAAAAGTCGTGGAAAACGAACGTTGGATTTTTTTCCTGGGGGAGCGTCCGGATGAACGGGAAGAAGATTTAACTCCTGTGTTTACGATCAATAAGACGAATCGCATGATGTATGTGTTTGGAGAACATCAGTCACTCAGACCGAACCCTTTGGTTCCGATTGTGGCCCTGAATGATGAAAGGGAAAAACAAATTTCCGCGATCATTCCCCGAATGCGGGTTATTACAAGTATTCATGTTGATGATAAATATCCTGACTCGATAGAGGATGCTTATCGTGCCTTGAGAATCGGTGTGCAAATTCCGCGTCACCCAAGCCTGGTGACCGAGTACAAAGGTGCGTTTTATTTTTCAGGAGGTATTGAACTTGATCCTGTGATGGATTTCAGCTCTGGATATGCTCTTTTTAGAGGCCGGCCTGAGATTTACATGTGGGAGAGCGCGGAAATTTATGCAAGAGATCTTCGGCGAATGCAAAGCGCGCGTATAGTGCCCTGGAATGATGATATCGCAGCGTACATTCAAACCTCACGTCCTGAAATGCGGGTGCTTCGAGAGGTGGATGCAACCTTCGACGCACCGCAAACTTTACAAGAGGCTATTTTATTTTTGAGAAAACATCTTGGAAAAGGCAATGCGTATCTTGAAGTTACGGAACATGATGACGTATATTATTTTTCCGGCGATGCTCTTGCATGGCGACGTCCGCCTTTCAGTTTCGGCTATGCGATCCGAAAGGGTCAACGTAAAATCTATGAATATGACAGTGTTGAGGCTGAGGCAGGGAACGGGGAAGAGCAGGATTGAATCCAGAAAGCTGAAAACTTTTAATAATCACCAGTTATTGAGGAAACAATATGAACAAAAAATGGATATTAGGGGAGGAGAATCGCTGGAGTTCAAAAGTTTTGAGGAAGCTGAGGAATGGATGTTGCGTGATCGGGTAAATAGGCTTCGAGCTCGAGGAGCGAGCGATGAAATGATTTTCGCTATTGAGGAATCATGGTTACGCAATAACAAGGACGAAATTTCCGATTTGGATGCTTGGCTTTCCAGATATGATGGCGAGGTATTTGATCCGCCTGTTGTTTTTGATGCCACGGATGAACACGCACCGGATTTCAGCACCCCCATTCAAAGTCTTCGATCCTATTGGACAGCCATGCACTTCGGTGATGCCAAAACCTTACTGGCCAATGCGGACAGATCAGCTTTGAAGGTATTGCGGAGTCATTTTGGGGTCAATGAAACCCAAGAGAAAGATACCTAAGATTGACAAAAGAGGTGCTGAATGAAACTTGAAATACACAAAAAATCCAGAATTGTTTTTTATTACATCAGCATTTGTTTGGCTGGCTTTTCTATAGGTCAAACCGATTTTGAAAAAATGGAGGCTCCCACGCAAAACGATATTATCGAATCTTTATCCAGTGCCTTGCCGAAATCCACAATTGCAATTCTTCATTCAAGAAAGGGGAGGATTTCATGGACAAATACGAACGTGCTGTCGCCGAAAATCCTGAGATATTGGAGAAGATTTCAGAGATGAAGTTCGAAACCCTGTTGGGGGAGAAACTTTATGAAAAAATACAAAGCAAAATGAATGCGGATGCGCGGGGAGAGTGACGGAGGGGGACTCCAAACTGCCAGACCTCAAATTTTGGAAGTACCACGAAAGGCACGAAAGTGCACGAAAAAGGTTCTCAAGATGGGGGGACTTTATTCATTTCGTGAAATTTCGTGCTTTTCGTGGTTGAAAAAGAACCACGAAATGTTTTTAGAAGAGCAGTCCTCCAGACCTCAATTTATTGCACATTTTGACATGACTTGATCGCAAGTTCAAATGGGTCCCCAAGGGAATAATCCTGAGAAAAATATACGACAAAGCTCGTGACAAGGTGGGGTGCGACCCCGTTGGGGTCGGCGAACGAGGGCGGATACGTTTCCCGGGGCGTTGCCCGCGGGCTGACGAGTTAGACCCCGTTGGGGTCAATTTGGAATCATGTCCAAAGCCTTAATTCGCTGCGTAAATTGCATCCCAACGGGATGCCACTCGTCAGCCCGGGGGG
>JAFIGC010000145.1 GCA_020831635.1 Verrucomicrobiota bacterium | reverse complement strand
TGCGAGCGCATATCCAGCGAGCCTGCGAGCGCATATCCAGCGAGCCTGCGAGCGCCCCCTGTCGTTTTTTCGCCCAATCATGTCGCAAAATGACCTTGAAAAACCACTGGACATGCCTGAATTTTCGGTGACAAAGGACTTTCAACTCAGAATCGTTTTGCAAGGGGTGCCAATGGCATCCGATCCACCTCATGTTTCACCTCAGTTAACAAAATACCCTTATGAAGCACTCAAAAATCTCCCGTCTGCCGGCATTTCTCCCCATTCTTGCCCTCCTCTTGCTTCCCGTCCGCACCCACGCCCTCGAATTGGCCGACATCACCGAGCGTGACGGCGGCGATGGTGGCCTCGTGGTCCTCGTGGAACCCGTGGACACGGCCCTGGCCCAACAATTGGCGGGCACGGACCGTCACCTCACGGTGCTGCTCAGTGCCGACGCCGCCAAGGTGACCCAATGGGACGAAGCCTTGGGCGTAGCGGGCGCCCATCCCAATGCCGACGCCCTGCACTGGCGCACACCCGCGGTCTTGCCCTTTCAAAGCAATCTGGTCAATGTGTTGGTGCTCGACCGCGCCACCGCCGCCCGCCTCGGCGAAGACGAGGTCAGACGGGTGCTGGTGCCCGGGCACGGCTTCGCGCTCATCGACGGCCATGAATTCCGCCAACCCCGCCCCGAGGGCATGGATGTGTGGCTCGGATATGGCCGCGACGGCAGCGGCAACCGTGCCAGCCGGGATACGGAACTTCAACCCCCCAACAGCATTCAATGGCTCATGGGCCCCCGGGATGTGCGCGGGAATGATCCGCATATGATTAGCGATCGCTTCCACATCATTCATCACGGTTGGTATCAAGGGGAGAAATTCGGGGAAGTGTTCCCCGGCGGCCGCTCCGATCTTTTCGTCCGCGATGCATTCAATGGGATTACCCGCTGGTCGATGCCCCATAATGGCGGCAGCGATTTCCCTTGGGGCATGATGGCCTTCAGCGATGGACGCCGGCACTACCAGGTCAAAAACAATCATCGGCGGACGATGGAGATTCGCGACCTCGCCACCGGCGAAGTTGTGCAGGAGAACCTGCGTCATCTGAAATGGGCCGAGCATTTTGGGGATGAGGAAAATCCGCGCAGCGTGCGTATGGCCCGTAGACCGGAATCCTTCTCCATGCGCGTCTTTACCGACGGCACCCGCATTTACCACCTGGACGGCGGCAATATCATCCGCGCCATGAGCCTGGACGGACAAGACCTCCTGTGGGAGCACACCTTGCCCGACGGTGAATACAGCGACATGGGCGCCATCGACGGAGATGCCTTGGCGGTGGTGGTCAGCTCAACCTATGACTATCCGGTGGCAAGCAACCGCAATCAGCGCGACAACACCAACATTGCCAAAGCCATCATGGGCCTTGACCCGGCCACCGGCGAACTTCGCTGGCGGTATGACGGGGTGGAGGGGTATCCGCTCTTCTACTTTACCGTCGACCATGGCTTTGTGGTGGCCTCCGCCCATCTCGATTCACCCGGCAGCGCCCGCGACAACCGCCCCCATTCCACGCGTCCCACGCTGGACCAGGTGGCCGGAAACATCCTCGTCAGTCTGGACGCGGCCACGGGTCGCGAACATTTCAAGCGAACGGATTTCAGCGATTTGCGGAATGACAGTCTGCGACAAAACCTGAATGTTTTCCCCGACCGCATTGTGATCAACGAAGAGCGCCTGGCCTATGTGGTGGATGTTCGCACTGGTGAGACCCTCCATGCCCGCATCGACCTCGGCGGCCCGCGCAATGGCTGGAATGCCACCACCCCCAACTGGATAATCTCCAACGGCTTGTTCGTGTCCCACGACGGCAGTGAAACCCATGACGCCGGCGTTCGCATCACCTGGCCCCAGTATTCGTCCTTCAGCAAGCCCGCCAACGGCATGTTTTATGTGCCTCCCGGACTGGAGACCATCCATGGCTCCAGCCATGTGGGTCTCATGACGGCCCTGGTGCATGAGGACTTGCCGAGTCCGCTGGCCGACGACCAACGCCTCATCGTCAGCGGCCAAGCCAGCGGCAGCCTCCCCGCCACGGGAGACTGGCATGCCCTCCGCGCCGATCACCAACGCAGTGGCTACAATCCCGTGGACGGCCCGGCGTCCCTGGACTTGGCTTGGACCGCGCAGGTGGACATTCCCTCGCAAGAAGGCAACATGGCCGAAGGCCGACAGCTCAACAACGCCATCCCCGGTGCCCTCACTCCGGCCGTAATCGACAGCCAACGGGTGCTGGTCGCCGGCGTCGATGATCACCGTCTGATCTGCTACGATCTCACCAACGGCAGCGAACGCTGGAGCCTCCGCCTCGGTGGCCGCATGGTCGGTCCCCCGACCCTCGCCGGTGAAGTCGCCTTTGTCGGCGTAAACGACGGCACCGTTTCGGCGGTGAACCTGTCCGATGGCTCCATCATCTGGACCTTTCTGGCCGCGCCCTATGAGCGTCTCCTCTCCGCCCACCACCAGCTTGAAAGCACTCACCCGGTCTTCCCGCCGGTGTTGCACAATGGCACCTTGTACGTCAACGCCGGACGCCACGGCTACGCCGACAACGGCATCTTCGTTTGGGGCCTGAATCCCGCCGATGGTTCGGTGCGGAGCAAGACCAACGTCAAAAACGACCACGTCAACGATCTCATGCAGGTGGTGGGCGAACGCCTGCGCATCGTCAACACCGACCTCAACCCCGAGACCCTCGCCGCGAGCGACGCGGATCGTCGGGCGGCGCCGAACGTCTTTCTGCAGACCGGCGGCAAGGTGGGCGGCGCCGGTTGGATTCGCCCCCATATCGGCTGGCGCGGCTACCAAATGAACAGCGAAAGCGACAGCAGCGGCGGCGGCTTGGTCACCCTGATGGCCGATGGTTTTGCCAGCTACACCCGCGGACGCTTTCATGAATACGCCTTCAACGACCTGAGCAACAGCCGCAAGGAAATTGAAGTGGGCGACATCAGCGATCCCCAGGTTGCCGGCGCCGGACGCTACCACTATGTGGCGGGCCGGGAAGCCGGTCGCGGCGCCGAACGCGCCATTCGTCTGGCGGTGATTGATACGGAAGCGGGCAACGTCTCCGCCCGTTTCGAAATCCCCGCCGAGGCCCGCGAACAAGTGGTCACCGATGGGGTCTCCATCGCCCACGGCCACGTCATCGTCACCACCACCGCCGGCCGGGTGCTGGCGTTCCGCGCCCCCTGAATCGAAATCCGTTGAAAAGCACCATCATGATCCGAAACTTATCCCTTATTCTCAGCATTGGCCTTTTGGGCACCGTCACCACTCCGCTTTGCGCCCAAATCTCCGTGGGAGCGGTCAGCGTCTTCGAAGACATCAACGATGAAACCTCTGTCAGGCCGCACACCGCACCCATCCGCATGGTGGCCGCCCGCGGCGGGTTTTCGTCGGGACAGGTGTTGGTCAGTGCGGACAGTCCACAGACATCCCTGACCGTGCGCGCCAGCGACCTAACTGGACCCAACGGGGCGGTCATTCCGGCCAGCCGGGTGCAAATCCGCGCCGGTCTCAACACCGACCCCCACGATCTTGGAGAGGGACTGCGCCGCACCCTGGACGACTACATAATTCTTGCCGAGGCCCCGCCCGCGTCCTGGCAGCGCCTAGCCCTGTATTTCACCGTTCACGTCCCGGTCGATGCCGTGCCCGGACGGTACGCCGGGGCGGTGCAAATCGCCGCGGGCGGGTCCACCCACACCGTGCGTCTGGCGTTGGACGTGGGCGGCTATATCCTGCCCGATCCGAAAAACTACCGGACCGTTTCCAACATCACCTATTCCCCCGACAGCATCGCCCTGCGCTATGGGGTCTTCCCCTGGTCCGAAGAACATCTCGCCCTGTACCAACGCAGTCTGGAACTTTTGCGCGCCGTCGGCCAGAAAGTTTTTTACGTCACCTTCATACGCCGCACCCAGTTCGGCACCGAAACCCCGCTGGTCCGTTTCACGCGCCAGGGCGAACGCCTGGTGCCCGACTATGGACCCTTGGAACGATTCGCCGCAAAATGGGACGAGGTGATCGGCAAGCCCCACTTCATCTCCCTCTACCTTTGGGACGTTGACATGCGCAACGCCCATGACGACGACCACATCGACACCGTGAACGTCCAAGTGGCGGACGGGGACCGGCTGGAGTGGGTCGAAATCCCCCACATCGGCAATCCGGAGGGAGACGCTTTTTGGAAACCCGTGGTGGATGGAGTGATCGAGCGCCTGGTCGCGCGGGGATGGGACCGTGATTCCATTTTCCTGGGCATCGCCCACGACCGGAAGCCCGCGCAGAGCTACCTGAACTCCACTTCCCGGCTGTTTCCAGGCATGAAGTGGAACGTCATCTCCCACGAGCGGGGGTACGGTTTGCCAAACCGCCCCGAGCCCCGCCCCGGCCTGGTCATCGGCTTCCAGGAAAACCCCCATGCGGTGCGCAGGTTCCGGGATGTCAGCGAAAGCGGCATCATCGGCGGGTGGAACCTGGAAATCCCGCGACTGACCATCGCCCGCCAGTACAACGCCGGGAGACCCTGGCGGGGCATGGTGGCCCGCATGGCCGCCGAGGGCAGCACCGGCCACCACGGCATGCCCGCCCGCGGCCCCACCCGCATCTGGGGGGACTCCGTTCCCGTGCCCCGGGCGGATGGAAACGGACTGCGCCGCCTCGTCCACCGCAACGGCTGGGTCAACTTGTTGCGCAACACCGATTTTTTCATCGCTCCGGGTCCCGATGGAGCCATCCCCAAGACCAGTTACCAGCACATCATGGAAGGCGTGCAGGCGCTCGAGGCCCGCATCGCCATCGAGCGGGTGTTGGTGGACCGGGACCTGTTGGACCGGGTGAACCCCGCGCTCATTCGCGAGGCCCGCGAAGCCATCAACTGGCGGCATCAGTTCATCAATGAAATGCAGGGCACCCGCCCCACCGCCTGGACCGGATACGACGAGAACGAATTCATGGATCAACTTCTGAAACTCTACAACGCCGCCGGAGCCGTCACCGAAGCCGCGGGTATTGAGGAACAAAGATGACGGTTGAAGGCTTTCGGTTTCTTTTTCAGACGGGTCGGACGCGTCTGAAGTGTCCAACCCGTCGCAAAACACGGTTGCCCTTTCGCCCAGGGCGGCGGTCGGAAGCTACGCGCACACCCAAGGCGTTACGTGCCTTCCCGCAAGCATCAAACCCGCTTGTCGCAAAATAACACTCCGATTCCGCAAAATGACCCTATACACAGGCAAGTTCATATGGTATATTTGGAAATCAACAGTCATTCCACATGGACCCCAGCCATAAGACGAAAACCCAAAAGAAGAGAAAATATTATGAAAATGAAAAAGAACACACACATCCGCGCGGCCTCCAAAACCGCGATCCTTGCCAGCATCGCATGCTTTGCGTTTGGCACGGTGAGCGCCGATATTCTTCCCCTGCGCTTTGACGATGGAAACGGGACCTCGTCCGTGGACCAATTTGCGGGTACCGGCGGCGACGGGTGGGCCGGGGGTTGGGTGAGTCGGAACCCTCAAACCGACAACATGACCACCAACGTGGTGAACACCAATCCCCTGACCACCGGAGGGGGCAACTACCTTTCCGTGAGCGGGTCATCAGGGACCTCAGGGAACGACAACCGGTTTTACAACATCGGGCGCCAATACAATGACAGCACCGGCCTGGCTTTGGACGCCTATCATGAGGTGAGTTTCGAGTTTCGACTGGATAGTGTAATTGAAGGGCGGCTTAGCCACGTGAATACCTATTTTAATTTCATGGACCGCCCCGGTACAGTCACGGGAGATTTAAATGATTTTGGAGGCGATGGTCGCTGGTTGATTCGCAACTATCCGGGTACTGCAGGCCCCACAGGCACCGGTCAGGCCAATTTCCTGCTGTATGACGGCGAAAAAGATGGCGGGGGATTCAACACAGACCGATTTGTGGACAGCGGTGTCACCCTGAACCTGGAAGATGTCTATCGTTTCACAATTCTTCTGAATCCGGAAGAGGGCGAATGGCAGGCCCGCATTCAAAATCTCACCGCGAACACCGACTACTTGAGCGACGTGCTGGGTTTTCGAACAGACGCAACCTCCGCCAGTGGTGAATTGTTGTTTGGTTTCAGGGATCGAAGTGGGGGTGTAAATCCAACGTATTCATTCGACAATGTCACCGTGGCCATCCCCGAACCCGGCACCCTCGTGCTTTTGGGCATCGCCGGTGTCGCCGGGCTGATCGGCTTCCGCCGCCGCAAGCGCTAATCCCGGAGCCCAATCCAACCACAACCGCGTTTCCGTATCGGAAACGCGGTTTTTTTCGTTTTGGGCCGGACTCGTCTGACCCGTCGGAGGGTCATGCGGTATGCGCCTTTTGTCGGACGAGTCGGACGGGTCTGACGAGTCCGACCCAGCTCCAGGTCTGGTCCCTGTCCTCTGACAGCTTCTCACTCTCTCTCCTGCACTTCCCTTCGCGCCCTTCGCTTGCTTTTGTTCAAAACGCGGAAGATTGGAACAGAAGCTCGCGAAGGAAGCAAAGAGGTCCAGGGTTGCTGGTTGCTGGTTGCTGGTTGGCGGTTTGCTGTTGAAGGTTGCTGGTTGCCAGTTCAATGTTCGAAGTTGGACGTTCGACGTTCGATTTCCAAAAAGTTCTCGGCAAGGGACTGCCGCCCCGCTTCGCCCCCAAAGCGGCTCCACACTCTTCACTCGTCACTCCGCAATCCGCACTCCGCACTCCACTTGTCGTATTTCGTCCCTTTCAGTATCGCAAAATGACACCCTGAAATCTCTGGACAACGCCCGCATGGATGTGCGAAGTTATCGCCTTCAAACCTGATTTCTCAACCCATACATCCTTCGCATTATGAATCAATATCCCCGCACATCCCGCCCCTTCGCCCGCCTGTCGGGTTTTTTCACCCTCTTGGCCTCCACCCTGTTCGCCCTCACCGTCCAGGCCGACAACGTCGTCATGGGCACCGAGAACACCGAGTGGCGCACCATGATCATTGCCCGCGACACCCCGCGCCAACCCATCGGCAGTCCCACCCCCGACTGGGGTCGCCCCTCCGTCGACCTGCCCCCACAGTGGCAGGAGGTCGATTTCAATGACCTCGATTGGGTCCGATTCCCCCTCCCCATACCTGAAGGCAGCGATGAATGGGGCCGCGGCGGCAGCAATGTCGGCCACATCGTGGCCCGCAGTCCTTTTCTCGTGGAAGACCCCGCCCAAGCCGGCACCCTGCGTCTCAACCTCGCCTACCGCGGCGGCGTGGTCGTCTATCTCAATGGCGTGGAAATCGCCCGCCAACATCTGCCCGAGGGCGACGACGTGCAAAACCTGCTCGCCGAACCCTACGGAAAAGAAGCCTGGTTTGTCGAAAACGATGACGACAAGCCCATCGTACGCAACAACGCCCACCAACACGCCGACTGGTTGCGCGAACACCGCCTGCGGCATGTGCGCGATTTGGCATTGCCCGCCGAACACCTGCACCCGGGTCTCAACGTCCTCGCCGTCCTCGTCAACAGCACCTCCAACCCCCTCCATCACACCGGTCGCTTTCAGTATGACGGTGGTGGCGTGAACTGGCCCCGCCTCAGAAACGGGGATTTTTTGCCAGTCGGCTTGGTCGAAGCGCAACTGACCGCCAGCGGCAGTGGCGTCACCGCCCCCAAAGCCGAACACCCCGAAGGCATCCGCGTTTGGGCCGCCAGCGCGCTCTATGATGTCACCCCGGAAAGCTTTCCGACGCTGGGCGATGAAGAAGCGACCCTCCGGCTGGTCGGCCCCCGGGGAGGCCAGGCCTCCGCCCCCATCGTCGTGTCCTCCCGCGACCCCATTTCCGCCCCCAGCGTCAACATCTCCGCGCTGCAAGGCGAAAACGGAAATATTCCCACCCAAAACATCCGCCTCTTGCACGCTTCCCGCGTCCACCGCGATGAAATCGGTGCCAAGGACGGCTTCGAATCCGACAGCTACAGCGTCCTCGGCGACAATCCCGGGCCCGACGCCCCCCATCAACCCGTGTGGGTCTTGGTCGACATCCCCGAAGACACGCCCGCCGGCCTCTACAACGGCACCGCCCTGGTGGACCTCGCCGGCGTCAGCCGCGAGGTTCCCATCCAACTTCGGGTCGGCGGCTACCGACTGCCCGACAACCGCGAATTCGTCACCTATGTCGGCATGTTGCACCAAGCCGAAAACAGCGCCTACCGCTACGGTCACGAACTGTGGAGCGACGCCCATTATGCACGCCTGGCCCAGGTCTTTGATCTGCTCGCCGGCGTGGGCAACAAAATGCTGTATCTCCCCATGGCACGCCCCGGGGTGCTCGGCACCCGCGAAACCATCGTCCGCTGGGTGGAACGTGACGGAAACCTGGAACCCGACTTCACCCACCTGGAACGGTATCTCCGCCTCTACGATCAACACGTCGGACAACCCCGCGTGCTGGGCCTGCATCTCTGGGACGCGGGCATCAGCGGCACCGAGATCTGGGTCACCCGCCAGAATGCCGACGGCAGCACCGAAGCCATCCAAGCCCCCTGGTACAGCGATGCGGGCGGGGTGGAATTTTGGAAACCCGTGCTGGACCGCACCCGCGAAATCGTCCGCGACATCGGCTGGCCCGAACACGTCGTCCTCATCGCCTCCGCCCATGACCGCAAACCGCAACCCGAAGCCGTGGAGGCCTTGAAAGAAATCGCCCCCGGCATCAAATGGACCCTCTTCAGCCACGCCCGCGGATACAACGCCCCCCGGGACACCACCGAGTGGAACTTCCGGGGCATGGACGTCGGCTTCCACGAGGAACCCTGGGGCGCCCGACACCGCAACCAACGCGGCAACGGCACCATCGGCGGCTGGGACCATGTTTTCCCCCAGTCCTCCGCCGCCCGCGCCCATTTCAGTTCCATGGGAGACGACAACTTCCGCAATGCCGCCGGATACCGCAACCTCGCCACCGCCCATGTCGCCGGCGGAGGCGGTGGCGGCTTGGGTAACCGCACCTTCTGGGGTTTCTCCCGCTTCCAATCTGATTTCTGGCCCGTGCCCCGCGCCCAAGGCAGCGGTTATCACCGCATGCTGTCCGGTCGCGCCTACACCAACCTCATGCGCAATCCCGAGTTTCTTCTCGCTCCCGGCGCGGAAGGCCCGCAACCCACCGTTCCCTACCAGCAAATCCGCGAAGGCCTGCAGGAAACCGAAGCCCGTCTGCTCATCGAACTGGCCCTCGCCCACGAGGAACACCGCGCCAGACTCGGCCCGGAACTGGAGGAACGCTGCGTCGCCATTCTGCGGGAAAACGTGGACCTCTTCGACGCCAGCTCCCGCATGTGGAACGCCGCCCCCAGCCTCCCCTGGCGCAGCCACGCGCAGGATCTGTTTGATGTCGCCGGCGCCGTGCAGGACGCCCTCGGCACCCATACCCTGCACCACCTCGCCCCCATTCACCAGGCACCATGAACCTCCCCCACATCCCTCGCCTCCCGCGACGGCTCCTTCTCTCCTGCCTCGGCCTGCTTTGCACCGTGGCGACCGCCGAACCGGGGAGCGACGCCCCCTGGCCCACGCCCATCCCCGGATGGCAGCCCGTCCAACCCAACGAACACCCCCGCCTCCTCTTCCGACAGGCGGACCTCCCCGAACTGCGCCGCCGCGCCCAAACCGAGGAGGGACAAGCCATCCTGAACCGCCTGCGACAAACCCTGGGCGGCGGCGAGGCCATGCCCGAACATTATTCCGACGAGGCACCCCGACGCTATGGCGACGGACGCAACCGACATCACCCCCTGGGCGCCTTCACCACTTGGCACGCGGCCGGATTCGGGTTCCTCTACGTGCTGACCGAAGAACAAAAATACGCCGAACTTGCCCGGGCGTGTCTGGAGAAATCCTTCGCCGGAAAAATTGACCGCGATCCCCGCTATGGCTACGAACGCACCGGGGGCGAAATCCGCGTCGGCCCCATGCTCGCCGCCATCGCCTACGCCTACGACTTCTGTTACCCCGCCTGGCCCGAGGACTTCCGCCAAAAAGTCGCCCACAAAATCCTTCACTACGAAACCGTGCAGGCCACCACCGACAAAGTCCTCACCACCGACTTCATCGTCCGCACCCCCCGCCATCATCCCGCCAACAACCACTGGGGCAGTCAGATCGGCGGCATGGGCGTGGCCCTCCTCGCCATCCGCGGCGACAACGGCGTCGACAACGCCCTCGTCGAAGAATACCTCGAAATCATCCTCGCCAACGCCCGCCTCCAAGTCGAAGAAGGCTTCAGCCCCAGCGGCTGGCATTCCGAAGGCACCCACCCCGGACGCATCCCCCTCTACACCGGCTTCAGCGAATTCATTCAAGTCGCCCGCACCGCCCTCGGACTCGACTACACCACCCACTCCCGCACCGTGCAGATGATGGGCATGCGCTGGGCCTATGAAATTTTCGGAGAACGCGGCCAAGTCCGCGTCCCCCATCACGGCGATTACGGGGATGACCGCCTCATCACCGGCTCCCCCATGCTTTCCCAGGGCGGCATCTTTTCCAAAGGCATGGGCATGGTCACCCCCGAACAGCGCCGCGCCCTCCTCTGGGTCTACAACACCTTTGCCGAACACGAAAACTTTCCCCGACCCTATGACGTGGGCGCCTATCCCCACCGCGCCATCTACGCCTTCCTCAACTGGCCCATCGGCGAAGAACCCCTCAACCCCGCCGAAGTCCTTCCCAAGGTTATCGACGACACCGAAAAAGGCTACTTCCTCTTTCGCAACCGCTGGCAGGACAACGACGACATCCTCGTCACCGTCATCCTCGGCAACGCCAGCAAACGCGGCTTCAAGCACGTCAGCGGCGGACCCACCCACGTTTGGGGACTCGGCATGCGCACCCGCTTCAGCGGATTCCGCAACTCCGCCCTCGTCTCCTTTCAAGGATATGAAGACGGATCCGGCGTCCTCGTGACCCACAACGGCGGCAACCACACCGGCATGGCCGTCGATTTCAGCCGCCACTCCGGCGCCGAAGCCGTCATCGTCAAAGTCGGCGAACGTGCCGGAACCGGAACCGACGAAGTACAAGGCCCCAACAACGCCAGCGCCATCATCCAAGAAATCGAAGCCAACGGACGCCTCTACCGAATCATGACCCTGCAAAAAGGTCCCCCACCCGAATTGTCCGTCAAAGACGGCTGGATCCGCGTAGGCCCACAGGGCTTCCGCTTCGACGGGGAAAAAATGGAAATCGAAAAAACAGCCGATGTGCTGGATTATGACGCTTGGTTTTCTGGTGTGGGGAGTTGAGGGGTTGGGTTGTTGAGTGGTTGGGTTGTGCCATTTGTCGGACGAGTCAGACGGGTCAGACGAGTCCGACCAACCGCAAGACAAGCCGCCCCCGCCGCCCCAAAGCGGCAGCTCGCAAGCTCTCTACACGCACTCCAAAGACGCTACGCGTCCCCGCACTTTCCGCAGCGGGGGCAAGCCTGCGAACCCCCTTATTCTTTCAAACGCCGTTCCTACCCGGACATGCCCCCGTCGCGCCCCGCGCCCGGACGCGAAGCGTCTTTGGAGTGCGGTAGCGCAGTGAGGAACGAACGGAACTGCCGCTTTGGGACCATGGGGGTTGGCGGAGCAGGTTCCAGGTTGACAGTTGCCGGTTGAAGGTTGCAGGTTGCCCGTTTTCCAGCAAGCCTGCGAGCAATCTTCGCGGCGCAGCCGCAATCTCCACCGCGAAGCGTTAATCTCCGCGCCGAAGGCGCCTCAAAAAGCGCTCCCCCCTTGTCGCAAAACAACACCCGGTTTGTCGCAAAACAACCCTAGACACAGTCCCCGGTTCATGTTAACTTTTAAGGGTAAACAATTCACCCCGCATGAGATGCGAGCGTGCAAATGGAGACTTCATCACGCAAACGGTTTCATCGAAAATATGGAGAGAGACATGAACAATAGACAATCCACCCCTCGCTCGGCAGCCAAAGCCGTCCTCCTCGCCGGCCTCGCATGCATTTTTGCGTTCGCCACCGTACACGCCTCCCCCTTCATCACCGTGGGCGTGTATGACGAACAGGTCGAAAACACCAACTCCGTGGACGCGAATGCCATACCATCAAGCGATCCCTTTGACGGCACCGCCCTCACGGTGACCGAATTCAGTGCCATGGTGCTTACCGCCTTCAACAATAATTTGGGCGGGGTTTTTGACTATCATTCAGATGACACATTCACCGGGACAGGCTCCATCGGCATGGGAAGCTCCTATGATTTGACCTATGGCATTGACCAAAACCAGACTTTGGGGGTGACCAGTCTGGACGGAAGCCACCAGTCGGAACAAGGAACCACTCCCATTTCCGGGGACCGGCATCTTGGGACCGGCGGCCCGAATGACGGTTTCGAGTTTGACACCCCCCTTCTGGCCTTTGGCATTACTGTACTCAACAGGTCGGGATCCAACCGACACGTGAATACAATGACTTTTACACTGCAGGACGATACAACGGTCACTCCCTTCGCCAACACGCAAGGTGGTAGCGGCGACGACCTGTTTTTCGGATACCAGGTCAGTGACCCTTCCAACGGAATTGTCAGCGTTTTCTTGGACAATGGCAACCATCTGCACTACGACGACATGGGCTTTATCGTCATTCCCGAACCCGGCACAATCGTTCTCTTGGGCATCGCCGGAATCGCCGGGCTGATCGGCTTCCGCCGTCGCAAGAGCTAATTCAGGATCCCGATCCAACCAAAACCGCGTTTCCGTTTCGGGAACGCGGTTTTTTTGTTTTCCGACGCTCGGAAGCCGATTGAAAAAAGCTTCCGACCGTCGGAAAAAGAGGTTTTGCCTTGTCGGACCCGTGGGACCCGTCGGAATGCCTTGCGGTTTGCGTCTTTTGTCGGACGAGTCGGACGGGTCAGACGAGTCCGACCAGTCGCAAGACAAGCCTCCCCTCTCTCATTCCGCCCCGAAGGGGCGAAAGCGGTCAGCCCAGGGTCAGGAGCGCGCCAGCGCTCCGCAGCCCTGGGATCCGCGTCCAACAAATCCGGGGCGCCCCGAAGGGGTGCAAGCGATACGGAACCATTGTCCAAAGCATTCCCGCCGAAACTCGGAGAGCGAAGGAGGGCTCGACTTTTGACTTCGACGTTCAAAGTTCGAGGTTCGATTTCCAGCCCCCCCCCCGGGGCCGGCGGGGCCCCGCCCGGCGCCCGGGGGGGGCGGCCCCC
>JAFIGC010000144.1 GCA_020831635.1 Verrucomicrobiota bacterium | reverse complement strand
GTCGGGAACCGAGGCATACCCATGCGGTCTGTCGAGTGTTCCCGACAATTCCTTGCAGCCCATGAGATTGTGCGGATTCACAGCAAAGATCTCACGGATTCAGGTTCCTTATAAATTCGTTATGATTGTATCTGATAATGGGGAAATTTGAAATTCGAAATCCACGATCCGAAACCAAAATGGGGTTGAAACCCCCAGGTACGTCAGGCGACGCTACGCGGCGCACTTCGATAGATTTCCCTTGTCCGTGGATTGAAATCCACGGCTATGCGTGGGGCGTCGCTACGCGACGAATGCGGGGGATACCCTATCCCGCCATGTAACGGTAAAACACATCTTCGGGGCCGCAACCTTGACAGAAACAAAACCGCTTGCGAAAGAGGCGCCCCATGAACACACCGCTTTCCAAGACCTGTCCCGACGCCGAGTTTCTTCTTGGCGACACGCTCGCCGTTTACCGTATCTGCCCCCTTTCGGGTGTGGTGGAATTCTCGCTTTGCCCCCGATCCATGGCGGACCAGCGGGTTTCCCAACGTCCGCTCAGCACGGGCACGCATGTGGACAATTTGCCATCCAATTGGAGCGAGTTGCAGTTCGCGCATCAGCCGGAAAGTCTGGTGCAACTCAAGTTGCGGAGCACGCCCGAACCCAAGGCGTTCGCATTGGGCCTGACCCTAAGGGGAAGTCCGGACGGAGAGGCGTTGCGGCTGGAGTCCCAAGACTGTGAGACGACGGCATCCGGCATTCGGATTCGAACCCGGCTGATCCATCCCAATGGCTGTCTGGTCACCCACGTGGTCGACTGGCGGAGCGACACGCCGTATGTGCGCGTGCACGGCGAAATCGATAACCGCACCGACACACCGATCACGGTCGAAAATTTTTCTTCCTTTTCTCTGGGTCTGATCACCCCCTTCGACGCGGCGGAGGCTTGCGAGCGGCTGTATCTGCACCGTTTCCGCAGCACCTGGAGTTCGGAGGGACGGCACGAACGGCTTCTGTTGGAAGATCTCAACCTGGAACGATCCTGGGCGGGATACGGGGTGCGCTCCGAGCGATGGGGTCAGATTGGTTCCATGCCCGTCCGGGGATTTTTTCCATGGGGGGCGGTGGAGGATGTCGGCGCGGGCGTTTTCTGGGGCGCGCAACTCGATGCCCCCGGCAGTTGGCAACTGGAACTGGCCCGCCACAAAGACAAGGTGACCCTGTCCGGCGGTCTGCCCAACCGCGATTTCGGGGCCTGGTGGAAAACGCTTGGGCCCGGTGAAAGCTTTGCGGCCCCCGCCGTTACTTTGGCCTGCGTAGAGGGGGATCTCGAAGACCTCTGCCACGCCCTCACCCGGGCCCAGCGACCCGCCGCCGATGCCCGCCCCGCGCTGGATCGCGCGCTGCCCATGGTGTTCAACGAATGGTGCACCTCCTGGGGCGAACCCACCCACGCCGACATGCTGGCCACGGCGGAACTGCTTTCCGACAGCCAAACCCGCATCATGGTGATCGACGACGGCTGGGCCACCAAACCGGAGGGCCAGGGCATTCAGTTCAACGGCGACTGGGAGGTGGACCTGAAAAAATTTCCCGGCGGACTTCGAAAGACCACCGACGCCCTGCGCGAAAAAGGCTTCATTCCCGGTATCTGGTTTGAAATGGAAGTCGCCACTCGCGGGACCAAGGCCTTTGATCGTGTCGAACATCTCCTGCATCGGGACGGCCGCCCCGTGGAGGTCGGCACCCGCCGCTTCTGGGATTTCCGCAACCCCAAAACCGTGGCGTACCTGTCCGATAAACTCATCGCCCGCCTGCGGGATGATGGCTTTGGCTATTTGAAAATCGACTACAACGACACCCTGCCCGAAGGCGTGGACCCAGTGGATGCATCGGGAGAAGCATCGGGGGAAGCACCGGGGGAAGCGCCGGGGGAAGAACTGCGCAAACACCTCGTCGGCGTGCAGGCGTTTCTGCGGCGGATCCAGCGGGAGGTTCCGGGCATCCTCATTGAAAACTGTTCCTCCGGCGGCCACCGCTTGGAGCCGAGCTTTATGGGTATCTGCGCCATGGGCTCTTTTTCAGATGCACACGAAACGATCTCGATTCCCATCATCGCCGCAAATCTTCAGCGATTGATCCTGCCGGAACAGTCCCAAATCTGGTGCGTGATGCATCCGACGGATTCCCTGCAGCGGCTGCGCTACGGTCTGGCCGCCACTTTTTTGGGACGCATGGCGATTTCCGGCGGCGTGAAAGACCTGAGCCCGGCACAAATGCAGGTGGTCAAAGACGCGCAAGACTTTCTTGCGGACTGCACCCACATCCTTCGCGAGGGCAAGAGCCGGATTCTGCGGGACTTGTCCCCCTCTTGGAACGCCCCCCGGGGCTGGCAGGCGGTTCTGCGGCAGGCTGGAAACGAACTGCTGATCGTTCTGCACGTTTTCGGTGGAGACGTCCCCTCCCCGCTCGAACTGCCCCTGCCAAAGGGGCCATGGGAAGTGCAATCCCATTTTGGCGAGCAACCACCGTTTGAAATAGCGCCCTCCAGCCTAAAAATTCAAGACATGCCCAACTTCAGCGCCGCCGCATGGCGGTTGGCTAAAGTCTGAAGCACGCTCCGAACTCCACACTCCGAACTCCGCACTCCACACTCAGCACTCCGAACTCCGCATCCGCATTCGTCACTCGTCACTTATCGCTGGTTGCTGAATCACGCGCAGGAATTTCGGGGCGCCAGACAAACCTTGCAGTGTCGGAAATGTCCACCAGGCGCCAGTGCCGATCTGCCAATCCCCGGACGGTTGCCAACCGGTTTCGTCCGTGAGATCGGACGAGGTTTCGATTTGATACCGGAAAACCGGCGAGGTGAGCAAACCGGGGCCGGACTGAATTTGCGGACCTTGTCCGTTTGACAACACTTTCACCCGAAGATCATGGAGATGGAAGGTCTCCAGGGGTTCGGTGGTGCGGCGGCGGAAGCGAAGAAAAAGGTGGGTGAATTGCCAATGCGTGGCATCCTCGTCCTCAAACGTATCCGACGGCAACCCGTTCAGTTGCGCGAGAACCATGGCGGTTTGCGGAGCGGTGCGGCTGATTTCAAAACGCACGGTTCCGGGCTCATTCTGTAAATCCACGCTGCGAAGTCCGCTTTGGAGAAGGGGTCCATGGTTGAGAAACTGCACGCCCTGACTTTTGTGCAACGAACCCAGGGCGTCCGAATGGCCATAGGAAGTCTGGAAGGCGTATTCAAAGTTGTCGCCATGCGCCCAGGGAGAATTTCCCGTGGAACGATACCCAAAGGCAACCCCCGTTCGCGAGGCGTCGGCCCGGGGCGGCCCTCCGTCGATCCGCAGGGCGTAAGTGACGCGCAAAGTCTGCCCCAAGGCCAGATCCACCGGCGGATCCAGTTGCAAATACAGGTAATCATCCTTGTGGACTTCCTCCGGGTTCTCGACCCGGAACCGGAGAACTTCATGGGGCGATTCGGGATTCAGCAAGGGATCGATGACGGTATCCACCAACGCGTGTTGGTTGTCGGAAGTCCTCCAGGGGATGGGGTGATCGCCACCATACAACAGGGTGTTGACGGGGTGGTGAATGATGAAATCCACCGGCTGGAGGACGGGCTGATAGTTGGGGCCGAAATTGAGGCTGCCGAGGGTCAGCGGGTAGCGTCCCGGGGTCTCCCCCTGAACCCGCGAAAGCGCGCCCTCGGGAGCGTCCTCTCCGAAAAGCCCGCCTTCCAAGATCGTCCAGGGAAAATCCGGATCGACCTGGCCCTCGGCTTTCCCAAGTTCGGCGCCGGCAAGCAGAAGCGGTGCGGGATGGAGGACAAACAAATCTTCGACAAAACCCGCATACAGCGGGCTTTGAACATCCGCCTCCAGCGTATAGCTCCCCGCCGCCACCGGCAGCGACGCCTCTCCGTTAAATTGCAGAAGAACCTCCAGACCGGGGGGATCGGTGGCGATGCCGGGAGATTGCGGCGTGCCGTTGTAGACCGGGTTCAAGCCGGAAAAGGTGATCGAGGCATGAAACGGCAAATATTCTACCGCCCCCTCCAGCAAGAGGTCGTCCTGTCCAGGCATCTCCACCCGGAGATCCACCAAGGTCGGCAAGGGTCCCTCACCCGTGTATTGCGGGATGTCGAAGCTCAACTGCCCGTCCACCCGCAACAGCACGCCGGTGGCGGGCTCGTTGTTGACCCACACGCGGATGGGGCCAATCGCTTCCGCAAGGTCGGGCGTGCCGCCGGGCCGGGGCTCGATGTTGTATTTGCGACGGAGCATGTGGCGGAGATCGCGTTGTTCCTCGTGGGTGAGGCTGCGGGAAAAGACCTGAATTTCCGCGATCTCCCCCCGAAATGTTTCGTGGGAGGAAAGGGATCGCCGGGCAATGCGGAAATTTTCGCGAGAAGCGTTCGCGCCTTGTCCGCGATCACGGAGTACCGGGGTCTGGGAGGCCAAAATCTCGCCGTTTTCCCCATTTTCCGGCATTTCGAAGACACCGCCTTCATAATCAAGCTGATCGGGGTTGTTCCGCGCACTCAAGAGTCGTTGCCATGCGGTGTCACCCGGTTCGGGGTTTCGGTACACCACAAAGGTTCTGCCGGCGCCGATGCCAAGGCCTTCCGCGCCGTTGACATCCATAAAGTTGCCCAGCCCGTCAAAACGAAGCGAGGGAAGTCCGCCCATGCCATCCGGCACGAATTGGGGCCGGTTTTCGGATGCGGGTGCGATCACCGGATGCGCATGGGACGATTGATCCGGCCAGACCGCCACCGCCGCCTCGGCTTCCAGCAACCCGGAAAGGATTCCCGCGCGCAGGTCCAAAAGATGTTCCGCACTCTGCAAAAGCGGATAGGCATCGGAGAGGAGGCCCGGTTCATCGGCCGACTCCCGCAGCGGATCCCCCCAGGAAACATATAAAGAGGCGAGGGACTCAAAACTGACAAAAGACCTGGCGATCGACTCCCCCTCCAACAGCCAAATGAGGGTGTTGGCCTGCCCCCACCCGGATTCAATGTGAAAACGAATCGGGGTCTCTCCATCGGAGGCGAAAAACCGCAGGTCCCGGGCATCCGCGGCCATTCCGGCCTCCAACCAGGGACGCGTGTCCACAACCCAAGGCACCGGATGGACTTGCAAATCGCCCGGCAGCAGTGGATCGAGCTGAACGGGAACGCGAATGGCCGGCTGCCCCTGAAGATTTTTCGTCTGGACTTGAACCCGCGTCCCCCCTTCCGCGGGGTGAACCTCGGTCTCCAAAAACGGGATTTCGGGTGGGGACAGTTCCAGCGTCTGCTGGTTCAGGGTCACCCAAGGCGCATCCCCGCCGGGGGAGATTTCCACCGGGGCGTCGACGGGCAGACCGTCGGGATCCAGATCAAACCATGCGGCTTCTTCGCGGGTTTGCCAGTGCGAACGGATGGCGTGGAGGGTTGCCTCCCGTCCACCCACCCGCAAGCGAACCTCTTCGGGAAAGGTGCGCCCGACCGGACCGCCGAAGAGATGGACGCGGAATTGTCCGAAGCTGTTGACCGCCCATTCGGCTTGCAGTTCGGGCAGATCCTTCGGACGCAGGTACGCGCCGGGCCGCCAGGGGACGCGATCCGGATTGTAGGCCCCGAGATAGGCATACGGCCCCGCCTCGGTGACCCCGGGAATCGGGTCGCCGTGATCCCGTGTCTGCGCGTCCGCGCGCAAGGTGAGGTTGCGGTTCGCCGGGGAGACAAAGCCCGGATTTCCGGTCAGGTTTCCGGGCAGCGCGAATTGGGTGACATGGTTTTCAGAGACCTCGGCCCCGGAAAAGCCTTGTCCGATGTCATTCCAACGTTCGGAGATATTTCGGCGGTATTCGGTCCCGCTCGCATCGCCGGAGCCCGCCAGCACCAGCGCCTTGTCCATGGTGTTTTGGGCCACCAGCACTTGCGCGTCACCATGCCCCGGCGTGTCTTCGGCCAGCCGCCAGATGGAGATGGCGCTGTCCGCGGAGGTGTTCCAGACCACGTTGTGGTGAATACGGGCATTGTACACGCCAACGGGCGCGTGGCCGGAATCCAAGCGGATCCCCTGCCCGCCCCACCAACTTCTGGACGGATCCCAGGGCGCTTGGTTGCTGTGCACCCAGTTGTAACGCAACTCGGTGCCTTCCAAATCCCCGGCATTCCATGTGTTCATCAGGGCAATGTCGGTGATGCGCATCCCGGCGTGGGAAACGTGGTTGTATTCGATCAACAGCCCCTTTCCGCCAATATCCACCCCGGTATCCCCGCCGTGAAACACGCTGTTCCGCCGGATGACGCCGTTGCGGGCGCCCGCGAGACTCAGCGGATGGCTGAAGGTGCCGTGAACCACGTTGTTTTCAATGAGATGATCCTCTCCAAATGGCATGATTCCCGTGCCCCAACCCTGCCGAACATGCCCATTGCGAAAAATGTGGGCGGTTCCGCGCAGTTCCACCGCAGTCCGGTTGGACCAAAACAGCAAGTTTCGGTTCATGCCCCCGTAGGCGACCTCCAGCCCGTCCAACAGCAGGTTGTGGGCGTTGGGCCCGGCATAAACGGCGCCAAGCACGTGCAGATCCCGCACATGCAGATGGGCGAAATTCCCGAGATCAAGCCCGCGGGAACGGCGCAGCAGTTCGACGGTTTTGCCGACCGGAGAATCGCCCTCGGGCATCCACAGATACAGCGTGCGCGCGGGTCCGTTGATCCCGTGTACATCCAGAAAAAATTCACCCGGCGAAGTCAGTGCCTGCAAGTGCCCCCAAAGCGCGAAGCGGTCGCCTTCCTTCGGCGTATCGATCACCGCTTCCCAATTCTCGGCAAAACGAAAACGGAAGTGGAGGGTTTCCCCGGCATTGCCGGTGACGACGCCGCTTTTGGGCCACCAATTGTGCCCCGCGCAAAGATCGATATGCGCGCCGGCCCAACTGCCGTCCGCAAAGTCCGTCAAGCCGGGATCGACATAACTGCCCGTGTAAAAATCGTCCGGGGAATAAGGCGGCTGGGTCCCGCGCGATGCCAAATCCAAGGCACCGGACTGGGCTTCCCGCATATGGCGACGATCAAAATCCACCGCTCCGGCCGCATCCGGCCAGCGCGCGGGACGGAGCGCCGCTCCCTCCGCGCGAACCAGATTTCCGCCCGGTTGAAAGCCCCAGCCGGAGGGGACGGTGATTTTCCAGATGGCCCCCGCGTGCAATTCCCAGTCACCAAATCCGTTTGCGCCCGGCGTCATCGGGTCAAACGCACTCAAAACCGCCCGGACGGGACGGCCCTCTTCCAGCAGGGCGCGAAACCTGATCGGATCGGTCGCCGTCCCCGACCGCACGGCCGACAAAGTCGCGTATTCCCCCGCGTGCAGCCAGACCGTGTCCCCCGGCATGGCCTCGGACACGGCCTTGGCAATGGTTCGAAACGGCGCCGAATCATTCCCGGCGTGTCCATCGTCCCCATGGGGAGAAACGTGCCACGCGTTTCCCTGACCCGCAACACGCGGCCCCAAACCAAAAAACAGAAAACAAAGCACGTAAAAAAATGGGGAAAATTTCGTCATTCGTTAACACTACACATGGCGGCATGAAAAGTTAGAGGGAAATCCGGTTTACCGTAAATCCAGAATTCCACCTTGCTCACGCAAATGTTGCTGCAACTTGGGCACATTCACGTTTCGAGGGGAAACGTTGTCGGCCAGGCTCATCGCCGCCGCCGCGCCGGCGGCCTCGCCGAGCTTCATCCACGTGGGTTCGAGGCGAATGGTGCAAAAGGCGACATGGGTGGCGCTGACGGCCACGGGGACGAGCAGGTTTTCGCATTCACCCGGCTTCGGCAACATGCATCGGTACGGCAAAGGATGGATTTTGCCCGGACGCCAGAGCCGTCCCTCGTTGCGGAATCCGTCCCGTCCCGCCGGATAGCGTTCCACCCAGTGACAGTCCATGAAGTGGGACGCGAAGGCGATGGTGTCGGAATGGGTTCCCCCGCCCAGCGTATCGGTTTCGTCGAGCACAATCTCCCCCTCCAGACGACGGCCCTCGCGCACGTAGATTTCGTAGGGCCAATGGTCGTTGTGCGGATATTCGTCTGCGGGAAGGCCCAGACGGGACATGTGGGCACGGATGTCATCCGGCACCCGCGGATCGTCCTTCAGAAAGCGGAGCAAGCGCAGATTTTGTTGCCGCACATCGGCCAACATTTCCCGACGTTCCCCGGGTGTGGCGTGAATCCAAGGATTGGCAAAGCCGCGCGGGGAAAGCGAAAGGATGGCCTGCTGATTGTTGTTGCACTCGAATTTTCGACCCGGCAACGGATAGAGGCCTATGACCTTTCGCAGTTCCACGATCTGTTTGGCCGCGAAGGCGCGGGCCAGCAACTCGAATTCGCGGGGATCGCCCGGCGCCACTTCCGGGATGGGCAATCGGTTATCCGGATCGTCGGTCAGGGTGAGCCGGAAATTCATGTTCTGCACCAAGGGCGAGGCGGCGCCCAGCTCCGGTTCCGACTCCGCGCAAATGCCCGGCAACAAACCCGCCTCGTCGTAGGGTGAGACTGGGATCACTTCGTCATTCCAAGTCACCCCGGCGGAAGGCTCGCGTTCGCTGCGGGCCTCGCGTCCCAAGCGGTGGCTGATTTCGCCCCAATTCAGCAGATCCCCTTCGTAGGTCGTGTCCAGAAAGACCTTGCCTTCCACGCGGTCGCCATCCTCCAACAGCAGGGCTTGAATGCGGTCGCCGTTTTTCTCCAGACCGGTGACTTGTCGGTTTGTCAGCAGGGTCACCCCCTCCACCTCCCCCAACATTTCCTCCCAAATCGACAGCGCGTCCCGGGAGTGAAACCAGCCCGGGTATTTTTCCCAGGAATCGGGATGGAAACGAGCCAGCCGCCGGAAATGCTCCCGGCACAACCCCCCGAAAGTTTCCACCGGATGCATGTGATGCTGCTCGTTGTTGTTGAGTCCGCTGGTGTTCAATCCGCCGATGACTGGATCGGGTTCCAGGAGAAGGACGGAGGATCCAAGCCGCGCGGCGGCAATGGCGGCACAAATGCCGGCGGGATTGGCGGTGGTGATTACGATATCGGCTTGGAGGGTTTTGGAGTCGTTCATGCGCGGAGCTTTATCAAGGTCGCCGGAAAAGGTCCACCTCGTTTTCCTCCAGCAAGGTCTGGGACTCCATCCGCGTTCCCGCCTCCAACACATGATGCGCCTCCGGCAGGGATTCCACCAACGCGCGAATCCATTTGCGGATCATGGGATGATCATCGACAAGAAGTATCGTTTTCATACGTGCCAGTCTACCATGAATTCGTAAACCTGTATATCGGGGCAACTCCCCTATTTTTCGAAAAATTCATGATGGATTTTCCGGCCGTTTTGGGCACACAAGGTGGCCAGTTCGGCGATGTGACGGTACAGTTCCCCCCGCGCGTGCCCCTGCTTTCGCAACGCCAAGGCCCGGGCCTGAAAATGCAAACTCGCCAACAATTGCGACAAGCCGTCGTGCAAGTCCCTGGAAATGCGCTGCCGCTCCTCTCGGTCCGCGACTTCCAGTTGACGCGTTTTCGCCATTGCATCCGACAAGTCCACCAAGGTCACCAACAAGGCGTTGCCTTCCTCCAGCCGCAAGGCGGTGGCCGCGTGAATCACCAGATGTTTTTGCGCCGAGGGCGTGGGCCATGCCAAGGTCACCGGCAGGCCCCGCAACACCTGCCCCGCCCGCGCATAGATCTCTTTGACCAAGGCCTCGGACGCTTCTCCAATCGAGGCCAACAGCATTCGCGCGCGCTCGTTTTCCAACAAAACCTCTCCTTTCTGAAAAACAAACACGATGTCGGAAACCTCGTCGAACAAGTGACGCATCCGGTCCCTCGCCTCCTCCAAATCCTCTTGGTTCAAGCGCGTTTGGCGGTATCCCGTCTGCAAATGCAGCACCACTTCATCCGGTCCGGGAACATGCGGCGTGCTCATGATGCCAACTCCCCGCACATCCTGGGTTTGAAAACCCAGCCCGCACCCGCACCCTCGGATTGCATTTGCACCGCCTCCAAACCGATTTTTTCCGCCCGTTCACGGATACTGTCCATGCCCAACCCGGACCCATTTTGATCCTTTGCGCCAAAGCCCCGCCCCGCGTCAACCACCCGAACTTCGATTGGCGAAACACAGACCCGCACCTCGTCCGTTCCAGAATGCCGCCAGGCATTGCGTACCGCCTCCCGCAAAATCAAGAACAACTCGCCCCGGTCCCGCGCCTCCTCAAGCCGCGGAAAGGACGCCCCCTCCAATCGCACCTCAAAACCAAAAACCTCCCTGTATTCACGGGCCAATTGGTTCAAGGCCTGCATCAGTTCCGCGTCGGTGGGAAACCCGATCATCGTGTCTTCCACCAAGGCCAGCCCCTGTTCCCGGCAGTGACGGGCCAACGCCCCCAACGATGTCAGCAATTCCCGGGTCTCCGGGTCCTCCTCGCCGTTTGTCGCTTCCGCGAGTTGCAAATCCAACTCCGCCAACAAACTCCCCAAATCTTCCTCCAGCCGTTTTTCCGCAAGCCGGCGAGCCTCCAGCGCACCCGTTTTGGCACGCTGCTCCAAGGCCAGCAAACGCGTTTGGTCCTGCAAGGTCAGCAAATGCTCGCGCCGTCCCCGCGCATCCAGCCAAGAGGAACAACGTACCCGATACACGCGGTCCAGCCCCTCCCAAACCGACACCGTGGGTCCACCGTCTTCCCGAAAAATCCCGGCAAAGCTTTCCATGGAAAACCCCGCGCCGTCCAACAACGCCCGCCCTTCGCGGTTCGCCTGGATCACCTCGCCTTCCCGAATGAGAAACACCAAATCCGACACCGCGTCGAAGGCTTTGTCGAGGTTTTCCGTCTCCCGGGTCAGGTCCGAGGCAATTCGCTGGGCTTCCCGCCGACAACACCACAGTTCCCAAAACGATTTCAAGCGGGAATAGAGGGGATTATACGCCACCCGGGAATGCAAAGACCTTCGGTCAAAGGTAATGTCCGCCACCGCGCGATGCGGAAAAACCTCCAGAGAATGAATCGTGTGTTGAAGCTTCGCCTGCGGGCTGCTCCCCGTCCACACCCCGGTGAGAAAATAAAAGAAATCCGGAAAACCCTCCAGATGCTCCGGGATCGACATGGTCACTTCAAATCGGTCATCCCCCAAGGGCGTGTAGTCAATCTCATATCCCCGCATCATGCGACCCGCCATCAACGTTTTCGCCACCCACAGCATCCGTTCCCAATTCCGGTATTGCGCATACAAATGCGCGGATCGGGTGCGGTAGCGTTCATTCAAATAACGCTGCCCCATCGGCACCAACGCCGGACCGCTCCCGATCCGTTCGAACACCGGACGCATCACCCCCACGTATTCATCCCAATCCACCCAACGAAACTTTCGCCCCACCACCCCCGGATCCCGAAGGCGCGAGAGCAAAACCTTCCGCGGCTCCCCAAAAAGCTCCGCCGCCTCCAAACTATATCGCAACATGAAATTGGAAATTTCCCGTGCCATTGCCTTGCGCCTCCTTTCTCCCTCTTTAGCACCGGAAGCGCAAACCCGCCTTGGGAGCAATCCCCCCAAACGACACTGCCTGCAGCCACGGCTTCAATGAAAACGCTCCCAAAAACACAAGCAAAATTAAAACCATCCTAGCTTTTCCGTACACAATGCACCTCCTGTAATGTTGTTGCTGGAATAAGTTTAAAGATGACCAAACAGAAAAGCCAATGAAAAATGTCATTTTTTTTGCTAACTTGAAACCCCATGGGGCCTCGTCTCAAAGACGATGGCGGGTAAGTACAAATGCATCTTCGGGAAAAAGCCGAGGGTGCCGTTCACCCAAGGTTTGCCATAATTTGAGGTCAGGAGTAAAGAGCGCGGCGAAGCCGCTTTGGAGTGCGTGTAGCGAGCTCCGCGAAGCTACCGCTTTTCCAACCTTTGTCCCCACAAAACACCCCGAACGGTGAACAGAACCCCGCAAAGCGGGGTCACTCGTCACTCCGCGCTCCGCACTCGAAAGCGCTTGACAAATGTACAATTATTTGTACATTTAAGAGATGATTCCTTTGGGCGAACTTTTAAAAAATCAGACCCGGACCGAGGTTTTGCGAAAATTGGCACTCCTCGGATATCCACAGGGGGTTCGTGCGCTTGCCGTGTTTGCGGGAACGCACCCCTATGCCACCTCGAAGGCGCTTCATGAATTACTGGAGGAGGGCCTGATTGAAAAAGAGGGCTCCAAAAGCCGTCCAACCTATCGGTTCCGCAGTGCGCATCCGGAATCGGCACGGCTTCAACTTCTTTTTGAAGCGGATCGCAATGAACTGCTCCGCCGGGAAAGGGAAGATCTTTCCCGTCGCGCGCGTGAATTTTTGAAGTTCAATCGTCAAGCACTGCGTGCGATACAGCAGGCAAAGGAGTCAATCCATGGACCTGTTTGACTTGTTCCCGAAGGCGGTGGAACTTCTCCGGGCACGGAAAGTTCCGTTTGCAGTCTCCGGGGGTTTCGCCGCGGGACTCTACCGCGCGGAACCCAGAGTAACCATGGACGTGGATCTGGGCATCGCCCTGGACCGGGATGCGGAAAACGTCGGAAAAGAAATCCTGTCGGAACTGCATCTCATTCCGGGCACCGTCCGGGCCGCGGAGCTGGCTGGCGGACCTCTGTTTGCCATCAAGCGGAAAAGCACCCCGGTCGTGATGCTGGTGGGTCGGGCGCAAGGAAAAATCAATGGTGGGATCGATCTGATGCTCCCGTCGATTCCCTGGGTGCGAGGCGCCGTGGAACGGGCCGGGGACAATCTGGCGGATTTCGGCTTCGGCCCGGTGCCGGTTTTGCAAGTGGAGGATGTGATTCTCTCCAAGCTTTATGCCCTGCAAGGGAAAGTCCGCGCCAAAGATCTGGACGATCTCCAATCCATCATGGATTCCAAAAAGGAGTTGGACATCGCCTTTCTCCGAACTCAAATTCAAACGCTGAACCTCAAACTCCCCTCCACCGGAAAAGAACTCGTTCCAGAATCCCTGCGCATCCTGTTGCGGGCGAAACGTTGAGGATGTGCCGATCTCCTCGACCTTCCTCTGCTAGTTTTTCATGCCCTGAAAGGGCTTTTCAACGTAGCCGGGGGTTCGAGCGAAGCGAAATACCCCCGGGTTCCGGTCGAAAATGAGGTGCATCCTGAAGGGATGCCTCAACCCCTGCGTACATGTGACAAATGGAGGGACTCCGGTGTGAATTACCCTGTACCTCCTGTGTCGCGTAACGACACAAGAACACAATGAAACCTGCGTCAGCTCCGTCAAATTCACCCTTCAAACTCAGGTCGGGCGTTCACCGAAGGGTGGTCGGACCCCTCTTCCCCCTCCCCACAATCCGTGTCCATCCGTGTTCATCAGTGGTTTAATTCCTCTTCCCTCTCCGAACCCACGCCCCCCCCCAAAGCACCGGTCATCGAGTAGACGGCCCACCCCGAAAGAGGAATCCAACTGGACGGAGCCGCTGACCTGCA